>NZ_JBHVJC010000026.1:0-140097 GCF_042799315.1 Streptomyces sp. NPDC057702 | reverse complement strand
CGCCAACCGCCGAACACCGGGCGACTTAAACTCCCCGCGCGGGGGCGCGGGCCGGGGGCGGGGGGGCCCGCGGACCCGGGCCGGTGGCGTTCAGCTCCCGCCCGCCCACGACGCCGCACCGGCTGCGCCGAGACCGGCACCCCGTCACTGTCAGTGGGCGCGGTTACGGTGGCCCGGTGACCAGATACGTGGCGCTGTTGCGCGGCATCAACGTGGGGCAGCACCGTCGGATTCCCATGGCCACCCTGCGGGAGCTGCTCGCCGGTCTGGGGTGCGGTGCGGTGCGGACCCACCTCCAGAGCGGCAACGCGGTGTTCGTGCCACCGGACTCCGACCCGACCCCCGACGCGGTGGGCGAGGCCCTGGAGCGTGCCATCGCCCAGCGGCTGTCCCTCGATGTGCGCGTGCTCGTCAGGGAGGGAGGCGACCTGTGTCGCGTGGCCGCGCGAAACCCGTTCCGTGAGGTGGACTTCGACCCCTCCAGGCTGCTGGTCACCTTCCTGTCGGGCCCGGTGGACCCCGCGCCGCTGACGGAGTTGGACCCGGCGGAGTACGCCCCCGACCAGTTCCGCGTCGGGGAGCGGGAGATCTACGTCCACTGCCCGGAGGGGGTGCGCCACTCCAGGCTCACCCAGGCGCTGTGGGAGAAGCGGCTCGGTCTCGTCGGCACCGCGCGCAACTGGAACACGGTCAGCGCGCTCGCGGCGATGGTGGACCCGGACGGCCGGCGATGAGCGACGACGGGCGGGCCACAGGCCGGACGGACGGAGCGCGTCGGCTGGCCCACGACGACCCGTTGCTGCGCTACCGGGGCACGATCTCCCTGGAGCGCACCGCGCGGTGGACGGCGCCCTGGCGGCTGCCGCACGAGCGGGCCGCGCTGTACCTGCCGGAGGGCGGGACAGGGCGGGCCGCGATGCCCTCGGGCGTGCGGATCACGCTGCGGACCGACAGCTCCTGGCTGCGCTGTCGCTACCAGGCCGATCCGGCGCCCCGACTGGCCGGTCCGCCGGAGCGCGCCCACCTGGACGTCCTGCGCGACGGGCGGCGCGTGGCCTCGGTGGCGCTGGAGACGCACGGTGAGGACGCGGAGTTCGAGGTGTCGGGGCTGGCGGACGGATCCGCTCCGGCCGACGACGCGGGCCCACCGGTCGTGGAGCTGTGGCTGCCGTACTACCACCGGTTCCGGCTGCGCGACCTCGCGGTGGCCACGGGCGCGGTGGTGGCCGCTGACCCGCCCGGGGACCGGCCGCGCTGGGTGCACTACGGCAGTTCCGTGTCGCAGGGCCGGGGTGCCCGGTCCCCCAGTCGGACCTGGCCGGCGCTGGTGGCCCGGCGCGCGGGCTGGGACCTGACCTCGCTGGCGCTCGGCGCGGGCTGCTATCTCCAGCCGATGACCGCGCGGCTGATGCGGGACCAGCCCGCCGAGCTGCTCAGCGTCTGTGTGGGCATCAACGTGCACACCCTGGGCACGCACAGTGGGGACGCGCTGACGGCGGCGGTGATCGGCTTCGTCCAGACCGTGCGCGAGGGGCACCCCGACACGCCGTTCGCGGTGATGTCCACCATCCTGGCGCCCGATCGCGAGGAGATGGCCGGGCCCTCGGGCCTGAGCGTGCGGGAGACCCGCGACCGGGTGCGGTACGCGGTGCGGCTGCTGCGTGAACACGGCGACCGGCAGGTGCGCTACGTGCACGGCCCCGAGGTGTTCGGGCCCAGCTGTGTGCCGCTGTTCCTCGAACCGGAGGGCTCGGACCGGCTCCACCCCTCCCCGGCCGGCCACCCGGTCTTCGCCGGCCGGTTCCTGACCCTGCTGCGCCGCGCTTCGTGCGTGCCGACGGCGCGAGCGCGGACCCCTTCCACCGTCCCGGCCACCCGGGCCGGCGGCGCCCCGCGACAAGAGGAGCTGAGATGAGCGAGGACGTGCGAACGGCCGGCGCCCTGTGGCGGTTGGTCGAACCCCTGCACGCTGTGAGCTACTTCGCGCCCGACGCGTACACGGTGTTCGGCGCGGCGGGTCTGCGCGGTTTCTGGCCGGGCTACTTCGCCGGTCGGGCGGCGCCGCTCGGCGCGGTGGGGCCCGAGCCGGTGGTGGCCGCCTTCGCCAACTTCTCGCCGGTGATGGTGGGCCGCGCCCTGCCCTCGGTGTGGCGGGTCCTTCCGCCACGGCGGGCGCTGGAGTTGCGGCTGGAGGGGGCGGTCACGGCGCTGCGACGGCTGCTGGCCGGCCAGGAGGAGGCGGCACGGCGAGCGGCGGACGAGCTCACCGCGCGGGCCGACGGACTCGACTGTGCCGGGCGGGTGCTGGCCGCCGCGAACAGCGCGTTGCCGTGGCCGACGGACCCGCTGGCCCGGCTGTGGCACGCGGCGACGCTGCTGCGCGAGCACCGGGGCGACGGGCACGTGGCGGCGCTGGTGGCGGCGGGTCTCGACGGTTGCGAGGCGCTCGTGCTGCGTGCGGGGGCCGACCTGCCGCGTACCGAGCTCCAGCCGTTTCGGGGCTGGAGTGACCAGGAGTGGGACGCGGCGGTCGACCGGCTCGCCGGGCGGGGTCTGCTGAGCGGGGCCGGCGCGGCGACCGAGCGGGGGTTGCGGGTGCTCCGCGACGTCGAGTTGGCCACCGACCGGGCGGCCCGCCGCCCCTGGCAGGATCTCGACGGCGCCGCGCGCGAGCGTCTGACGGCGCTGCTCCTACCGCTGGCCGAAGCCTGTGCCACGGCCCTGCGCTTCCCCAACCCGATCGGCCTCCCCGCCCCCGACCAGGCGTAGACCGCCTCCACCGGGTCGCGCCCCTTCGAGCCGGCCCCCCGGTCAGGGCCCGCGTGCCTCGGCCGGCGGGCCACTGGTCGGTGCGCGCACTCCGGCTGGACCGGTCGCCGGGCGAGACCCGCGCGGTGGGTGGCGGGGCCGGTGCGCGCGGCGCCTCGGGAGGGGGGCCGGTGTGCGGCCGACCGGGGTGTGGCCGGGACGCGCGTCAAAGAGCAGCGCGCGACGGTGGATTCGACATCTGCCGCGACCGTCGCGAAGGCGTCTCCGGGATCGAGCATCACCCCGAACGCGGCTGTGCCGTGCGCACCCGGGGGCGGGGCGGTCAGTGCCCGAGACCGGACGGGCCCGGCGCCACCCTGCTCACCCGGGTCATGCTCCCAGGTCCTCCGCCACGGGCAGGCACTCGGCGAGCAGGTCGACGACGTCGCGCCAGGCTCGCCGCGCGTGCCGTGGGTGGTAGCCGACGCCGGGGACCGTGGGATGGTCGACCGGCGGGTGGTGGAAGGCGTGCAGGGCGCCGCCGTAGATCGTGAGGCGCCAGTCGACGCCCGCCTCCCGCATCTCCGCCGTGAACGCGTCCCGTTGCGCGGGCGTCATGATCGGGTCTTCCGATCCAACCCCGGCCCACACGGGGCAGCGGATGTTCGCCGCCTCGCCCGGTCGGCCCGTGGTGGTCGCGTTGACAGTCCCGATCGCGCGCAGGTTGACGCCATCACGCCCGAGTTCCAGCGCGATGATGCCCCCGGTGCCGTAGCCGACGGCGGCTATCCGGTCGGGGTCGGTGCGCGGTTCGGCACGCAACACGTCGAGCGCCGCGTGGCCGATGCCCCGCATCCGGTCGGGATCAGCGAGCAGGGGCATGCAGCGGGCCAGCATCTCCTCGGGGTCACCCAGGTAGCGTCCGCCGTGGAGGTCGAAGGCCAGCGCCACGTATCCCAACTCGGCGAGCGCGTCGGCCCGGCCGCGCTCGACGTCGCTGAGCCCCGTGCCCTCCGGCCCGAGCAACACGGCGGGCCGGGGGCCGTCACCGGCCGGGAGCGCGAGGTGCCCTCTCATCGTCAAACCGTCGGCCGCGTACTCGACCGTATGCGTGGTGATCGTCGTCATGAGACGGACTGTAGTGATCGTCGAGCCCGGACGGGCCGGGGTTCACCGCTGGCGGAACAGCGCGGATGTCCCCCCTGGAACGCGACGACGGCGCACGTGCACCGTCACCACGCCCGTTCCCATGGCAGCGCTGGCGGATCCTACGAAGCCCACCGTCATCCCCCGGGACGGGCTCCAACGCCGGGAAGCACCCCGGGCCCCGGCCGACGCTCACCATCACCCCCCCCACGACGCCCACCCGCCTGGAGGCGGCCGACGGGCGCTCGGGGCCGCACGACCGCTCCCGTTGGCCCCTGGGGCGGATCGCGGGCGCGGGCCAACCGGCGCGCGGGTGCGCCACAGTGAGCCGCGCGGTGGTCACGCCGCCACGGGGTGGCGCGCGTGCGTCGCCCCGCACTCCAGCGAAGGGACGGTCCCCGTGTCGATCACCAGGCCCCGTGTGGCGCTCGCCGCCCTGGCCGCCGCCGCGACCCTCGCGCTGGGCGTGTCCCTCGCCTCCTCCCCGTGGGGCGAGGGGCGCCCGGCGCCCGACGGCGGCACTGTCGTGCGGCGCGGCGCGGCGTACGTGGAGACCCGGCTGTTCTTCGGTACGGCGCGGTCCAACGGTGGCGAGCCCGTCACCGAACGGCGCTTCCTCGACTTCGTGGACCGGCGGGTCACCCCGCGCTTCCCCGACGGGCTCACCCTGCGCGACGGGCGCGGGCAGTGGCGTGATCGACACGGCACGATCGTGCGGGAGCGCTCGTACGAACTGGTCCTGCTCTACCCCGGGGCGCGGGCCCGGGAGCGCGACACCCAGATCGAGGACATCCGCGGCGCGTACGAGCGGGAGTTCGGGCAGGAGTCGGTGGCGCGGGCCGACGAGCCGGCGTGGGTGGACTTCTAGCCCGGCGCCCGAGCCGCACCGGTGGTTTCGCTCGGCCGGCCGGTCCGAGGGCGCTGTTCAGGTCCGGTGGCGGGGACGGGCCGGCGTAGGGCCAGGTCGGCGGCGTGGGCCGGTCCGAACGCGCGCATCAGCTCGATGTGTCGGGCGGGTCGGTCCCGGTCGGCGGTGGCCGCGCTCGCGGCGAGTCACGCGTGCGCGCCCAGCGGCAGCGCGGGCGGCGCGTGGCGTAGCCGCGCCGGTCCAGTCCCGTGGGCGCGAGGGTCGAGCGTACGAACGCGCTGGGCCAACCGGTGCCGGCGGCTCTCGTCAGCCTGGGTGAGCCCGCCCGTAGCGGTAGGCCGCCCGCCCCTGGGCGGCGTCGGGCGCGGCGGGCGTGACCTCGGTCCGTTCCGGGGTCGAGGCGTGGACGGGCGAGCACGGCCAGGTTGTGCACCACGATCGAGCGGCCCGTCTCGCCGGGCGGCGCCTGCGCCAGATCCCCCAACGGACCGCCGTCACCTCGCTCGGCGCCTCGGCCAGGCGGTGACCAGCAACCACGGGAACGCGTCACTCAGCCGCGTCAGCGGACCGTCCAGGCGGTGCGGCGCCTCGCGCACGCGTGGGGTCGGGCGCCAGGCGCGGCGCGTGCGGGGTGGGGGCCGGCCGCTTCCCGCTGCCCAACGACCGGGCGGCGCGTAGGCGGTCGAGGCGCCGCCGCGCCTGGCGCGGCGGCGCGGTGACGGGGAGGCCGGCGATCCGGAAGACATGGTCGCGGTGGAGCGCGGTACCCGTCGCCCCGTTCGCCACCCGGCCATGTCGGCGGTCCGTACAGGCCCGTCGTCGCCCTCTGGTGCGGGCCGCTCCGCCGGCCCGCAGGACAGGCCCCTGCCACCGCCGGGCCGGGAGGGGCCCGGCCCGAACCGGTCCGCCAGGGGTGCGGCACGGGGAGCTGACAGCGCTGCCATGCCGCGAGGAAGGCACGCTCCCGTGTGTCGGGAAAGCGGCCCGCGCGAGGGCCTGGCTCAGCTCGCGCGGTCCAGCACGGTCGTACGGAACTCCTCCTCGAACGCCGCGTAGGCATCCCGCAGCGCCTCGCCCGGCCAGCGGGCGGGCAGCAGCGGGTCGGGCAGGACGGGGTCGGTCAGCAGATGGCGCAGGATGGCGGCGGCCACCGCGAAGCGGTCGGCCAGCCGGTCGGTTTCGGCCAGTGTGGACAGCAGCCAGCGGGCCTGGCGGGCCCAGCCGTCCAGGTCCCACAGGCGGGCGGCGAGCGCGACCGGGTCGGCTTCGGGGGCGCCGGTGAGCCAGGCGCACTGCTCGGCCGCGACGGGCGGGCGCGGGCGGTCCAGGTTGGCGGGGCGCAGCCAGCTGCCCTCGCGCAGTTCGGCCAGTCGCAGCGTGCCCATCGCCTGGCGCAGCGCGGCGCGCTCGGGTGCGGGTCGACGCTCGCCGGTGACCAGGGCGATCTCCCAGTCGCCGGTCCACGGGCGCAGGCGTGGTGCGCGGCTGTCGTCCTGGCGGGCCTGGCGGGCCAGCAGGCGCTCCGTGAGTCGGTAGGTCCGCTCGCGCGGCTCCAGGTCGCCCGCGGCCACCATGCGCGTGAGCGCCACCCTGATGGTGCCCTCGGCGGTGCCGAAGACCTGCCCGGCGCGGACCAGGGCGCGTGCGGGGAGTTCGGCCGGGTGGTGGCCGAGGAGCGTGCTCAGCACGATCGAGCGCGCGGTCAGCGGGCGCAGGATGGGTTCGGCGGCGCCATCGCCTCGACGTCGCTCGGTGGCCGCGCGCCCCGTCTGGTTCATGTCCCTCACCCGTCTCGTGTGGGCCGGCCGTCGTGGCCGGCTGGCCTCCGCGCTCGCGCGCCCCGAACATTCGACCAGAAACTGTCGCCCTCACTCCGTGCATTACAGTTCTGCGCCACGCATCATGGAAGCGTAAGGGAATCGTTCGCGCCGTCCCGGAGGTCACCGTGAGTCCCACCCATGACGTGCTCAACCAGCCCCCGCCGCTGACGGACTTCAGCACGGCAGACGAGGTCGCGCTCCTGGAGGTGGTGCGCCGGGAGGGCGGCGGGTGGGCCGAACCCGAGCTGCGGGAGCTGGGCGCGCGGGCCGGTTCGGCCGAGGTCCAGGAGTGGGCGCGACAGGCCGAGGCGTACGCGCCGGTGCTGCACACCCACGACCGGTACGGGCACCGGGTGGACGAGGTGGAGTTCCACCCGGCCTGGCACCACCTGATGACCGAGGCCGTCGCCTCGGGTCAGCACGCGGCGGCGTGGAACGACACCCGGCCGAGCGCCCATCTGGTGCGGGCCGCGAAGTTCTACCTGTGGTCCCAGGCCGAGCCGGGCCACGGCTGCCCGATCTCCATGACGTACGCCGCGATCCCCGCGCTGCGCGCCGCGCCCGAACTGTCCGCCGCCTACGAGCCGTTGCTCGCCTCCTCGACGTACGACTTCGGCCTGCGTCCGCCGCTGGCCAAGCGGGGTCTGATCGCGGGCATGTCGATGACCGAGAAGCAGGGTGGCTCCGACGTCCGTACGGGCACGACCACCGCGACGCCGGCGGGCGACGGCACCTACGTGATCACCGGTCACAAGTGGTTCACCTCCGCGCCCATGAGCGATGTCTTCCTCACGCTCGCGCGCGCGCCCGAGGGGCTGACCTGTTTCCTGCTGCCGCGCGTGCTGCCCGACGGCAGCCGCAACCCGCTGCGTCTGCAACGCCTCAAGGACAAGCTGGGCAACCGCTCCAACGCGTCGGCCGAGATCGAGTACGAACAGGCCGTCGGCTGGCCGGTGGGCGAGCCGGGGCGCGGGGTGCGCACCATCGTGGAGATGGTCAACGTCACCCGGCTCGACTGCGTCATCGCCTCGGCCGCCGGCATGCGCTCGGGGCTGCGGCAGGCCGTGCACCACACGGCACACCGGCGGGCCTTCGGCGCCGAGCTGATCGACCAGCCGCTGATGCGGCACGTGCTCGCCGACCTGGCCATCGAGTCGGAGGCGGCCACGGTGCTCGCCATGCGGCTGGCCGCCGCGCTGGACCGGGCACAGGCGGGGGACGCGCGGGAGGCGGCGCTGCGCCGGGTCGGGCTCGCGGCCGGCAAGTACTGGGTGTGCAAGCGCGGCAGCACGCACGCGGCGGAGGCCCTGGAGTGCCTGGGCGGCAACGGGTACGTCGAGGAGTCGGGCATGCCCCGGCTGTACCGCGAGGCCCCGCTGCTGTCGATCTGGGAGGGCTCGGGCAACGTGGCCGCCCTGGATCTGCTGCGGGCGCTGGAGAGGACACCGGGCGCGGTGGAGGCGTTCCTCGCCGAGGTGGACGCGGCGGCGGGCGCCGACGCCCGACTGGACGCGGCGGCGGCGCGGGCTCGACGCCTGCTCGGCCAGCTCACCGACCCGGTAGGGGCCCAGGTGCTGGCCCGGCGGCTGGCCGAGCAGCTGACCCTGGTGCTCCAGGGCGCGCTGCTGGTGCGGTACGGCCATCCGGCGGTGGCGGACGCGTTCTGCGCCTCGCGGCTCGACGGGGACTGGGGCGGCGCGTTCGGCACGCTGCCGCTGGGTACGGACACCGGGGCCATCATCGAGCGCGCGCTGCCCAAGGAGGCGCGCTGAGCCCTGCGAAGCGGGCTCATGGAGCGGGTTCGCCGAGGCGCTCGCCGGGGGGGTCGGCGCCGGGCCCGGTCGCCCGCGACGGCGCCGCCTCCCGGTCCGGCGCACCATCGGGCCGGCCGCCGGGCGCCTCCGCCGGCGTGGGGCCCGCTTGCGGCGATCCACCCGGGCCGGCCCGGCTCGCCAGGGCGCGCACCTACCGAACTCGCTTCCCCGGCAGGGGAGTTCGTCGTCACGTCCATGGGTGGCGCGATCGGGTCCGGGCCTCGATCGGTCCGATGCGCCGGCGGTCAACCCATCGCCACGCCGCGAGGTGCCCACATGTCCGGCCCGCGCCTCTGAAGAAACGCTCTCACCTGCCCGTCTACCGCGACGAGTGCGGCAAGGTCGATAAACCTCACTCACACCGTTTTCAGCCCATCGGGGGAATCTGGTAACACCCCGGCGTGCCGTGTGAGTGACTCGCGCAGCATGACCGCGTGAATCGAAGGCACTGGGCAATCCGGCTGGGAGTGTGCTGCGCGGTCCTCGTCCTCGCCTCGACCGAGGCGGCGGCCGCACGGGCCGTGACGGGCGGGGACGCGGTCGAGCGCACCGGCGCCGGCGCGCTGGCGCCGGGGGCCGCGACGGGCGTGGCCGTCGACCCGCTGGCCGGCCACGCCACGGAGGGGTGGCCACACCTCCCGGCGCTCCGCCTCGCGCCGACGCCACCTCGCGCCGTGCCCCGTTCACCCACGGCGCTCACGGCCGCGCCGTGGACGCGAGAGGCCCCCGCGCCAGGCGTACCGCGTACGGAGCCGGCGCCCACGGCCTCACCGGCACTGGCGCCGACCCCACCGGCACGGACATCGGCCCGGACGGTGGAGTCGGCACCCGTGCGGAATCGTCCCGCCTCCGCCGACCGCACCACACCACCCGCACAACCGGCGCCACGCTCCCGGCCCGACGTCGCGACCCCCGCTCCCGCGCCACACCGGGCCGTATCGCGTACGACGGGACCTGCCGCCTCCCACCACGCCGCGCGAACCCCGCCGCCGCCCACCCGCTCCGCACCGTCAGCGGCACCCGCCGCACCCCCCAGGGCGCGGGTCGCTCCGGGGCCCACCCTGACGCCGGGGGCGACGCCCGCCCGTGCGCGCCATCGGGTCCCCGAGCCCCGGGGCACGCGCACGCCGCGTCCGGGCGAGCGCTTCGGCATCGATCTGGACCTGGACCTCGGGATCGGCGACGCCCACGTGTCGGTGCGCCTGCGCCACGGCAGCCTGTGCGTCGTCGTCTCCGCGGGTGGCATCACCCTCGTCATCCGGCACGGCTCCTGCGGCCACCCCTGCCCGCCCCACCCCACTCCCACCCCGACCCCCACACCCACACCAACTGCCACACCCACTCCAACCCCGACACCTACTCCAACCCCGACGCCGACTCCCACTCCAACCCCCACGCCCACCCCGACCCCGACTCCCACTCCGACTCCAACCCCCACGCCCACCCCGACACCCTCGGCCCCCTCGCCCTCCGAGCCCGGGCCCACGCCGTCCGAGCCGAGCCCGCCGCCCGGCTCGCCCACGCCGCCCACGGTCACCCCGCCGGTCGCCGGCCAGCCGCCGGCGCCGCCCGCGACGTCCGCACCCACGCCCGGCCGGGCCCTCCCACCCCGGCCCGCTCCTCCGCGCCTGCGGCCCACGCCCGGGGCGCCCCCCACGCGCCGGCCAGGGCCGACCCCGACGCCCCGGCCCGAGCTCGGCACCGTCGAGGCGCGCGCCTACCACCCCTCGGCGCGCCACCGGCCGCCGGGCGGACTGTCCACGGTCACCCTCACCCTGCTGCTGACCGCGCCCGCCGTGCTCGCCGCCGCGGCGCTGCGTTCGCGCTCGTCCGGTCGCGGCCGGGGCGGGCGGGGACGAGGCCGCTAGGCGACGCCGGGGGCGCCCCGCTCCGCCGCACGCCGTCCACCACGGACGACCCGGGCCGCCACCGGCCGCCCAGCCGTCCCCCCGTACCACCCTCGATGTCCCCCGCGGTGCTGACCACCGCGCGTCGATGTATGGAGAAGTCCCATGTCCGAATGGCTGGTCCTGGTCCTCGCGATGGCCGCCGCCTGTGCGGTCGTGCTGGTGATCGTCTTCCTCAACCAGCGCCGCCTCGGCGACGATGACGACCCCTCGCAGACGCCGGACGTCATCGAGTACATGACGATGATGATCGGCGTGGTCTACGCGATCGTGCTCGGCCTCGCGATCGCCGGCGTCTGGGAGGGCAAGGGCGCCGCCGCGGACACCGTGCGCACGGAGGCCCAGGCGCTGCACGAGGTCAGTGAGCGGGTGCACGTGTACCCCGCGGCGGAGCGGGATCGGATCAGGGCCGACGTGACCGCGTACGTCCGCTACGTGGTGGACGAGGAGTTCCCAAACATGATCGACACGGGCAAGCTGACCGAGCGGGGTGACGAGCTGATGCGCACGTTGCGCCACCACGTGGCGGAGGCCACCCCGCGCGACGAGCGGATGGCCCAGACCTACCAGCCGCTGTCCGACCAGGTGGCTATGGCCGACGACGCGCGCGGCGCCCGGGGGCAGAGCGCGGGTGACACGATTCCGGGCGTGGTGTGGTTCGGCCTCGTCGGCGGGGCGATGGTCACCGTCGGCCTGGTGTTCACGCTACAGATCCGCCGCTCGGCGCGGGAGCTGGTGCTCGCGGGCCTGTTCAGCGCGCTGATCGCGTTCCTGCTGTTCCTGATCTGGGACTTCGACGCGCCGTTCGGCCGCTCGGCCGACGACGCCGTGGGCCCCTTCACCGATCTCTTCTCCCTCTGACCCCTCACTTCCGCGACTGGCCGCCGGGCTCCGTGACACCGTCACGTGAGCCACCGCGTTCCCGCCCCGGGCGCCCGCCACCCCCGCGCCACGCCGCCCGGCCCGGCCCCCCGCGACGCCCTCTCCACCCGGCCACGCCACCCGCCGCCGAGCCCGGCCCGCGCCGTCATCCGACGGCGCGGGCCTTCGCGTTCACGCCCCCTGGAAGCCCGTCGCGCCGTGTGCTCCGCCCTCGTACGGCTACGGAAAGGACACCCTGCCGTCGCCGTGCGGTGACACGGGCGGCGGCCGTCACGAGAGGTTTCGCGACCGCGCCCGTACGATGAGCTGTGGTGCTCGCATCAAGGGCCGGGAAGTGGCAGACGCCCCCTTGAGTGCGTGCGTCGCGTGGCTTTAGGTGGTGTGGGGGCGACGAGCCCTCATACCGAGTCGGACCCCTGGGTCCGGCGGACGGGAGGCTATGCCATGCCCGAACAACTACGACCGTCGAGGGCGCAGACGGTCACCGAGGACGAGGTGGAAGCACTCGTTCACGGCATCTGTTTCAAGACCGGACCGCCCAGCCGGCTGGGCGTTGAGCTCGAATGGGTGTTGCACGACCTGCACGACCCCGCACTACCCCTCCACGCGTCCCGGCTGACCACCGTGGCCGAGGGCCTTCGCACCATCCCGCTGAGATCCGCCCTGACCTTCGAACCGGGCGGCCAGCTCGAACTCAGCTCCCGCCCCGCCTCCTCGCTCACCTCCTGCATCCAGGAGATGGCGGAGGACCTGAGCGCGGTCAGAGCCTTCCTCGCCCCGCTGGGGCTCGGCCTCGCGGGCCACGGCCACGATCCGTGGCGTCCGCCCCACCGGCTGCTGGACCTGCCCCGCTACCACGCGATGGAGAGCTACCTCGACCGCTGGGGCCCGGCGGGCCGCACCATGATGTGCCGCTCGGCCTCCGTCCAGGTCTGCGTGGACGCCGGGCACGAGGAACCGGGCCCGCTCGGCTACGGGCGGCGGTGGCAGCTCGCGCACCTGCTCGGCGCGGTGCTCGTGGCCGCCTTCGCCAACTCGCCCCTCGACCAGGGGCGTCCCACCGGCTGGCGGTCCACCCGGCAGGCCGCGTGGGCGGCCATGGACCCCGGGCGCACCCAGGCCCCTGACGCGGGCACCGACCCGCGCACCGCCTGGACGGCGTACGTGTTACGGGCGCCGGTGATGTGCATCCGGGACACCGACGGCGGAACGGACCCGTGGGAGGTGCCGGCCGACGAGTTGCCGCTACGCGACTGGGTACGGGACGGGCGGCCCCGGCCGGCCAGCCTGGACGACGTCGCCTACCACATATCGACGCTCTTCCCGCCGGTTCGCCCGCGCGGGCACCTGGAGCTGCGCATGATCGACGCGCAACCCGGCCTGGACGGCTGGATGGTGCCGCTGGCCGTGACGGCCGCGCTGTTCGACGACCCGGCCGCGGCCGAGGCCGCCTACCGCGCGGTCAAGCCACTCGGTGACACGGCGGGAGCGGCTCCCGCGCCGCGCAACCCGCTGTGGGAGCGCGCCGCCCAACAGGCCCTGACCGACCCGGAGTTGCGGGCCGCCGCCGGAGCCTGTTTCGCCGCGGCCGAGGAGGCGCTGCCCCGGCTGGGCGCCTCGCCCGAGGTCCGCGCCGCCGTGGCCGACTTCCGTGAACGCTATGTCGCCCGGGGTCGATGTCCCGCCGACGACCTGCTCGACTCCCTCTCCGGGAAGGAAGGCCGCTGATGACCCGCAGGGAACAGGGGTCCGGGACGTTCGCCACGTCCGAGCCCGCGTACGACCCGGAGCTGCTCAGAAAGCGCGCGCTGAACGCGCTGACGACCGCGCGCGAGCGCACGGCGTCGCTGACCGACTGTGTGGCGGACGAGGAGCTGACCGCTCAGCACTCGCCGCTGATGTCGCCGCTGGTGTGGGATCTGGCCCACATCGGCAACCAGGAAGAACAGTGGCTGTTGCGCACCGTGGCCGGACGTGAGGCCCTGCGGCCGGAGATCGACTCGGTGTACGACGCGTTCGAGCACCCGCGCGCCACACGCCCCACGCTGCCGCTGCTGTCGCCGACCGAGGCGCGCGGGTACGCCGCCGACGTCCGGGGTCGGGTGCTGGACCTGTTGGAGCGGGCGCCGCTGCGGGGCGAGCCGCTGGTGGACGCGGCGTTCGCCTTCGGGATGATCGCCCAGCACGAGCAGCAGCACGACGAGACGATGCTGATCACCCACCAGCTGCGCCGTGGCCCCGTCGCGCTGACGGCCCCCGAGCCGCCGCGCGCACCGGTCGACGCGGCCACCCTGCCCGCCGATGTGCTGGTGCCGGGTGGGGAGTTCACGATGGGCACCTCCGCCGAGCCGTGGGCGCTGGACAACGAGCGCCCCGCGCACCGCAGGGAGCTGGCCGCCTTCCGTATCGACACGGTGCCGGTGAGCAACGGCGCCTATCTGCGCTTCATGGAGGACGGCGGCTACGACCGCGAACGCTGGTGGCACCCGCGCGGCTGGGCGCTGGTGCGCGAGCACGCGCTCGGCGCGCCGCTGTTCTGGCACCGGGAGGGGTCCACGTGGCTGCGGCGCCGGTTCGGCGTCACGGAGCCGGTGCCGCTGGAGGAACCGGTGGTGCACGTGAGCTGGTACGAGGCCGACGCGTACGCCCGCTGGGCCGGGCGGCGGCTGCCCACCGAGGCCGAGTGGGAGAAGGCCGCCCGCTTCGATCCGGTCTCCGGCCGCTCGCGGCGCTACCCGTGGGGGGACGAGGACCCCACCGGGGAGCACGCCAACCTCGGCCAGCGGCACCTGTCCCCCGCGCCGGTCGGCGGCTACCCGCTGGGCGCCTCGGCGCTGGGCGTACGACAGCTGGTGGGCGACGTGTGGGAGTGGACGTCCAGCGACTTCCTGCCCTACCCGGGCTTCGTCGCCTTCCCCTACCGGGAGTACTCGGAGGTCTTCTTCGGCGACGAGCACAAGGTGCTGCGCGGCGGTTCCTTCGCCGTGGACGCGGTGGCCTGCCGGGGCACGTTCCGCAACTGGGACCTGCCGGTGCGACGGCAGATCTTCGCCGGCTTCCGCACCGCCCGCGACGCGCGGCCGGAGGAGCGGTGACCGCGCCCCGCGCCCGCGCGGGCGCCCGGGGGGTGGGTCGCTGATGTGTCGTCATCTGGCCTACCTCGGGGACGAGGTGTCGATCGCGACGCTGCTGACCCGGCCCGCGCACGGGCTGCTACGGCAGTCGTGGCAGCCGCGCCGCCAGCGGCACGGGACGGTCAACGCGGACGGTTTCGGCGTCGGCTGGTACGCGGCCGGGGACCCGGTGCCGGCGCGCTATCGCAGGTCCGGGCCCATTTGGGCGGACCTGCCGTTCGCGGACCTGGCCCGGGTGGTGCGCAGCACGGCGTTGCTGGGCGCCGTGCGGGACGCCACCGAGCCCGGCGCCGACGGGGAGGCGGCTGCCGCGCCCTTCGGCGGCGGACCCTGGCTCTTCAGCCACAACGGGTCCGTGCGCGGGTGGCCGGGAACGGCTGCCAGCCTGGTGGCCACGCTGCCGCCGGAGGCGGTGCTGGGCCTGGAGGCGCGCAACGACGCGGCGTTCGTGTGGGCGCTGGCGCTGCACCGGCTGCGCGCGGGCGCCCCACCGGGTCGGGCGCTGGCCGAGACGGTCGTGGCGGTGGACGAGGCGGCACCTGGGTCCCGGCTGAACCTGCTCCTGACCGACGGCGTCACCATCGCCGCCACCACCTGGGGCGATTCGCTGTGGTACCGCACCGAGCCGGGGCCCGAAGCGCGCGGTGGCCCCGGCCTCGCGGCCGAGGCCGGCTCCCCGACGGGTGCCGGGTCGGACGCGGGAGCGTCGGAGCCGGGCCCGTCGGTGCCCCCGGGCGGGATCGTCGTCGCCTCGGAGCCCTACGACGACGATCCGCACTGGATCGAGGTGCCCGACCGCACCCTGGTGACGGCCACCCGGTCCGGCGTCCGCCTCAGCGCGATCACGCGCGGCGGCGCCGACCGCCCGCCCCCGGGCGGCGGCGCGGACACCGCCGCGCCGGGGACGGTGTCCAGGGCTGACCCGGGCGCGGCGCACCCGTCGCCGACCGCTCCCCCACCGTCGGGGCGCGCCCCGGGGCCCGGCGTCGACCGCCCGCACCCGCTGACGCCCGCCCCGATGTCCGGGCTCGGCTCCGCCGTGGCGCACGCCGCCCGGCCCTCGCACACGTTCCCGCACAAGGAGTCCTCCCCGTGAGCCCGTTCGCCCTCACCCGCACCCTGCCCGAGGACGCGACGTCCGCCGCGCTGCGCGCCGACGTGTTCGCCGGGCTGACCGCTCAGTCCAAGTCGCTGCCGCCGAAGTGGTTCTACGACGCGCGCGGCAGCGAGCTGTTCGAAGAGATCACCCAACTGCCCGAGTACTACCCCACCCGCGCCGAGCGGGAGATCCTGGCCGCGCACGCGCCCGAGATCGCCACGGCCACCGGCGCCCGCACGCTGGTGGAGCTGGGTTCGGGCTCCTCGGAGAAGACCCGGCTGCTGCTGGACGCGTTGCCCGACCTCGCGGCGTACGTGCCCGTGGACGTGAGTGGCAGCGCCCTGGAGCTGGCCGGGCACGCGCTGCTGGCCGAGCGGCCGGGGCTCACCGTGCACGCCCTGGTCGCCGACTTCCAGCAGACCCTGGCCCTGCCGCGGACGCCGGGGCCCCGGCTGCTGGTCTTCCTCGGCGGCACCATCGGCAACCTGTTGCCCGCCGAGCGGGCCCGCTTCCTGGCCTCGGTGCGCGAACTGCTGGCGCCGGGTGACGCCCTGTTGCTCGGCACCGACCTGGTCAAGGAGGAGGAGACGCTGGTCGCGGCGTACGACGACGCGGCGGGGGTGACGGCGGAGTTCAACAAGAACGTGCTGTCGGTGCTCAACCGCGAGCTGGGGGCCGACTTCCATCCGGCCGACTTCACCCACGTCGCCCACTGGGACCGGGACCGGGAGTGGATCGAGATGCGGTTGCGGGCCATCTCGGCGGTGACCGTGAAGGTGCCCGCGCTCGACCTGGTCGTCTCCTTCGCGGCGGGTGAGGAGCTGCGGACCGAGGTGTCGGCGAAGTTCCGGCGCGCGGGCGTCAGCGCCGAACTGGCGGCGGCGGGGCTGGACCTGCGCCACTGGTGGACCGATACCGGCGACCGGTTCGCGCTGTCCCTGGCCACGCCCGCGCCGGCGGCGGCGTAAGGGGCCAGGCGCACTGACACCAGCGTGACTGACGCCCGTCGGGCGTGATCACGGCAAGGACCTCCGTGGGGTGAGCCTGTCTCGGACAGCGCCGCACGGAGGTCTCCGTGTCCCACCGGCGCGCACGACGGACCGTCCTGGTGGGCTGCCGCCCGTCGCGTGACCCTCCGGTTGCCCCGGGGGAAGCCGCCCTGAGGCGCTGAGGGGCACGGGCGGGTGGCCTCGTGACGGTAGGGGGCGGTACTGGGCGGCGCGTGGGCCTTCCACGCAAGAGGGAGGAGGCCGCGTCCGCGCGAGCGCGGCAACGCGACCGCTATCGCGTCGAGGACCGCACCGTCTTCCCCACGTGGCACGGCCGGCCTCGCGGGGCGGCGCTCGCGACGTGTTCTTCCCGGTCCGCGTCGTGTGCGCGCGTGCACCGCGCACCGTGAGCCGTGCTCCCGGTGGGGACCGCGTGTCGGGTGAGGGGCGAGATGGAAGCTGTTGGGCGCACAAGTGGTGACAGGCGATTGTCAGGGAACGGGGCGTCATCCACCATGGGTGTCGGTCCCGGAGCCGTGCCGGTAGGGCAGGCCGCGGTGCCGACGCTTCACGTCGCTCCGGCCTCGGGCACGGCCCTCGGCGCGGATCGGTGCGCGAGAACCTCGGCACGGGTCTGACCCGGCCCGACGACAGCAGGGAGTACGCGGGTGAGCGAGTCCTTGGTGATCTTCCCCGATGTCGAACGGCTCGTCGTCGAGCACCTCACGAACCGCCCCGAGCTGGCCGGGGTCCTCGTGGACAACCGCACCCCGCCCGGCTTCGACGGCACCCAGAAGGCGGTGTTCGTCTCCCGGGCGGGCGGTGCCTGGGTGGAAGACCTCCATCTGGACCAGCCGCTGATCGACCTGGAGGTGTACGGCCCGGACAAGCCCGCGGCCCACACTCTCGCGACAGCCACCCGCACCGCGCTGCTCACCGTGCGCGGCACGACGTACGGGGGCGCGTACGTCGCCGAGGCCGTCGAGGTCGACGGTCCCCGCTGGCTGCCCGACTACCGCCACGCCGCGGCCAGCCGCTACCTGTCCACCGCCCGGCTCTCCATCCGTCCGGCCTAGCCACCCGAGTCCGTCCGCCCCGGCCGGGGACAGCGAGACGGACCGGGGCCGACCGGCACAACCGTCCCAAGGAGCCACGCATGCCCGGAATGAACCCCAACGAGATCCGTGTCGCGGGGACCGGCCGCGTCCTGACCGCCCCGCTCGGAACCGCTCTCCCACCCGACGTCTCCACGCAGTGGGCGGCGGGCTGGAAGGACCTTGGCTACACCTCTGCCGACGGGATCAAGTTCAACAAGAAGGACAAGATCGACCCGGTCGACACCTGGCAGTCGGTCAGCCCGGCCCGTTTCGTCTACTCCGACCGCGACCTCACCGTGAAGTTCCAACTCCTCCAGCTCAACGAGGACACCCTGCCGTTCTTCTTCGGCGGCGACGTGGTGGCGGAGACCGCGGCCGGCTCCAAGGTCTACCGCTACGAACTCGCCGCCGAGCCGAAGAAGGACGAGCGGATGCTGGGGGTGGAGTTCGCGGACGGAGACGTCATCAGGTACCGGTTCGTCATCCGCAGAGGCCAGGTCACCGAGACCGAGGAGCTTCAGCTGACCCGCACCGCGGCGGTGCGGCTCGGTGTCACCTTCACCGCTCTGGCGGTGGACGGCGCCACCTCGCTGGCGACCTGGCTGATGAACGACCCCTCGTTCGCCGCGTCCTGACCCCGGTCGACGATCGCGAAGGAGTCGCGCCATGCCCGCGTTCAACGTCAACGCCGCACGCGCCCAACGCCTGGAGGCGCTGGGGCTGACCTGGGACTTCGAGGTGGACGGGGAGACCTTCTCGCTGCCGACCGAGATCCCGCAGCGCTCGGCGAAGGCCCTGGCCGAGTTGGAGGACAACGACCTCGACGGGCTCCTCGCCCTCCTCCTGGGCGGGGAGAGCTACAAGCGGCTGTGCGAGCACGAGGTGAGCGTCCAGGACATCGCGGCCATCCTCGACGCGTACGGGAAGGAGACCGGGCTCGGCGTGGGGGAAGGGTGAGCCTCGGCGCGCTCGTGGAGGAGCACGCCGAGGCTCTGGAAGCGGACCTGCTGCGGTACTACGGCATCGACCTGCTCGACTGGCACCGGGAGGCACTCTCCTCACGGCGCCTGGCGGTCCTGGTGCGGCACCTGCCGGCCGAGTCCGCGTTCGTACGGGCGAGACAGGGCGAGGCCGCGGCGTGGGGGCCCACGGACTACCTGCTGGCTGCGGTGGTAGACCATCTGGCGATCGCCACCTGGATGTACGCGTCGGTCAACCGTGACGAGTACGCGGACCCGCCCGAGGCGCCGCTGCCGGTGCCGAGGCCCACCACCGGGGACCGGCCCCCGCCGGCCGGCCACGACACCCCCGACACCACGACACCAACCGCCACCACACCGAGCGCGGCGGAGCTGGCGCGGTTCTTCGGCTGAGGGGCCGCTCCGATCGGAATGAGGAGAGATGACCGTACCCATCGCCCCGCTGGATCCGCTGGGCCGGGAGATCGACCGCACGATGAGTGCCGCGGTAGAGGCTCTGAAGAAGAAGGTCGCGGAGGACATCGCGAAGGCCGTGCACGACATCACTCACGCCGCCGCCGTCAAGGCCGAGGCCAGCTTCGTCAAGGGGGAGGCGGTGGGCGCCTCCGCCGGGTTGAAGCTGTTCAGCGCCGAGAAGTCCCTGTTCGACGTGCAGGAGCGGCTCGACGAGAGAGCGGGGAAGGGGCCGAACGCCCTCAAGCGGGCCGCCGCGGACGCCATGGTCGAAGCGAGGCGGGCGAACACGCGACTGGACGCGATACGCGGGCAGCTCGGGGGCAGTACGCCCGCGCAGCAGGCGAACATCGGCAACACGGGAAGCTTCACCGAGACCGCCGCCCAGATCAACCGTCTTGAGGGGCGTCTCAACAGTCTCGTGCAGGCACTGGGATGACGGGCCGGAGGAGGTAGGTCGCCATGTCGCTGGTCAGGGCACTGAACAGGTCCGCCTCCGGCTTCCGCGGCCTGCGCGGTTCCGTGGGGCAGGCTGATACCAGCGTCTCCAGATTCTCCCGCACGGCCACCCAGGCCGCGGGCGCCGTGGGCCGGGTCAAGGGTGACGCCGACAGGTCTTCGAACTCCCTGCGCGACCTGCGACGCAGCGCCGACGCCGCCGAACGCGGCGTGGCCAGAAGCGGGAAGTCGATGGGCGCCGCCGGACGCAGCGCCGCGACCGGCGGCGGGCTGATGGGCCGGATGAGGACCGGGCTCCAGGGTGTGACCACCGCTCAGAAGGGCCTAAACACCGCTATGAAGGCCAACATCTTCGGCGCGGTCATGGCCCTCCTCATGCCGCTGGTCATGAAGCTCGTGGACATGGCCATGCGGTCCAGGACCGTCCAGCGGATCGTCCAGACCGCTTTCCGGATCATCGGCCAGGTGATCAGCACCACGATGCGCGTGGCCAGACAGGTGGTACAGGCGACCTGGAACGGCATCAGGTCCACGTTCGAAGTCGTGCTGAAGGTCATCTGGACCGTGGTCAGGACGTACTTCACCCTCTACAAGACGATCATCACCACCGTCATCCGTGCCATCGTGGCCGTGGTCCGCCCGATGCTGTCGTTCTTCACCGAACGGGTCCCCGCCGCCTTCCGGGCCACCAGAAACGGCATCCAGCGCGCCTTCGGCGGCCTGGCGAGCATGGTCAGGAGCGCGTTCAGCGCCGTCCTGGGAGCCGTACGCGCGCCGGTCAACGGAGTGATCGGGTTGGTGAACCGGGCGATCGGCGCGCTGAACCGGATCAAGGTCTCGGTACCGAAGTGGCTGGGCGGCGGGTCCTTCGGGGTCAACCTTCCCACCATTCCCACCCTTGCCCGAGGTGGCGTCGTGCTGCCCCGCCCCGGCGGCACGCTCGCGCTGCTCGCCGAGTCCGGACAGGCCGAGGCCGTGCTGCCGCTGAACCGGCTCAGCACCCTGCTCGCCCGCAACGGGTCCGCCGTGCCGGGCCTGACACCCGCCCGGTCCGGGAGCGGCGAGTTCGTCGTCGAGCACTACCACGAGGCCCCCGGTGCCAGCGCCCGACAGACCGCGGAGGACCTGATGTTCCTGCTGAAGGCGAGGGGCTGACATGGCGAGCGAGACCGTCGCCACCGAGCCGGGACCGCTGATCACCACGGACGGGCAGGTGCAGTGGGCGGGACTGCTCATGGGGCCGCACACCGACTACTGGATCGCCGCCGAGGGGCTGACCGGCTGGGAGGAGCTGCCCGGGTTGGACACCTCCGACGCCGACCGCCCCGTAGGACACGGTGGCTGGCCGGGTTCGCAGTGGGCGCAGGCCCGTACCGTCACCGCCCAGGTGTGGTTCGCCCCCGACCCGGACGGCGGTCCCGAGGCCGTACGCGCCGCCCTGCGCGCCCTGCGCGTGGCCACCGCCGTGAGCGATACGGAGGAGTGGCTCGCCGTACGGCTGCACGGCGAGACCCTGGCGGTACGGGCCCGGGTCACCCAGCGCGTCGTACCCACCGACCGGCAGTTCACCACGAGCTGTCTGGCGAAGATGACCCTCCAGTGGAAGGCGAGCGACCCACGCCGCTACGAGACGACGGAGCGTCGCGGCACCGTGGGCCTCCCGCGACCCGAGCCCGGTCTCGGCTGGCCGATCACCTGGCCACTGGTCTGGGGCACTCCCCGGGCCACCGGTGATCTGGCCGTCGACAACAACGGCAGCGCGCCCGCCCATCCGGTGATCACCTTCACGGGGCCGTGCACCAGGCCGCGCCTGGCCAACCGGACCAGTGGCGCCTGGCTGGAGTACGACATCGCCCTGACCGGGGACGACGAGCTCGTCGTCGACACCGCCGAGGGGACGGTGCTCTTCAACGGCACCGCGTCCCGGCGTCACACGGCTACCCCGGGCAGCGCCCCCGAGGAGTCCTTCACCCTGCCACCGGGCACCTCGCAGCTGTCGTTCCGGGCCGCGTCGGCCGATGCCGTGCCGGCGGACACCGGGGCGGCCGGCGTCACGGTCCTCTGGCGCCGCGCCGAATGGTGACTCCGCCGCCCGCCCCCTCCTTTCCACGATCAAGGACCCAGGAGCCGTCCCATGACCGTTCGTTCCGCCTGGCACCTGCCCACCGGTCAGACCCGTGAGGACACGCGGCTGGCCGTCGGCCTCGGCATGGCATCGGCCGGGCCACTGCTGACGCGGGCCGGGTGCGTCGTCGGCGGCCTGCACCTCAGCGGGACCGCCGCCACGAGCATGCAGGCCAGGCTCTCCCCCGGTCAGGTGTGGGTCTCCGGAACCTCCACCGGCGCGCAGGGCGGCTATCCGGTGACGGTCGACGCCGACACCCTGCTCACGTTCGCGGACGGACACGCCAGCCTGCCGCGGGTGGACGCGGTCGTGATCCGGGTCTACGACAACGACTACGACGGCTCCGGCCAGTACGCGGCGACGCTGGAGGTCCTGCAGGGCACCGCCGCCGCGGCCCCCTCCGCCCCGGCCGTGCCCAGGAACGCCGAACTCCTCTACCAGGTGGCCGTCCCCGCCGGCGCCTCCGCCGCCAAGGGCGTCACCTGGGCGTCGGCGATCACCGACCGGCGCCGCTACACCGCGGCGCTGGGCGGCATCGTCCCCGCCGCGGGCGGCGCGGCACACAACGGCGCGTACGTCGGCCAGTACCGCGACGCGGGCGGCCGGCTGGAGCGCTGGGACGGTACGCGGTGGGCGAAGCTCATCCCGGACACGGTGCTGCGCCACACCCTGGACTGGGGCAGCACCACCTCCGCGTCGTACGTGGAGCTCCTCACCGACACCAGGGACCCGCTCACCGCCACGTTCACCGCGCCGTCCTCCACGTGGGTGTCCCTCACCTTCGGTGCCTTCACCGGCGCCGACGGGGAGGCGACGGCGTACGTCTCCTTCCGGCTGCGCCAGCAGGGCGGCGCCGAGGTGCTGCCTCCCCTGGACGACCGTGCGGCGATTCTCGTGGGCTCCGGCAAGGCGTCCATCTCCACCTGCCTACCGGTGGGCAACCTCACCCCCGGGGCCGTCTACACCGCGACCCTCGCCTACCGCTCCTCCGTCGCGGGGACGCGGGTCCATTTCGACAACCGCTTCGTCCGCGTCGACCCGGTGGCGTGAGGGACGTGGAAGTCCGCTACCGCGCCGTCTTCACCGACCTGCGCACCGACCAGGCCATCGACGTACTCCCGCTGCGAGAGGTGGAGTACGACGACTACATCGGCAAGCCCGGTTCGCTCACCGCGACCCTGCCCGTGCCCAGTGCCCCGATGGCGCACCGCGTGCGGGAGGTGGTGGAGGGGCGCACGGCGGTGTACCTGGAGCGTGGGGACGAGCTCTGCTGGGGCGGCATCGTGTGGACCGTCACCCCGGCCACGGACGACCGGGGGCTGACCACGGTCGCCCTCCAGGCGGCGACGTTCGACTCCTACGCGGGCCGCCGCTACATCCGGTCCGACCTGAGCTTCCCCTCCACCGACCAGTTGGAGATCGTGCGCCGACTGTGGGAGTACGCGCAGGAGTCCGACGGGGGCCGGATCGGGGTCGAATACCAGCCTACGGACCCCACGGTGGCCCGCACGGTGGTCTACCGGGACGGGGACGAGACGCTGGTGGAGGAAGCGATCAACCAGCTCGCGGGGATGGAGCCCGGCTTCGAGTACCGCGTTGCGGTGTACCGGGACCCGACCACCGGGCGGCGGGTGAAGCTGCTCCAACTCGGTTCGCCGAGAATCCTGGTGGGCAGCCAGCCCGTGGTGCTGGACCTACCGGGCAACGTGCTGTCGTACGCCTTCCCGCGCGACGCCACCCGTGGCGGTACGACGACCCGGGCGCGGGGAGGTACCCCGGAGGGTAGGGCCGCGCGCCCGGTGGTCTCCGACGAGCAGGTCGCCCGGGACCTGCTCGCGGCCGGCTTTCCTCGCCTGGACACCTCGTCCGACCACAGCAACGTCGTCGACAAGGCGACGCTCAACGCCCTCGCCCGGTCCGAACTCGCTGCCCTGCGCGGCCCGGTGGTGATCCCCTCGGTGCGCGTGCGCCTGGGCGCGGGCACCACCCCGGCCCTGCTCGGGATGACCGTGCGGCTACGGATCAGGGACGTGTGGTTCGTCGAGGGACTGGACGCCCGCTACCGGGTGGTGGGCGTCAAGGTGAGCGCCCCGGAGCGGGGCCGTCCGGAGACCGCTGAACTGTATCTGGAGGAGGCGGGCTGATGCCGAACCTGCCCGAGGACATTCTCGACCGGATCAGGGCCCTGGAGCGGGAGGTGCACCGGCTTACCACGTACGTCAACAGCAAACCGGGCGGGGGGGCCACAGTGTCCGCCGGCCCGCTGGCGGCGGGGGACACCTCGGTGGCCCAGGGGGTGACGACGACTCCCGAGACCCCGGCGACGCGTGAGGACACGCCCGAGGCCGATCGCCCGCCCCGGGAGCCCTGACCCGTGCTCGGGTGGGCGGGCGCGCCCGCCCCGGTTCCGTCCGTCACAATCGGCGCATGCTGAGAGTCGGATCTGTCGTGCTGGGTGTGTCGGATGTGCCGCGTGCGGCGGCGTTCTGGATGGCGGCCCTGGAGTACGTTCCGCGCGAGGAGATGGAGGACGACTGGGTGGTCCTGGTTCCCGCGCGGGGAGGCGGGGTCCAGTTGTCACTCGGCCGCAGCGGGACGCCCCTCCAGGAGCGGCCCCGGGTTCATCTGGACCTGTACGCCGACGACCAGGCGGCCGAGGTCGAGCGGCTGGTGTCACTGGGCGCCCGGCGCGTCGACTGGGACTCCTATCCGGACGACGCCGACTTCGTCGTACTCGCGGACCCCGAGGGCAACCGCTTCTGCGTCATCGACACCGATCGCCCCTGACGTCGGGCGGACCCGCCGGGTGGGCTCACGGCTCGTGGGCCCCCCGGCGGCCGAGGACCCGCGCTCAGCGGGTGAGCTGGGGCAGGACCGGGCGCAGCAGGTTGTCGGGCAGGCCACGGCGGCGCCACTCGCGCGGGTAGCCGAGCGAGACCTCCTCGAACCGCACCCCGTCCTCGGTGGTCACGCGCGGGATGTGCAGGTGGCCGTAGATGACGCCGGCGGCGTTGAAGCGCCGGTGCCAGTCGGCGGTGAGCTTGGTGCCGCACCACAGCGCGAAGTCCGGGTAGTACAGGACCTCGGTGGGCAGCCGGGTGAGCGGCCAGTGGTTGATGAGCACCGGCGGGGCGGCCGGATCGATCTCGGCCAGCCGCTTCTCCGTCTCGGCCACCCGTGCCCGGGACCAGTCCTCTTTGGTGGGGTACGGGTCCGGGTGCAGGAAGTGCTCGTCGGTGCAGACCACGCCGCTCTGGTACGCGGCGGCCAGCGCCTCCTCCTGGGTGTGCGCGGGGTTGGCGCGGAAGGTGTAGTCGTAGAGCGTGAAGACCGGGGCGAGGGTCAGCGGTCCCGCGTCGCCCTCCCAGACCAGGTACGGGTCCTCGGGGGTGGCGACGCCCAGCGAGCGACACATCTCGACCAGCGCGTCGTAGCGGGCGACACCCCGCAGCTCCACCGGGTCCTTGGGGTGGGTCCACAGCTCGTGGTTGCCCGGCACCCAGATGACCTTGGCGAACTTCTCGCTGAGCACCCGCAGGGTGCGCTCGATGTCGCCGAACACCTCGCCCACGTCGCCCGCCACGATCAGCCAGTCCGCGTCGGAGCCGGGGCGCAGTTCCTCGCTGATGGCGCGGTTGTCCTCGTAACTGACGTGCAGATCGCTGATGGCCAGGAGCTCGCCCCGCTGCGCGCCGCCCGTCATCGGGGCGACGCCACGGTCGCGGCGGCCGGTGCCCCGGGGCGGGGCCGGCCGGTGACCCTGGCCGCGTGCTGTATGTCTACGCCGTCCTCGACGGGCGTGCCGCGCATTCGTCTCTCCCGTTCTCGCCCCCCGTGCCGTGGCGGGGCTGTTCAGCAGGCCGTTGCCCAAAAGGATCGCATAGTGCGGGAGTTAGCGGCGAGCGAGCGCGGACACGGCCGGTGCGGGTGTCAGGGCCGTTCGCCGGGTCCGTCGCCGGGCCGCTCCCGGCGTCCCGTCCCGGGTGCGGCCCGGTCGTGGTGGCCGGCGGTGTGGTGGGTGCGTAGGCGTAGCAGGGTGGCGGTGAGGGCCACCAGCAGCGAGATGCCGCAGCCGATGGCGATGGCCTGGAGTTCGCCGCGTGCCGCCGCGCTGCCCAGGTAGCCCAGGCCCACGGAGTACAGCGCCCAGATGGACTCGGCGATGCCGGCGCCGATGAGGTAGCGGTGCAGCGGGTAGCCGATGGCGCCGGCGCCCAGCGCGCCGACCAGCCGGCCGCTGGGCAGGAAGCGGACGGCGACCACGAACGGCACCCCGTGCCGCTGTATCCGGCTCGCCGACCACGCCAGCAGCGCCTTGCGGCGTGGGGTGCGGGCCGCCCAGTGGTTGACCCGCTCCTTGAACCGGCCGCCGAACCAGTGCAGCAGGCCGTCACCCAGCAGCGCGCTGCCGGCGACGACGCACAGCACCAGCACGATGTTGAGACTGCCGCGCGCGGCGAGCACCCCGCTGGTGACCAGCAGCGCCGAGTTGGGCACCAGCGGCGGCAGGGTGGTGATCATCAGCAGCACGTACGCCCAGGCCGCGCCGTGCGTCAGCTCCTGCTCCAGGCTCCCGGCCAGGGTGGGCCAGACGGTCGGGGCACTGACGCACGGCACGTCGAGGCCGGCCGGCGACAGTGCGGCCAGGACGGCCAGGGGATGGGCGAGTGGTGCGGTGTCCATGCGGCCACCTCTCGTCGGGTGCCGCGAGGGGGGCGGCACGCCCGTAGGGCAACGCTGACAAGGGTCGGGGCGCTGGGGCAACTCGGAATCGAGAACGAGGGCGGCACCCGCCGGTCTCTCTCACCTGTCCTGCCCCGGGGCACCCCGGCACAGCCCCCGTCGCGCTCGCGCGCCGCCCGTACGCCCTCGCGCGCCCGGCCTCGGCCGCGCGCCCGGAGCCGCCCGTGGCCCGGGCGCGTCCCGACGGTCGACCTCCGGGAGCGCTCCACACGCCGGCCGGTCACCGGGCCCGACCTACCGACCGTTAACCTCACACCCGTGGTGGACAAGACTCCCGGACAATTCGAACGCGGCACCGACGGACCGAAGGTCATCGTCACCGGCCTGGACGGCTCACAGTCCTCGTGGCGCGCGGTGGCCTACGCCGCCGGGCTGGCCCGACGGCAGAACGCGCTGTTGGCGGTGGTGTACGTCCAGCCCGTGCTGCCGGCCAGCGCGGCCTTCGGCGCGCCGGTGGCCGACACCACGGGGGAGGTCGCCGACGAACTGGTCGCGCAGATGCGGGAGGCCACCGAGCGGCTGCGGGGCATCTTCGAGGTGCGCTGGGAGTTCCACACCCACGTCGGCGACCCGTACGGCGGGCTGGTCGCCGTGGCCGACCAGCTGAAGGCGGACGCGGTGGTGGTCGGCGCCTCCGAGCAGGCCGGGCACCGGATCGTGGGCTCGGTGGCGATCCGGCTGGTCAAGGCCGGCCGGTGGCCGGTGACGGTCGTCCCCTGACGGCGCCGGCGCGGCCCTCGGCTCGCGCCGGGTGGCCGGGTGAGGCACGGTGGTGGGGACCGCACAGCACCCCAGTGACCGGGGAGTCTTCGACATGTCCCACCACACCTACCGGGTGACCGAGATCGTCGGCACCTCCCACGAGGGCATCGACGCCGCGATCCGCAACGGCATCGCCCGCGCCGCCCAGACCATCCGCAACCTCGACTGGTTCGAGGTCAAGGAGGTGCGCGGGCAGATCGAGGACGGCGCGGTGAAGCACTACCAGGTGGGCCTCAAGGTCGGCTTCCGGCTGGAGGAGCCGCAACCGTAGCCGGCGACGCCACGCCCGGGCGGGGGCTGCCGGTCAGCCACCGGTGACCTGTCCTCCCGGGCGGGTCAGCCGCGCGGGAGGACCAGGGACAGCACGCGCGGCAGCGGGTACCAGTCGGCGGTGGCGAAGCTCGCGTGCCGGGCGGCCAGCTCGCCCACCCGGGTGCGGGCCTGTTCCTCGGTGGGACGGGTGCCGTCGATGGCGGGCGGCACGCGGTGGGCGTCGGTCATGACCAGCAGGTAGTGGCGCCGGTCGTACCAGGCGGTGTCGACGCTCCCGTTCGCGTACTGGCTCGCGTCGCCGTCGAAGAGCACGAACCACGCGCGGATCGACGCGTCCCGATAGCGTTCGCGCGGGTCGCCGGCCGCGGCGCCGTGCACGGCCGGGAAGGCGGTGGCCCGGTCGAGTTCGTCACGGGCGGCCAGGTCGCGCAGGTGCAGGGCGTACTCGCGGTCGGTCCACAGGGTGTCCAGCGGGTTCTTCTCCTCGACGGTGCCCGGGATCAGCTCCACGACGAACCGGCCCGCCAGCGCGTCGCGCGTGGGCCAGCCCCGGGCGCGGACCGCCGCGTCCAGCGTGGCGTGGCCGACGGCGAGCTCGCCCGGCCGGAACAGGGCGTCGCCCAGGGTCCGGTCGAGCAGCGTGTCGAACGCCTGGGGGCCCCGGCCGTGCTTGTCGTTGAAGCCGTCCTTCAGCTCGACCTTGACGAGCACCGGCCGGTGGCCCGGGTGTGCCTCGTGCCAGGTCCGCAGATCGGCCAGGCAGCCCGGCAGGTCCCGGTCACCGCGCCGGGCGCGTAGGTCGGCGACGGTGCTGGCGCCCGCGCAGTTGTTGTCGTTGCCCAGCGGGTTGCCGTGTGAGACCCGCCAGCCGGGCCCGAACGCGTTGGTCCACACGTCCAGTTCGAGTAGTGCGGCACCGGAGTCGAGCGCGTCCGCGAGGTGCGGGAAGACGCTCTTCTCGTACGCGTTGTGCACGCCGACCGACGTGGTCGCGGAGTACGCGGGGGCCGTGGTGCGCTGGCCCGCGTCGGCGGTGCTTCCCGCGACGACCAGCGCCGCCAGCGCCGCGAGGGTGACCGCGCTCCGCCGTGTCGCCCTGTCCATGTCCCCGCCCCCGTCGCGTCCGCGCGACCGCCGCCCCGGCGACCGCGCGCCAGCGTACGGGAGCGGCCGGCGCGGCCGCCAGGGCGGGCACCGCTCACGCGGCGGCGGCCACCGGCCCCCGGCAGGGGTTCACCGCTGTTCGCGCCCGTTCGCCGGCCAGCCGGCGGCCGGGGACGTGCCCAGCATCGCGGAGGCCTGCTGGAACGAGTCGAGGTCGCGCTGGGGCGTGGCGGGTTGGGGCAGGTCGGAGCAGGTGAAGCCGAGTTGACGCATGGCTCGCACGATCTCGCCGGCGCTGAAGTCGCGTCGGTCCTGGCGTGTGATGACCTGCCCGACCTGCTTGGCGGGGTAGGTGCGGCGGCCGATGGTCACGGACTCACCGATGACCTCTTCGGGCTTGACGTCCTTCATGGCTTCCAGGATCCCGCCCTTGGTGAGGTAGAACGGGAAGCGAGCGATGACACAGCGCATGATGCCTCACAGGGGTAGCGGTGGTGGGAGGGTCGCGGTTCCGCCTCGGCGAGGCGGCTCGGGGAGCGGTGGTGTGGCGTCGGGGGCACGCCCCACTCCGCCGGGGTCGGTCGGGTGGGGGTCGGGCGCGTGGCGCGCCGGACCGCGATCGTCGGCGTCGCGGGCGAGCGGCGCGGGACGTGGCTGCCGGCCCCGCCGGACGGGACCGCCTGGTCGGTCACCGCGTCGTGGGATGACGAGCCGGAGTTCGGTGCGGCGTTCGGCCCGGCCGCGGACGGTCGGGCCGAGGGGCGACGGCCGCGCGGCGCGGCGTCGGTCTGGTACGTCCGCCGGCGGCGCCGTCTGCGTCCCGCCCCGAGGCGGGAGCGGCCCGCTCCTGCCCCGCTCGCAGGGCGGGTCCGGGTTCGTGGGCGTCTGGGGGCGGGCGGCGTGGGGGCACCGGCCCTCGACGGGGCGTAAGCGCGGTGAACCATCACGTGCCGCCGACCGTATCCGCCCGGGAGAGGGGCGGACGTTCGTACGGAGGGGGTTCATGCGGAACCTTCTTTGGTTCGGCGTTTATCAGGGAATTCCCCCGACAGGGAAGCGGTGGGCGATCACCGGTACGGACCGGAGCGATACGGGATTCGCACCGGCCCGGGAGGAAGCCGTTACGGGGCGGGTGCTCACACGGGACACGGGGACGTAGGAACCGGAGTGCCGGCGACAGCGGGCACGAGGTGGGCCGTAATGTCGCGGGAACCGCGGCGGGGGCAATCTCGTGGATGAATGCGCGGGGAATGCCTGTAGCTGGGGCCCGCGCTCCGTAGGACGCGGGCCCCAGCTACGCGGCACGGGCGGGTGCTCAGACGGGAACGATGTTCTCGGCCGTCGGGCCCTTCTGGCCCTGTGCGATGTCGAAGGTGACCTTCTGGCCTTCCTGTAGCTCTCGGAAGCCCTGGGCGGCGATGTTCGAGAAGTGGGCGAACACGTCGACGCCGCCACCATCCTGCTCGATGAATCCGAAACCCTTGGACGCGTTGAACCACTTCACCGTGCCGGACGCCATGTCGTATCTCCTTGGGGCAGTACTCCGAGACTCGCAATTGATGGGCCTGGATAGTCGTCAAAAGGCCCTGTCCGGAGCTACCGGAAATACAGAACGTCTCAAGCAGTGAAGAAACCCGACAAAAGCCTGGAAGTTCTGGGAATCACGGCTGCAACCAAGCTCGACACTAGCATGCGCGGGCGACGCGCCCGGGGCGCGTCATTCCACTGTGTTCGCTGTGACAAAAAGCCCGCTCGCGCGACCCAGCACATTCTCATCCGGCGAACACAGATATCCGCTCGCCCGGAGCACGGCGTCGCACCTGCTCCCCGCCGGCCGTCGGTCCACGGCGAAGGTCGCCCACGCCCTGACAGTCGCCCGTGCGTCCGGCAGGCGCGCGGCACACGGGGACGGGGAGACGTACGGACGCGGGGGCCTCACTCCTCGGGCGCGGCGTTCGCCGCCTCGGCGGCGCGGCGGTACTCGGCGTTGCTGCGCCGGGCGTCTTCGAGCTGGTCCTCAAGGATGATGATGCGGCAGGCGGCCTCGATGGGAGTGCCCTGGTCGACGAGCTCCCTGGTGCGGGCGGCGATACGCAACTGGCAGCGGGAGTAACGGCGATGGCCGCCCTGGGACCGGAGCGGGGTGATCAGGTTGGCCTCGCCGAGGGCACGGAGGAAGCCCGGGGTGGTGCCGAGCAGCTCGGCGGCCCGGCCCATGGTGTAGGCGGGGTAGTCGTCGTCGTCGAGACGGCCGAACGAGTCCTCTGCTGTCATCGCACCTCTTCGTCGAACACGCGGAGAGGCCCTGGGGCCGTTCGACACCAGGGCCCCGAAGAATCCGCTACACCGGCTGCCGACCCTAGTACCGCGCAGGCCTCCTGTCTCCGCCTGCCGGCCAGGACGCCGTCAGGGGCACGGGGGCGCGTCCCCGCCGGACCTGGGTCGCGGACCTCTCGCGGCGGGCTGTCCGGCGCGGCCGAGGAACCGCCCGCCACGTCACCGGCGCCGCGACTCCTCGGCCCGCTCCGGGGGCGCCCGGCCCGACCACCTTCGGGGGGTGCGGCGGCCTGGGCCGCGCGTGGCACGGCCGGGCCCGTCCCGCTCGGCCGGCCACGCACGGCCGCGCACCCGACACTGGTGCGGTGGTCGACGACACGAAGAGGTGGCTGATGACGACACGCCGGCCGGGGCCGGGGCCGCTCGCGGCTGCCGCGCTGACCGGGATCAACGCGCTGTATCTCACGCTGGTCGTGGTCGGCAACGTCTTCGACTTCGACACCAACCGGGAGTTCGTCCAGCACGTGCTGGCGATGGACACCACCTCCCAGGACCCGGATCTGATGGGGCGGGCGATCGGGTCGCGGCGGGTGCGGGACGCCGTGTACGTCGCGATCATCGGCTGGGAGGCGCTCGCGGCGCTCGTCCTGGTCTGGGCCACGGGGCTGTGGGGGCTCGGGATGCGGCACGGGGCGTTCGCGCGCGCCCGGTGGGCCAGCACGGTGGGACTGGTGCTGGTGTTGTCGCTGTTCGGAGGGGGCTTCCTGGCGATCGGCGGCGAGTGGTTCGCGATGTGGCAGTCCGAGGACTGGAACGGCCTGGACGCGGCGCTGCGCGCCGTGGTGCTGGCGGGCCTGGCCCTGCTGGTGGCGCAGTCACCCCACCGGGCGCCGGCCCCGGCCACGGAGGCCCCACCCCCACGGTGAGCGGCCCCCGTACGCGGAGCCCTCGGCGGGCGGCACGGGCCGCCCCCGGCCGGGGGTTCGCCAGGCGTCGGGGCGACGGTAGGGCGGCGCGGCATGGCGCGGCGGGCCGGCGGGGCCCGGTCCAGGCTCGCGGGGCGGGTGTGGGGCCCGGCTGCCGCCGTTCGGCCCAACCGGCGCGCGGGGCGGCACTGTCGCGCGGCGGGGCGACACACGCCTGGCTATCGTTCGTCGCGCGCCGCGCGGACCCCACCACCGCGCGCCCTCGACCTCGCGCCGCCACCGGGCGCTCCTCGGGCGCGGCCGGCGCCGTATCCGTGCGGCCGGCGCCGCAACCGTTCGGATGACACCGCGCGCCACGCCGTGACCTCGGGGCCGACCGGGTGGATACGCAGGTCGACGCATGGTCCGATGAACAGTCAAGGCGAGGAGACGACATGAGGTTCACGCTGTCCGCCGTGGGGGCGACGCTGTTGGCGGCCACGGTGCCGGCCGGGGTCGCGCACGCCGACGAGTCGCACACCGACTCGCACAACGCGCCCGTGGTGGCGCTGATCCACACCGGTCAGATCGACGACCCGATGGAGGACGTGTTGGAGCACGCGGCCATCCTGGGCAGGACGAGCGTGGTGGACTGAGGCGACCCCGGCCTCTGGTCGGGACTCACCTCGCGGCGTAGACGTCCTCCACGTAGCGGCCGGCGGCGATCAGGGCGTTCAGCCACTGCTCGGCGTCGGCCGGTGACGCGTCGGCGCGCGCCGCGTACAGCTCGCGGAAGGCGGCGCGTACCCCGGGTGCCATCCCCCGACCGTCACCGCACACGCGTACCCGGGCGCCGTCCGCCAGGAGCGTCCACACCTCGTCCGCCTCGGCCAGGACGCGGTGTTGGACGTAGCGGCCGTGGCGCTCGGGGTGCGCGCTGAAGGTGGGGCGCAGGGTGACCGCCCCGGCCCGCTCGGCGGCGCGCAACTCGTCGGCGTGCAGGTAGTCGGCCTCGGGGGCGTCGCAGCCGAAGTACAGCAGCGCGGGAGCCCGCTGGCCGACGGCCACCCGCTCGGCGACGGCGGCGCGGAACGGGGCCAGGCCCGTGCCCGCCGCGACCATGATCACCGGGGTGGGGTCGGTCGGGTCGAGCCGGAAGGCGTCGCGGCAGGGTTGGACGCGGGCCCAGAGTGTCTCGCCCGGGGTCAGCCGGTGGGCGTGGCCGGAACCCACGCCGCCCGCCTGGCGGGAGACCATCAGTTCGGCCGTCGCGGGGCGGCCCGCCGGCGCCGAGGAGATGGAGTAGTGGCGCGGGCGCAGCGGCGGCAGCAGGTCGAGCAGGGTGGCCCAGGGCAGGGCGCCGCGTAGCGCGGGGTTGGCCTCGACCAGGTCGATGACGGTGCTCGGGTCGTCGGCCGGCAGCGCCGCCAGGGCGGCGCGCTCGGGTGGGCAGGGGTGGTGGGTGGCGAGCGCGGCGCGCTGTTCGACGCTGGCGGGTGCGCCCAACTCCAGGTAGTGCGTCAGGAGTTGGTGGGCGGTGACGGGTCGGTCCAGGGGCAGTGTGGTGCGGCCGGGGCGGTCGGCGCGGATGTCCAGGACGGTGTCGGCTTCGGCGCCGAGGGCGCGCAGGGCGCGCTCGACGGTGGCCGAGTCGTTGGCGGGCAGCACCGCGAGGTGGTCGCCGGCGCGGTAGTCCACTCCCTCGGGTAGGGCGAGCCGCAGGAAGCGCTTGGGCTTGCGGTGGCCGGGGGCGGTGAGGTCGCGGGCCTCGGTGACGGTCAGGGGGTGCAGGCCGTGCCGCTGGGCCAGCGCGTCCAGCGGACCGCCGCGCACCTCGGTGACGGTGTGGCCTGGCTGCCGGGCGGGCTCGTCGGGGGCGGTGGGGTCGCCGTACCGCTCCAGGAGCAGGGCGCGCAGTCGGTCGGTGAAGTCCCGTACGGCCCGCGACAGTTCACCCGAGGCGTCCGCTTCGGCGCGGGGCAGCAGGCGGGTGGCTCCCAGGGCCGCCAAGCGGTCGTCGAGGTGGATCGGGACGTGCTGGTAGGTGGCGGCCCAGGTGCGGTCGCCGATGCCGAGGACGGCGTAGCTCACCTGTCGGGCGGCGCCGTCGGGGGCGGTGGTGAGCCAGTGGGCGAAGCGGGCGGCGTCGTCGGTGGGTGTGCCGTTGTAGGAGGCGGCGACGATCACCACGGGCCGGTCGGTGGGAAGTGCGCCGGCGTACGCGTCGAGCGCGGCCACCTCGGTGACGCAGCCCAGGGCCGTGGCCTCGTCGGCCAGGCGGTGGGCCAGCTCGCGGCAGGTTCCGTAGTTGCTGCCGTGCAGCAGGAGCGCGCCGGTGCCCTGGCGGACGCGTCGGGGCAGGTCGACGTCCGGCGCGGGGGCCGCCTGGGGCGGTGCCGCGGGGGTGGCGGGGCGGCCCAGGAGGGAGCGGTTGACGGCCCGGTCGGCGGCGGTGCGCGGGCGGGGGGTGAGGGTCAGGCCGTCCGGCTTGAGTGTCAGCGTCTCCTTGACCCGCAGCCGGTAGTCACCCTGGTCGACCAGACGGAAGCGGTGGGCGAGCAGGCCGAGCAGCATGGTCGCCTCGTGCAGTGCGAACTGCCGCCCGATACAGGCACGTTGACCGGTACCGAACGGCTTGTACGCGTGCGGTGAGCGACTCGCCTCCGCCTCGGGGGTGAAGCGGGCCGGGTCGAACAGCTCGGGGTTGTCGCCCCAGGCGGCCGGGTCGCGGTGCAGCATCGGGACCAGGACGGTGACGCGCTGGTCAGCGGGCAGGGGGTAGCGGCCGCCGAGCAGGGTGTCCTCGTACGGCTGGCGGGTGAAGGCGGGCGCGGTGGGCCACAGCCGCAGCGCCTCCTGGAGCACCTGGTGGGTGAAGCGCAGCCGCCCGATGTCCTCGAACGTCGGATCCGGGTCGGCGTCGTCGCCCCACAGGTCGTCCACCTCGCGCTGGACCAGGCGCAGCGCGAGCGGGTCCTTGAGGAGGTGGTAGAGGGCGAAGGAGAGCGCGCCCGAGGTGGTCTCGTGGCCGGCGATGAGGAAGGTGATGACCTGGTTGCGGATGTTGGCGAGGTCGAGTGTGGTGTGGTCGGCCGGGTGTCGGGCGGTGAGCATGAGGTCGAGCAGGTCGTGGGCGTCGGTGCCCGGCCCGGGCGTCCCGTCGGCGGGGCGGGTGGGGGTCGTACGGGTGCGGGCGGCGATCACCTCGTCGACGACGGAGGCCAGGTAGTCGGCGTCGGCGCGGAAGGCGGCGTTGACGGCGTCGTGGTCGCCGCCCGGGGCGCGGTCCAGGGTGGTCATGCTCCACTGGAGGCAGCGCACCATGGCGTCGATGAACGGGTGCGGCTCTTCCCGTGCGAAGGAGTCGAAGTCGAAGCCGAAGCCCACCAGGCCGATCGTGTCCAGGGTCATCCGGGTCATGTCGTCGGAGACCGCGACGGGGGTGCCGGTGGCGGCGTGCCGGTCCCAGCGGGCGACGACCCGGCGGGCCACCCGCAGCATCGCCGCGTGGTAGGCGTGCATCGAGCCCAGCGCGAAGGCGGGCAGGAGGATGTCGTGTGCCTTGGCCCAGTTGGGTTCGTCGTTGTACGCGGTGAACAGGCCGTCCCCGGCGAACTCGCGGACGCTGTGCAGGGTGGGTGAGATGCCCTTGGCGAAGCGCTCCTCGTCGGCGAGTTCGGCGACCAGTTCGAGGGAGGAGACGAACAGCACGTCGCGGCCGTGCAGTCGGCGGCGGAGGATGGGGCCGTGGCGCCGGCTGAGCTCCATGGCCTGTTGCAGGGGGGTGGGCCCGAGGCCGGTCGCCGAGATGTCCACCACGGGGACGGCGTCGGCGCGGCCGGTCGCGCGCGGGACCGGGGTGCGGGGTGCGCGCGGGGTGGTGGGGTGGCCTTCGGCTGTGAGCAGGGGCGTGTCGGTCATGTCTCCAGGCTCGCCAGCCCGGTTGCCGCCCTACCGCGTGATCACTGCATGATTGTGCAGTGGATTCTCACGGGCCGCACTTGCGGACACGACGTGGAGCAGGGGCGATGGTCGAGGGCGGCACGGGTGGGCGCGGGGGCGGATGGGGCAACTACTTCCTGACGCTGCTCGACCGGCTGCCGCTGCCGGTGGCGGTGTGCCGGTCCGATGGCGAGGTCCTCATCGCCAACCCCGCGATGGCCCGCCAGTGGGGTGTGGCGCCGGGGCGCCTTGGCGGGCGTAACCTGCTTGACCTGTTCCGACCGCGTGACCGGGCGCAACTGGAGCGGCTGGGTGAGGCGTTACGGCTGGGCTACCGCTCGCGCTACCCGGTGGGGGTGTGTTGGCGGCTGGGGGGCGACGGGGCCGAGCGCGAGGGTGAGTTGAGCATCGACCCGGTGGGTGACGCCACGGCCGAGCGGCCGGCGCTGCTGGTGCTGTTGCGCATCGGCGACCAGGCTCCGGCACGGCCGGAGTGGGTGGAGGTGAGTCCGGTGGAGGAGCGGGTGTTGGCGCTGGCGGCCTCCGGGGCGACGACGGCGGCCATGGGCAAGGCGCTGGGGTTGACCGTCGACGGTGTCAACTACCACCTGACCCGCCTCTCCCGACGGTGGCGGGTGCCCAACCGGACGGCGCTGGTGGCCAGGGCGTACGTCCTGGGTGTGCTGGCGCCCGGGGTGTGGCCGCCGGCGGCGCGGCGCTGAGAGCGGTACGGGCGCGGGTGGCCCGGTCGGCGGCGGGCCGCGCGGCGCCGCGCGGGTGCCGGGTGCCGGGTGCCGCCGCTCGCGAACCCCCGGGAGGGCGCGGGGCGGGGTCCGGGTGTCGGTGGGGCTCCCCACGGTGACCCCCGGGCTCGACCTCGGGAGGGGGTGAACGGTGCGGGTTCACCGGGGGCGTCGCATCGGCCGCGTCGCCGCTGGTGGCGGGGTGCTCGTCGGGCGACGGCGGGTGGCCGGGGGATGTTCCTGTTCCGGTGGTGGGGGCCGGTTCCGGTTCCTGGGTGGCTGCCGGCGGGCGGCCAGGTCAGCGGAGGTGTGCGGCCGGGCGCGGCGCGGTCCGCTCGACAGTTCGGGCGGGACGGGTGGCGGCTCGCGCGGGGCGGCGGACGCGGCGCGACACGAGATCGTCAGGAAACTGCCACCGAGTGTCGTCTTTCCTCGCCGTCGGCGCTGGGCCATCATGATCCGCCGTCAACTGTTCGACGGGGAGGGACTCATCATGGCGAGACTCCGACCAGGGCACGGCGTCCTGCGTCGCAAACCCATCGCGACCATCGAGGAGACCGAGGGTGCGGCGAGCGAACAGCTCAGCCGGAGCCTGGGCCTGTGGCACCTGACGGCGATCGGCGTCGGCGGCATCATCGGCGCGGGCATCTTCACCCTGGCGGGCACCGTCGCGAACGGGACGGCCGGGCCCGCGGTGCTGATCTCGTTCCTGATCGCGGGGGTGGCGAGCGCGGCGGCGGCCTTCTCCTACGCGGAGTTCGCCGGGCTCATCCCGAAGGCGGGCTCGGCCTACACCTACGGCTACGCGGTCCTGGGCGAGCTGGTGGGCTGGCTGATCGGGTGGGACCTGATCCTGGAGTACACGGCGATCGTCGCGGTGGTGGCCATCGGCATCTCGGGCTACTTCTCTTTCCTGGTGGGCGAGATGGGCGCCGACCTGCCGAACTGGATGCTGGGCGCGCCGGGCACCGGCGACGGCCACAAGGTGGACCTGTTCGCGCTGGTGCTGTGCCTGTTCGTGGCGTACCTGCTCAACCTCGGCATCAAGAGCGCGGCCCGGTTCGAGATGATCGTGGTCGTTCTGAAGGTGCTGGTGGTGCTCCTGGTGATCGTGGTGGGCTTCTTCCACGTGGACACCGGTAACTACTCGCCTTTCTTCCCGTACGGGGTCGGCGGGGCGTTCACCGGGGCGGCGACGGTCTTCTTCGCGGTCTTCGGCTACGACGCGATGAGCACGGCGGCCGAGGAGTCCAAGGACTCGCAGCGGCACATGCCGAAGGCGATCCTGTACTCGCTGGCCATCTCGATGGTGCTGTACGTGCTGGCCTGCCTGGTGCTGACGGGCATGCAGAACTACACGGAGGTGGACGCGGAGAGCGGCTTCTCCACCGCGTTCAAGTCGGTGGGGCTGGGCGGCGTCGCGGACGTGATCGCGGTCGGTGCGATCATCGGCATCCTCACCGTGATGTTCACCTTCATGCTCGGCGTGACGCGGGTGTGGTTCTCGATGAGCCGGGACGGCCTGCTGCCCCGGTGGTTCGCCAAGACGCACCCGACCCGGCGGGTACCGACCCGGGTGACCTGGATCGTGGGCGTCGCGTCGGCCGGCATCGCCGGCTTCGTGAAGATCGGCGAGGCGGCCGAGCTGACCAACATCGGCATCCTGTTGGCGTTCGTGATCGTGTGTGTGGCGGTGATCGTGCTGCGCTACCGGCGCCCCGACCTGCCGCGCACCTTCCGCACCCCGGGCATGCCACTCGTGCCGCTGGTGGGCGTGGGTGCCTCCATCTGGCTGACGACCTACCTCCAGTGGCACACCTGGGTGCGCTTCGCCGTCTGGTTCGGCATCGGCCTGATCGTCTACTTCGCCTACTCCTACCGGCACTCGGCGCTGGCCACCGCTCCCCCGGCGGGTGGGACGACGTCGGGGGAGCCCCCGGCGGGTGGGACGGCGTCGGGCCCGGCCACCCCCGGGTCCGACGCCGGCCCCGGATCGGAGGCCGACCCCGGATCCGGCCCAGAGCCCGGGGCCGCGCCCGGGTCGAGACCGAAGCGGCGCGGCCCGGACGCGCCGGGCCCCGGCTGACACTCCCCGTGCGCCCGCCCCGCGCGCCGGGTCACCGGTCGCGCGGCGGGCGTACGGCCGGGACACGCCGGCCCGCCGGTGGGTGTGGGGTCCGATCAGCTTCGCAGGGCCGTCGCCAGGTAGGGGGCGGTCACGCTGGTCTGGGAGGCGGCGACGGTCGCCGGCGGGCCCGCGGCGACGACGAGGCCGCCACGGTCGCCGCCACCGGGGCCCAGATCGATGACCCAGTCGGCGCCAGCGGCCACCGCCATGTCGTGCTCGACCACGAAGACGGAGTTGCCGGCGTCGACCAGGCCGTGCAACTGCCGCAGCAGCAGTGCGGTGTCGGCCGGGTGCAGGCCGGTGGTGGGCTCGTCCAGGAGGTAGACCGTGTGGCCCCGGTGCGCGCGCTGGAGCTCGGTGGCCAGCTTGATGCGTTGGGCCTCGCCGCCGGAGAGCTCCGTCGCGGGCTGCCCGAGCCGCAGGTAGCCAAGGCCCACCTCGCGCAGGGCGCGCAGCCCGCGCAGCGCGGCGGGCACCTCGGCCAGGAAGTCGGCCGCGGCGTCGACCGTCATGTCCAGGACGTCGGCGACGCTGGCCCCGTGGTAGGTGATCTGGAGGGTCTCGGGGTTGTAGCGGGAGCCGTGGCAGTCGGCGCAGGGCGCGTAGGTGCCGGGCAGGAAGAGCAGTTCCACGGCCACGAACCCCTCTCCCTGGCAGGTCTCGCAGCGTCCGCCGGCGACGTTGAAGGAGAACCGGCCGGCGCGGTAGCCCCGGGCGCGGGCCTCGTCGGTGGCGGCGTAGACCTTGCGTACGGCGTCGAACAGTCCGGTGTAGGTGGCCAGGTTGGAGCGGGGGGTGCGGCCGATGGGGCGCTGGTCCACGCGGACCAGCCGGTCGACGGCGGCCAGCCCCGCGACGGCGGCGGGCCGCGCGCTCGCCTCGCCCGCCGCCGGTAGGTCCTCGTCCTCGCCAGGCCGCTCCAGGGCTTGGTCGGTAGCCTCGGCCGCGCCGCCCAGGTGGTCGGTCAGCACCTCGGCGAGCACCTGGGTGATCAGGGTGGACTTGCCCGAGCCGGAGACGCCGGTCACGGCGGTGAACACACCGAGCGGCAGCTCCACGTCGAGGTCGCGCAGGTTGTGCCGGCGCACGCCGCGCAGGGTCAGCCACTGGGCGGGCTGGCGTGGGGGGTCGACCGTGACCTGGGGAGCGGTCGGGAAGACGTAGGGGCGGGTGACGGACTCGGGGACGTCCGCGAGGCCGGCGACGGGGCCGCTGTAGAGCACCCGCCCACCGTGCTCGCCGGCGCGCGGCCCGACGTCCACCACCCAGTCGGCGCGGCGCACCACGTCCAGGTGGTGCTCGACGACGAACAGCGAGTTCCCGGCCGCCTTGAGTCGGTCCAGCACGGTGAGCAGGGCGGCGCTGTCGGCCGGGTGCAGGCCGGCGGAGGGCTCGTCCAGGACGTAGACGACGCCGAACAGGCCCGAGCGCAACTGGGTGGCCAGCCGTAGCCGTTGCAGTTCGCCCGCCGAGAGGGTGGGAGTCGGGCGGTCCGTGCTGAGGTAGCCGAGGCCGAGTTCGGTCAGCACCTCGATGCGGGCCAGCAGGTCGCGGGCCAGCGTCGCGGCGACCTCGGCGGCCACCCCGCCGGCCGGGGTGGGGGGCGTGGCGGCGGGTTCCGGGGCGGCGGGCGGGGACGGCTGGGCGGTGTGCTCGGCGGCCGGGCGCAGGAGCTGGGCCAGTCGGTCCAGCGGGAGGCTGGCCAGCTCGCCGATGTCGTGGCCCGCGAAGGTGACGGCCAGTGCTTCGGGCCGCAGCCGGCGCCCGCCGCACGCCGGGCAGTCGGCGCTGACCAGGAACTGCCGCACCCGGCGGCGTAGCGTCTCGCTCTTGGAGTCGGCGAAGGTGTGCAGGACGTAGCGCTTGGCGCTCATGTAGGTGCCCTGGTAGGGGCGCTGGATGCGGCCGGCCTCGCGCACCGGGTGCACGGTGACCACGGGCTGCTCGTCCGTGAACAGCATCCACTCCCGGTCCCGGAGCGGCAGCTCGCGCCACGGTCGGTCCACGTCGTGGCCGAGCGCGGCCAGGATGTCGCGGAGGTTCTTGCCCTGCCAGGCGCCCGGCCAGGCGGCGATGGCGCCCTCGCGGATGCTCAGGTCGGGGTCGGGCACCAGCGACTGTTCGGTGACGCGGTGCACCCGGCCCAGGCCGTGGCAGGCGGGGCAGGCGCCGGCGGCGGTGTTAGGCGAGAACGCGTCGGAGTCCAGGCGCTCGGTGACCCCCTCGGGATAGCTGCCGGCGCGGGAGAAGAGCATGCGCAGCGAGTTGGAGAGGGTGGTGATGGTGCCCACGGACGAACGCGTGGTGGGCGCGGAGCGGCGCTGTTCCAGGGCGACGGCGGGCGGCAGCCCGGTGATCTCCTCCACCCGGGGCGCGCCGACCTGGTGGATGAGGCGGCGGGCGTAGGGGGCGACGGACTCGAAGTAGCGGCGCTGGGCCTCGGCGTAGACGGTCGCGAAGGCCAGCGACGACTTGCCGGAGCCGGACACGCCGGTGAAGACGACGAGCGCGTCGCGCGGAAGGTCCACGTCCACGCCGCGGAGGTTGTGCTCGCGGGCGCCGCGCACCCGCACAAACGAGTCGGTCATCCCTCCATGATCGGCCTCGCTCCGCTCACCGCCACGCCGGGCCTCCCCCGGGTGGGTCAGGCCCTCACGCGGGGCGCGCGGGGGCGCTGGCCTGCCAGGCCGCCTCGATCATCTGGAAGGTCTCCTCCAGCGCGGCCCGGGGGTCAGTCGCGTCCCGGGCCAGGGCGTACGCGTCGACCACGAACCGCGCGATGGCACGGCAGGCCGTCGGGGTCCGGGCCAGGTCGGGGTCGGCGGCGATGGCGGCGGCCAGCGACTCCGCGTGGCGCAGCCGCATCGACTCCTCGTACTCCCGCAGCGCGGGCGAGGAGTCGATCATGTGCCAGATCGGGGCGGCGCCGTCGGCCGTGCAGTGCTCCACCAGGGTCCAGACCTCGTGACGCAGCGCGGGTATGAGCCGCTCGTCCGGCGTCCGGTCGGCGACGACCTGGGCCAGGCGCCGCTCGAAGTCGGTGTCCTGCTCGAACACCAGGGCCTCTTTCGAGGCGAAGTGGGAGAAGAGCGTGGTGACGGCCACGTCGGCCTCGGCGGCCACGTCCCGGATGCCCACCGCGTCGTACCCGCGCTCCAGGAAGAGCCGCAGGGCGGTGTCGGCGATCTTCTGGCGGGTCGCGGCCTTCTTGCGCTCGCGGCGCCCGGTCGGCACGGTCATGGGTTGATGCTACCAGGTGCGAAATCATAACGGTTTTTAAAAGCTAACGGTTAGTGCTACGGTCGGCGGCATGAGGAAAGTGAGCTTCGCCGAGTTCGGCGGTCCGGATGTGCTGCGACTGACAGAGGCCGAGGAGCCCCACGCGGGCCCCGGCCAGATACGGGTGGCCGTGGCGGCGGCGGGGGTCAACCCCGTCGACTGGCGGGTCCGCGAGGGCCAGGTACTCCAGGCCCATCCGCTCGAACTGCCCGCCGGGGTCGGGCTGGACGCGGCCGGCGTGGTGGACGAGGTCGGCTCGGGCGTCACGGGGGTCGCGGTCGGCGACCGGGTGTTCGGCGAGGGAGCTGACACCTACGCCGAGTACGCCGTGCTGGCGGCCTGGGCGCTGATGCCCGAGGGCCTGACGTTCGCGGAGGCCGCCGGCTATCCGTCCGTGATGGAGACCGCGCTGCGCGTCCTGCGCGAGGTCGGCGTCGAACCGGGCCAGACGTTGCTGGTCAGCGGCGCGGCGGGCGGTGTCGGGTCGGCGGTGCTCCAGATCGCCCGCGAGCGCGGCATCACGGTGATCGGCACGGCCGGGCCCGCGAACCAGGACTACCTGCGCGACCTGGGCGCCCTCGCCACGACGTACGGCGCCGGCTGGGTCGACCGGGTCCGGCGGCTCGGCTCCGTCGACGCCGCCCTCGACCTGGCCGGTGCGGGCGTCATCCGCGACCTGGTCGAACTGACCGGGGACGCGCGGCGCGTGGTCTCCATCGCCGATCTCGGCGCGCCGGACCTGGGCGTCCGCTTCTCCGGCGTGGCCGGCAGCGTGCCCGACGCGCTCGCCACGACCGTGGACCTCCTCACGCGCGGGCGGCTGCACATCCCGGTCGAGCAGTCGTACGCGCTGACCGAGGCCGCGGCGGCGCACGCCGACAGCCAGGCCGGTCACACCCGTGGCCGCCGGGTCATCCTCGTCTGAGCCCGCCGTCCGCACGACCGGCCCGGTAGGACGCCCCGTCGGGGGGCGGGGTGTCCGACCGGGCCGGCGGCCACCGGGCCCGGTGGCGCGGTCGCCGCGAGGCGGTGCGGCCGGCCGGGGCACGTACGCGGCGGGCCCGGTCGAGCTACGGAGGGCCGGGCCCGGCCAGGCCCGCCGCCGTGGGCTCATTCGCCTTCGCCGGGCCGTGACAGACCGGGCCCGCCGGGTCAGAAGGCCGGCCCGGCCGGGCAGCCGCGCGCCGGGGCGGGACAGGGCCGGCGGCCTGGCCGTGAGGGCCGTCCGCTCCTGCCCGAAACTCCCGCGATTTCCCTCCCCCGACCGGCTTACCCTGCCCCTATGCCGCCCTCGTCGATACCGGACGCCTTAGCCTCCGGCTCCTTCGCCGTCCCCCTCCGCCGCCCCGTCCTCGCGCCCGTCGTCACCCCCATCTCCACCTCGGCCGCCGGGCCCGCCTGTCCCACGCGCACGCCGACCGCACCGGCCACGGCCACCACGATCACCCCGGCCGGCGACGCCATCTCCCCCACGCGCTCGGTCGCGCCGGACACGCCTCCCGTCGCCCCACGCGCCGCCGACGCCCCGGCCCCCCTCGTGCTCCCGGCCGACCTGCCGGTCGTCACCGAGATGTCCAAGACCGCCTCCGGGCGCGCCTGGCTCGCGACGCTGCCCGCGCTCATCGCCGAGTTCCAGGACCGTTGGTCGCTACGGCTGGGCCCGCCGATCCACGGCGGGAGCTGTTCCTGGGTGGCGCCGGCGACGCTGCCCGACGGCGGGGCGGCCGTGCTCAAGCTGACCTGGCCCCACCGCGAGGCGTCCGGCGAGGCACGCGGGCTGCGCACCTGGGCCGGCGACGGCGCGGTGCGCCTGTTGGCGGCCGACCAGCGGCGGTACGCGCTGCTGGTCGAGCGCTGCGTGCCCGGCACCGAACTCGACGACGCGGAGCACCTGACGCCCGAGGCACGCCTGCTCGCGGCGGCCGAGCTGCTGCGCGGACTGTGGTCCGCGCCGGTGCCGCGCGCGGGCCTGGAGACGCTGGCGACGGTCACCGGCGAGTGGGCGACGCTGGTCGAGCGCCGCATGGCGCGCCTCGCGCCCGGCTACGACCCGGCGTTGGTGGCCGTCGGGGCGGACCTGCTGCGGAGGCTGCCGGCGAGCGCCACGCGACAGGTCGTGGTGCACGGCGACTTCAACCCGGGCAACATCCTGGCCGCCGGGCGCCGGCCGTGGCTGGCCATCGATCCGAAGCCGATGGTGGGCGATCCGGGGTACGACCCGTGGCCGCTGCTCACCCAGTTGGACGACCCGTTCGAGTACGCCGACCCGGGCGCGGTGCTGGCTCACCGGTACGCGCTGTTCGCCGACGCGGTGGGCGAGGACCCCCGACGCCTGCTGGCCTGGTCGATGGCGCGGGCGGTGGAGAGCGCGCTGTGGTTCGCCGCCATGGGCGAGGTGGCCGACGGCGCGGAGGAGATGGCCCAGGCCAGGACGCTGGCCACGGTGGCGGGCCTGTAACACCGACGTCGCACGCCCGGGGGGGGCGCCTCACGGGCGGGTAACGGCGCCGGGGGAACGGGCCGCGGCGCCGCGGGCGTTGAGCGCCTCGCCGCGCGGCCGGCCGGCGGGGTCTTTCGGGCGCGCTCGTCCGGGGTGGCGGGGGTGTTCGTGGGCGCCGGCCGCCACGGCGGGCGGCGTCGCCGTGGCGGCACGCCGGGACGACTGTCGGACAGGTGGCCAGTTACGGCGTCGGCCATCTCCTGGAGTTCCTCGCGCCCGACGCCGCCCGCGGCCTGCACGCCGATACCGAACACCAGCCTGGTGACGTAGCGGGCCAAGGGCCCCGGGTCGGCCGCCGGCGGCGGGTCGCCCTCGTCGACGGCCCGCGCGAACCGGTCACGGACGCGGCAGCGGCCGTCGTCGCGCCAGGGCGAGCCGGTCGCGAACCTCCCGCCCGGCGTCGCTGGGGGCCAGGGCGCCCTGGACGCCCAGGCACCGTGCGGGTGGGTCGGGCGCGTGGTGGCGCGGACGGTGCCGGTCGGACCACGGTCGCGACGTCGCGGGCGGTCGGCTCTTCCGACGCTTGGGCCACACAGGCGCTCGGGCCCTCAGTGTGGCCGACCGGGCCCACGGGCCGGGCGGCGGGGCCCGGACGCCGGCGCCCTCCGCGTCGTGGTGACGGGGAGGGCGCCGGCGATGGGGGGCGTCACCCGGCCGATGGGGCCGTGACAAGCGGGGCGTACGCGGTGGGCGGGGGCCGCTCACGGGGCCGCCGGGGTCAGCGGTTCCGGCGCGTCGTGGTCCGCGCCCCGCCGGGCGCCGACAGCGGCATCAGTGGTGGCGTTGTCGGCGGTGTCGGCGGCGGCGCCGCTCGCGTCCGGGGAGGAGTCGGGCTCGTCGGCGAACTGGGTGCGGTGGAGCTGCTCGTACCGGCCGCGTCGGGCCAGCAGTTCGGTGTGCGTGCCGCGCTCGACGACCCGGCCCTCCTCGATGACCAGGATCAGGTCGGCGGCCCGCACCGTGGACAGCCGGTGGGCGATGACCACGGCGGTCCTGCCCTCCAGCGCCTCGGCCAGCGCCTCCTGTACGGCCGCCTCGGAGGTCGAGTCCAGGTGCGCGGTGGCCTCGTCCAGAATGACGACCTGGGGCCGGGCCAGCAGCAGTCGGGCGATGGTCAGACGCTGGCGCTCGCCACCGGAGAGCCGGTAGCCGCGCTCGCCGACGACGGTGTCGAGCCCGTCGGGCAGCGCCGCGATCAGCCCCTCCAGCCGGGCCCGGCGCAGCACCTCCCACAGTTCGTCGTCGCTGGCGCCCGGGCGGGCCAGGAGCAGGTTGGCGCGGATGGACTCGTGGAAGAGGTGCCCGTCCTGGGTGACCATGCCGACGGTCTCGCGGAGGGAGGCGGCCGTGAGGTCGCGTACGTCCACGCCGTCGATCCGCACCGTGCCGGCGTCCGCGTCGTACAGGCGGGGCAGCAGCTGGGCGAGGGTGGACTTGCCCGCGCCGGAGGAGCCGACCAGGGCGACCATCTGGCCGGGTTCGGCCCGGAAGGAGACCTGGTGCAGCACCTGCTCGCCGCCCCGGGCGTCCAACGTGGCGACCTCCTCCAGGGAGGCCAGGGAGACCTTGTCGGCGGCGGGGTAGCCGAAGTCCACGTGGTCGAACTCGACCGAGGCCGGGCCCGGTGTGACCGCCCGGGCGTCCGGCTTCTCCGTGATCAGCGGCTCCAGGTCGAGGACCTCGAAGACCCGCTCGAAGCTGACCATGGCGCTCATGATCTCCACCCGGGCGCTGGCCAGCGCGGTCAGCGGGGCGTACAGACGGGTCAGCAGGAGGGCCAGGGCGACGACGGCGCCGGCGTCCAGGGACCCGCGCAGCGCGTAGTAGCCGCCGAGTCCGTAGACCAGGGCGAGGGCGAGGGCCGAGACCATGGTCAGGGCCGTCATGAACACCGTCTGCACCATGGCACTGCGCACGCCGATGTCCCGGACGCGGCGGGCCCGCGCGGCGAACTCGGCCGACTCGTCGGCCGGTCGGCCGAAGAGCTTGACCAGGGTGGCGCCGGGTGCGGAGAAGCGCTCGGTCATCTGGGTGCTCATCGCCGCGTTGTGGGTCGCCGCCTCCCGCTGGAGGCGGGCCAGTCGGGCGCCCATCCGGCGCGCCGGCAACACGAAGACCGGCAACAGGACGAGGGCGAGCAGGGTGATCCGCCAGGACAGGCTGAGCATCACGCCGAGCGTCAGCAGCAGCGTCACCACGTTGCTCACCACACCGGAGAGGGTGTCGCTGAAGGCCCGTTGGGCGCCGATCACGTCGTTGTTGAGCCGACTGACCAGCGCGCCGGTGCGGGTGCGGGTGAAGAAGGCGACGGGCAGCCGCTGGACGTGGTCGTACACGGCCCGGCGCAGGTCGAGGATCAGGCCCTCGCCGATGCGCGCGGAGAACCAGCGCTGGGTGAGGCCGAGGCCGGCCTCGGCCACCGCGATCACGGCGATCAGGACGGCCAGGGTGACCACCTCGCGCACCGCGTCGCCGTCCACGATGGCGTTGACGACGCGGCCGGCGACCACCGGGGTGGCGACCGCGAGGGCGGCGGTGACGACGCTGAGCACGAGGAACCGTACGATCTGCGGCCGGTGCGGGCGGGCGAAGCGCGCGATGCGGCGCACGGCCGCCGCGGAGAAGGGGCGCCGGTCGTTCTTGGCGTTCATCACGTGGTGCAGTGACGTCCAGGCGGTGACTTCCATGTCCATGGGGGCTCCTTGGCGGGGTGGCGCACCGCCGGGCCGGCGGTTCTCGACGAACGTATGACTTCAACAAATGTTTAAGTCAATACTCCGCGCCGCCGGCTCACTCCCCCGGCGCTCCGCCGCCCGTCGCCTACGGCGGCCCGGGGCGCCTCGCTGCCTTCGCGCGGTACGCGTCGCCGGCGGCCAGGGCACGGGTCGTGTCGCCCGGAGCGCGGGGGCGGGCGGCGGCCACCAGCGCGGCGGTGAAGGGGTGGCGGGGCGTGGTCAGCACCTGGTCGGCGGGGCCGTGTTCGACGATCTCGCCCGCGTCGAGCACGGCGACGCGGTCGGCGAACGCGGCCGTCTCCAGGTCGTGCGTGATGAGCACCAGCGCCAGCTCCGCGCGCTCGCGCGCCAGCGCGGCCAGCAGGTCCAGGATGTCGCGCCGGCTGACCGCGTCGAGCCCGGAGGTCACCTCGTCGCACAGCAGCACCCGGGGCCGGGCCAACAGCGCGCGGGCCAGCGCCGCGCGCTGCAACTCGCCACCGGAGAGCTGGTCCGGTCGACGCGCCGTCAGCTCCGCGCGCAGCCCGGTGGCGGCGAGCAGCGCGGCGGCCTCCTCGCGCGCCGTGCCGGGCGCCACGCCGCGCAGCCGGACGGCGGTGCGCGCCACCTGGTCGAGCACCGGCCGGTACGCGTCGAAGGCGGCCCGCGCGTCCTGGAACACGTACTGCACGGCGGCCAGTTGGGACCGGGAGCGATCACGCAGGCTGCGGGGCAGCGCGGCGCCGTCCAGCAACACCTGCCCGGTGTACGCGCGGTGCAGCCCCGCCAGGCAACGGGCCAGGGTGGTCTTGCCGCTGCCGGAGCGGCCCACCAGGGCCAGCGTCCGCCCCGGGGGCACGGCGAGTTCGGCGACGTGGACGACGGCCACGGCCGCGCGCCGCCCGGCGGCGCGGTGCCGGGCGGTGAGCGCGTGGACGACGAGCCCGGCGGCGGGCGGTCGCCGCCCGGTGTCGGCCCCCTGGGGAACCGGTGTCGGCTGGTCGGCCGGTGTCGGCCCCGGGGCGTCGGTGGCCGGCCGCCGCCAGGGCCGGGCTGGCCCGCCGTCCCGGGCGGCCGGCTCCCTTGGCGCGGGAGGCGCGTCATCGGGTGTCGGGGGCGACACGTCGCCCGCCGGGGTACCGGCCGCCGGCGTCTTCGGGCCGGGCGTGGTGGTCGGGGCGCGGCGCGCCGAGGGCTGGGTGGGGAGTGGTGGCGGGGCCAGGAGCTGGCGGGTCAGCGGGTGTCGCGGGGTGCTCAGGAGCCGGTCGGCCGGGCCGGCTTCGACGACCCGGCCGGCGTGCAGGACCACGATGTCGTCGGCCAGGTCGCGCACCACGTCCAGGTCGTGGCTGAGCAGGACGAGCGCGATGCCGCGCCGGGTCACGGCCGCGAGTTCGTCCACCACCCGTCGCTTGGTCAGCGCGTCCTGGCCGGTGGTGGGTTCGTCGGCGACGATGACGCGCGCGCCGAGCAGCAGCGCCTGGGCCAGCACCACGCGCTGCTGCTGACCGCCCGAGAGCTGGTGCGGATAGCGGTCGATCACCCGTGGCCCGTCGTCGACGTGGGCCGAGGCCAGCGCGGCGAGCACGCGCGCGCGAGCGGCGGCCCGGCGCTGCCCGCGCGGCAGGTCGCGTACCTGGCGGCGGGCGATGTCGGTGAGCAGCGCGGCCACCCGGCGGGCCGGGTTGAGCACGGCCGCGGGGTGCTGGGGCACGTAGCCGGCCGGCTGGTCGGCCACGTGTGTCTCGCCGGTCACCACGGCGCCGGCCGGGTAGCTCCCCAGCAGGGCCAGGCCGGTGGTGGTCTTGCCGCTGCCGGAGGCACCCACCAGCGCGGTCACCCGGCCCGGCGCGGCCCGCAGGCTGACACCGTCCACCAGGACCCGCCCGGCCACCTCGATCCGCAGATCCCTGACCTCGGCGACGGCCGGTCTCCCGACGCTCATCGGCGCTTCTCCTCTCCTTGGGTCCCCCGGTTTCCCCACGCCCGGTGGGTGGGCCGTACGCGGCGTAGGCCGCGACGCGCCGCCCCGCGGGGCTCGGCGGCGGGCGGGCTGCCCGCGTCAGCGGGTGGGGCGGGGGCGGTCGGTGCGTGGTGGTCGGCGGCGCGGGCCGGCGCGGCGACGCGATCGCGCGGGCGGGTGGGGCGGTGGCGGGTCGGGGGGCGGGCGGCGCGAGGGGTGAGGGCCGCGTCGAACAGCAGGTTGGTGCCCATCGACAGCGCCACGATCAGCAGCGCGGGCACCACCACCGCCCACGGTTGGAGCAGCAGGCCGGTGCGGTTGCGGTCGACCATCACGGCCCAGTCGGCGGCGTCGGGCGCGACCCCCACCCCCAGGAAGGCGACGGTGGCCACCAGGTACAGCACACCCGTCAGGCGTACGCCCGCGTCGGCGACCAGGGTGTGCCGGGTGGCGCGGCCGACGTAGCCGACGGCGATCCGCCACCAGCTCTCGCCCTGCGCCCGCAGCGCCTCCACGGCAGGCCGGGAGGCCGCCTCGGCCGCCGCCGCGCGCACCATGCGGGCCGCGTCCGGCAGGTTGACCAGCGCGATCAGCAGCACCAGGCCGAGCGTGCCCGGCTGGTAGACGGCGGCGACCAGCAGGACGAACAGCAGCGAGGGCACGGCCAGCACCACGTCCAACGGCCGCATGAGCAGCTCCTCCAGCCAGCCACGGTGGGTGAGGGCCGCGGTGAGGCCGATCGGCAGGGCCACGACGTAGGTGAGGGCCGTGGCCGACAGCGCGACGAGCACCACCGAGTGCCCGCCGAGCAACACCTGCCGCCACACGTCGCGACCGACGAAGTCGGTGCCGAGCCAGTGCCCCTCGCCACCGGTGAAGGACACGCCCCGCTCCCCCGCCTCCCCCGCCAGCAGTGGTCCGAGGAGGGCCAGCAGCAGTGGCGGCAGGACGAGGAGCAGGCCGACCGCGAACCGGCCCAGGCGCCACGGGCGCCGCGCCCGGGGCGGCGGGGCGCTCGCGGACGGCGTGGGTGACGTCGGGCGGGTGGTGGGCGACGGCGGGGGGTCGGTCGCGCTCACGCGGCCACCCCCGCGCGGGGGGCGAGGCGGTGCGCGACCACGTCGGCGGCGAGGTTGAGCACCACCGCGAGCAGACCGAAGACCACCGCGAGCCCCTGCACCACCGGCACGTCCCGGGCGGCGACCGCGTCCATGAGCACCGTGCCCAGACCAGGGATGATGAACAGGGCCTCCACGACGATGACGCCGCACAGCAACCAGTCCACGGTGCGGGCCAGTTGCTGCGCGGCGGGCGTCACGGCGTTGGGCAGCGCGTGCGCGAAGCACACCCGGGCCCCGCCGACCCCGTAGCGGCGGGCCTGTTCGGCGTACGGGGCGGACAGCGCGTCGATCATGCCGGCGCGCACCAGTCGGCTGATGGAGCACACCGGTCGCGAGAGCAGCACCAGCACGGGCAGGACCAGGACGGCGGGGTGGGCCAGCAGGTCGGTGCCGTAGCCGACGGCGGTGGGGGGCAGCCAGTCCAGGCGCAGGGCGAAGACGGTGACCAGGAGCACGCCGAAGGCGAACTCGGGCACCGCGTACACGCCCAGCGTCACCGAGCTGATCAGCCGGTCCACGGCCCCACCCACGCGGCGGGCGGCGAGCACTCCGAGGCCGACCGAGACCGGCACCAGCAGCGCGATGGTGAGCGCCGCGAGCAGCAGGGTGGGTCCGAAGCCGTCGGCGAGGTAGTCGGCGACGGGGCGCCCGGAGGCCAGCGAGGTGCCGAGGTCGCCGTGGAGCAGCCCGGTGACCCACTCGGCGAACCGCTCGGAGGCGGGTCGGTCCAGGTCCATCGCCGCGCGAATCCGCTCGATGCGCGCGGGGTCGGGGTTGTCGGCGGCCAGGGCGACGGCCGCGTCGCCCGGCAGCGCCTCGGTGAGCGCGAAGACCAGCAGGACGACGGCGGCGGTCTGGGCGAGGCCAAGGAGCAGGCGGCGGGTGAGCCAGGAGTGTGCGGGGATCACCGCAGCCACACCTTGTCGAAGCGCGCCCAGTCCAGGGTGTTGGCGGGCGCGTCGGAGCGCACACCGCCGACCCCGCGCGCGGTGCCGACGATCCAGTCGGCGAAGCCCCACACCAGGAAGCCGCCCTCGGTGTGCAGCTCACGCTGCATGCGCGCGTAGACCTCGGCCCGCGCGCTCTGGTCGCGGGTGGACTGGGCCTGCTGGTAGAGGGCGTCGAAGGCGGGGCGGCGCCAGTGGGTGGCGTTGGTGGAGGAGTCGGTGAGCAGCCGTTGGGAGATGTGCGACTCGATGGGCATGGCGCCCGAGCGGTAGCAGCTGAGGGTGCCGCCGTCCAGGATGTCGCTCCAGTACGTGTCCTTGCTGCCCGCCCGGACCCGGACCGTGACGCCCGCCTTGGCCGCCTGGTCGCGGAAGATGCCGGCGGCCTCGGTGAACCCGGCGGCGACCTCGGAGGTGTCCAGGGTGACCCGCAGGTCCTCGGCCCCGGCCCGCTTGAGGAGGTGGCGGGCCCGCGTCAGGTCCCGCTCGCGCTGCGGCAGGTCGGCCGCGTAGTACTGGTAGCCCTTGCCGAACAGGTCGTTGCCGACCTCGCCGGCGCCCGAGAGCGCGCCGTCCACCAGCTCCTGCCGGTCGGCGATCAGGAAGAACGCCTGGCGCACCCGGACGTCGTCGAACGGTGGCCGGTCGGTCTTCATCGCGAACGCCTGCATGGCGCTGTTACGCAACCGGACGATGGTGATCCGCCCCTGGTCCTGGTGGGCCCGGGCGGTGGCCGGGTTGAGCTCGTGGGCGTACTCGACCTGGCCGCCCAGGAGGGCGTTGACGCGGGCGGACTCCTCGTTGGCGATGAGGAACTCCAGCTCGTCCAGGTACGGGGCGCCGTCCCAGTAGTCGTCGTAGCGGCGCACGGTGCACGAACGGCCGGGCGCGAAGGAGACGAATCGGAAGGGTCCGGAGCCGACGGGCCGCTCGAAGCGCTCGGTGTCGCGGGGTATGACGTAGGCGCCGAACGCGGCCAGCACGTTGGGGAACTCGGCGGTGGGTCGCTTGAGGCGGAACTCGATGGTGCGCGGGTCCAGGGCGCGGCTGGCCTTCAGGTCGATGGGTTCCAGGGACGCCTTGGCCCGGTAGGTCTGGCCGGGGTCGGCGATGCGGCGGTAGCTGTAGAGCACGTCCTCGGCGGTGACGGTCCTGCCGTCGTGGAAGGTGGCCTCGCGCAGCGTGACCTTCCAGCGGTCGAGGCGGGGCCCCGGTTCCCAGGAGGCGGCGAGGCGGGGCCTGGCCGTCATGTCGGCGCCGCAGTCGGCGAGCTTGTCGAACAGGGCCTTGGCGCGGGCCGCGTCGGCGAACAGGTTGCTCCGGTGCGGGTCGAGTGTCTCGGCCGCGCCGCCCCCGGCGAACGCGGCGCGCAACCGCCCACCCCGCCGGGGCGCGCCGCCCCCGGAGGTCGCCCCGGTGCCGCCGGCACCCCCGCCGCACCCGGTCAGGGCCAGGGTGCCGAGGCCGGCCGCGGCGCCGGCGGCGAGGAAGCCGCGCCGTCGCAGGGCGGGAAGGGAACGGTCGGGCTGAGCGGATGCGGTCACGGGGACTCCTTGGACGGCGGTACGGGATACGGGCTGAGCGGGAGCGCGGGGTCGCGCGGTACGGGTCGGGGCCCGCGCGCGACGGCCGGGGCGGGGTGGGCCGGGGCGCGGCACGGCCGGTGCGTCACGGGTCGGCGTTGGTCGGAGCGGGGAGGGAGGGGGCTGGCGCGGGGCCGGGTGGGCAGCGGCCGGGTGGGCAGGTGGGCCCAGGGTGGGGGGCGGGTGGGTTGGACGCAGCGACGGGTGGGTGGCCTGGCGCGGGGTGGGTCGGGTCAGTCGGGGAGGCGCTCGGCGACCAGGTGGAGCCGGTCGCCGTCGGCCGTGCCGGGCGGCGGCGGGGCGGCCTCGTGCCACGCGGGCTCCGTGCGGGGCCCCGGGCCGTCGTGCAGCTCCCGCACCCGAAAGCCGTGCGCGGCCAGCAGGTGGCGCAGCTCCTGTGGGAAGAGCAGCCGCCAGGCGGAGTGCTGGGCCAGGGGCGGCGAGTTGTCGTCGGCGCTCCACACCCGGCAGCGGCGCAGCAGTTGCGCGGCGCGGTCGATCCAGAGCGTGGTCACGGCCGTGTAGGTGACGCCCTGCCAGCTCAGGGTCGTGTGGCGGGGAATGTCGAGGAGCTCGGTGTTGCCCAGGAAGAACGCCCCGTTGCGCATCTCGGCCACCAGCAGTCCGCCCGGTGCCAGGGCGCGCCGGCAGGAGGTGAGCGCCCCGTCGAGATCCGCGCCGGTGTGGCAGTACAGCAGGGCGCTGTCCAGGCAGGTGATGGCGTCGAAGGCATCCTGGCCGAGGTCGAAGTCGCGCAGGTCGGCACGGACGTACGCGGGGCCCGGGTGGCGCCGCCCGGCGTGGGCGAGCATCGCCTCGGACAGGTCGGCCCCCACCACGCGCCGGCCCGCCGCGTGCAGCCGGGCCGCGTCCCGACCGGTGCCGCAGCCCAGGTCGAGCACGCGCGGCCCGGCGTCGTACGTCCGCAACACGGCCTCGGCCCACCGTGCGGCGAGGCCGTCGGGGTCGGGGAAGCGCGCCTCGTAGAGCTCGGGGTTGTCGGTGAGCAGGTTGCCGCCCTCCGTCGTGGTCGGGGCCGGCGGGTCGGCCGGTGGCGTCCGCGCGGGATCCGGCGCCGGGGTGGTCGGCGGCTGGGGCGTCGCGGTGGGCGTACGCGGTGCGGTGGGCTCGGTCATCGGGCTGCTCCCGTCGTGTCGTCGCTGGTGTCCTCGGTGCCCCGCTGCGAGCGGTGGCCGGTGGGGTGGGCCCGGGTGGCGGTGCGCGAGGCGGGGGTGGTCGCGGAGGGGCTCGGGTCGGGGCGGGGGCCGGTGCCGGCCGGCCGGGCGCCGACGGGCGCGGGAACGCGGGTGCGTCGGCCGGGAGCGGTCGGGCCGGGGCGCGGGCTCGCGGCGGCGGCGTTCGACGCGATGGGCTGGTGCACGTCGGTGGGCTGGGGCGCGCGGGCGGTGTGAGGCGGGCCGGCGGGGCTCGCGCCGGTGGGGGTCGGCAGGGCGCGGAGTCGGTGGAGCCAGGCCACGCCGGTGGCCGAGGCCAGACCGAAGCCGAGGCAGCACGCCCAGGGCAGCCAGGGGGCGCCGCCGCGTTGGCCCGCGTCCATGGCCCAGCCGACGGCCGTGTTGCCCAGTGCCGCCGCGATGCCGGAGACGACGTAGAAGATGCCGAAGTAGGTGCCGGTCAGGTGGGCGCGGCCGAACTGCGGTATCAGCTCCATCACGAACGGCTGCGCGATCATGATGCCGAGGTAGAGCAGCAGCGCCCCGGCCAGCACGGGCAGCAGGGCCAGCGTCGCGCGCGCCGTGCCGTCGGGCGCGCCGTGGCCGGTCACCAGCAGCGGTGGCACGAACGCCAGGCCCATCAGGGCCAGCCCGGCGCTGATCCAGCGGGCGCGTGCGCCCCGGTGGCGCAGCCGCCCGGTGATCCGCATCTGGAGCGTCAGGTTGGCGACCGTGCCGACCAGGAAGACCAGTCCGGCGGCGCCCTCCCAGCCGGTGGCGCGCCGGGCGCCGTCGGGCAGCAGCAGGTAGAGCTGGTTCTCCATGGTGAACATGCCGACCATGGCCAGCGAGAACGCCAGGAAGGCCCGGTGGGAGAGGACCTCACGCCAGTCGCCGAGCACGCTGGCCCGGGCCGGCGGCACCGGTCGGGCCGGGAGCACCAGGGCCTGGGCGAGGGTGAGCAGGGCGAAGATGCCGGCGGCGGTGAGCGCCGAGGCCCGGAAGTCGACGAGCAACAGGGCGCCGCCGAGCAGTGGCCCGAGCAGGGCCCCGGTGGTGGCGAACACGTTGAACAGCGCGAACGCCTCCGCCTTGCGCTCCCCGGCCTCCCGGGCCAGGTAGGCGCGTACGGCGGGGTTGAAGAGGGCCCCCGCGAGCCCGCTGAGTATGGAGGCGGTGAGCAGCACCGGTAGCCCGTCACCGAGCGCGAAGAGCGCGAACCCCAGGGTGCGCAGCGCGCATCCGGCGATGATCACGCCTCGGGCGCCGAGCCGGTCGGCGGCCGATCCGCCGATGATGAACAGTCCCTGCTGGCTGAGGTTACGCACCCCCAGGACGATGCCGACCACGGCGGCGGACATCCCGAGATCCTCGCTGAGGTGGGTGGCCAGATAGGGGATGAGCAGGTAGAAGCCGGTGTTCACACCGAGCTGGTTGACCAGCAGCAGGCGGATGGCGAGGGGGAAGCCGCGTATCTCGCTCCAGGTCTTCACGGCGTGCTCTCTTCCTGGGTGGGGGTGGGTTTCTGAACGCGGACCGGCGGCCTTCGCATCGGACGCGGGCCCTGGTGACGCGCCGTGGACCTCGTACGGCCGGAGCGCGTCCCCGTGGGCCGGGCCGGACGCGCGCCCCCTGGCCGCCCGGGCGCGGCGGACGGCACGCGGGCCGAGCGTGAGCGACCACGGCCGGGCGGGGCGGCTGGAGTGGTGCCGGCGTACGGCCGGTACAGGGTGCCGCCGGCACCACGGCCCCGGGGCGTGGCGGCTGCGTGCCGGCCCGTCCGCACAGGCGGTACGTCGGGGTGGCGGCGTGGCGGTGTGTCGACATGGGGGGATGTCGATGCCTGGGGACGTCGACACGTCGATACGCCGGTGGGCGTCGCGCCGTGGCCGGTGTGGTCGGGGTGGGTGGTGCGGCGGGGGCTGTCGGCGGGGCCGGCGGGATCGGCCGCCGGCGCTCGTCGGGTGGCCGGCCGGTGGCCGGCGGGGCTCAGGTCCGCAGGCGGGGTGGCGTCTGCGGTGGGCGGGGCACGGGGGTCTGGGGGCGGGTGGGGCGCACGCCCAGGCCCGCGTGGGCGCTGACGCGCACGGTGCCGTCGGTGCCGCCGATGCCCGTCCACGGGTCGTCGGCGAGCAGCAGATGTCCGTCCAGGTCCACCCAACGGGCCCGGTCGGCGAGGTGGACGGCGGGGGCGATGCCCAGCGAACTCGCGGTCAGGCAGCCGAGCATGAGCGCGGTGCCGCTGCCGGCGACGAGTTCGCCGATGCGCAGCGCGGCGTGCACGCCGCCGCACTTGGCGAGCTTGACGTTGACGCCGTGCACCCGCCCGGCCAACCGGCGTACGTCCTCGATGCTGACCGCGTCCTCGTCGGCGATGACGGGCAGCGGCGAGTCCTCGGCGAGGGCCGCGAGGGCGTCCGGGTCGCCGGGGGCGATGGGCTGCTCGACGGCCTCGACGCCGAGTTCGGCGTACCGGGGCAGCAGGGTGCGGGCCTCGGTCGCGGTCCAGGCCCCGTTGGGGTCCAGGAGCAGCCGGGGGCCGGGGGCCTCGGCCCGGATGACGCGTACCCGCTCCAGGTCCGCCTCCGGGTCGGCCGTGCCCACCTTGACCTTGATGGTGCGAAACCCGCTGTCGGCCAGGGAGCGGGCGCGCACGGCCGCGCTGACGGTGGTGGTGATGCCGATGGTGCGGGCGGTGGCGGCGACCGGCGGGGTCAGGGTGCCGATCAGGTGGTGGACGGGGGCGCCGGCGCGCTTGCCGACGAGGTCGAGCAGCGCCGCCTCGACGGCGGCGACGACGGCGGGCGGCGTGCCCTCGGCGGGCAGTTCCCCCGCGCGCAGCGCGCCGAGCGCGGTCTCCGGGTCGGGGAAGCGCGCGAGGTCGAGCCCGGCGTCGGCGAGCAGGCGGCCGAGGGTGTCGGCGTCGAGGCCGAAGTAGACGCTGGCCACCGCCTCGCCGTGGCCGCGCAGGCCGCGGTGTTCGATGGACAGCCACACCGCGTCGCGGGCGTCCATCACCGAGCGCGAGATGCGCAGCGGTTCGGCCAGGCGCAGGCGGGTGGTGCGCAGGGTCGTCTTCATGGGGTGCCCTCCAGGGGGTCGATGACCGTGGTGCAGCGCGCCCAGCCGACGGCCTCCGCGGCCCGTGGGTGTGGTATCTCCACGGGGCGGGTGGCGGCGCGGTCCGGGTCGATGCCGTGCGCCGAGGTGAAGGCGTCGTCGAAGACGCTGCCGAGGTAGCGGTGCGGGCCGTCGGGGAAGACGGTGGCGACGACCGCCCCGGGGTGGACGCGGGCGGCCCAGGCGGCGACCAGCGCGACGGCCCCGGTGCTCCAGCCACCGCTGACGAAGCTGGCCCGGGCCAGGCGGCGGCAGGCGTTCACGGACTCGGCCGGGCCCACCCAGTGCACCTCGTCGAAGGCGTGGTAGGCCACGTTGCGCGGGTGGATGCTGCTGCCCAGGCCACGCATCAGGCGCGCGCGGGCGGGCTGTCCGAAGATGGTGGAGCCGGTGGCGTCCACGCCGACCAGCCGCAGCGCCGGCCAGTGGCGGCGCAGGGGGCCGATGATCCCGGCGCTGTGGCCGCCGGTGCCCACGCTGCACACCAGGATGTCCAGGTGGTCGAGCTGGACGGCGAGTTCGGCGGCGAGGGAGGCGTAGCCGGCGATGTTGTCGGGGTTGTTGTACTGGTCGGGCCAGTACGCGCCGGACTGGGTGGCCAGCACCTCGCGTAGCCGGCGGATGCGCGCGGCCTGCCAGCCGCCGTGCGGGGCGGGCCGCTCGACGATCTCCAGGCGGGCTCCGTAGGCGCGCAGCAGCTGGCGCATGGGAGCTTCGAGTTCGTTGTCGCACACCAGGGTCACCGGGTGGCCGAGCGCCTGCCCCGCGAAGGCGAGGCCGACGCCCAGGGTGCCCGAGGTGGACTCGACGACGGGTGCGCCGGGGGCGAGTTCGCCGCGCTCGCGGGCGCCGAGCAGCATGGCGACGGCGGCCCGCGCCTTCATGCCGCCGACGCCGAGCCCTTCGAGCTTGGCCCAGAAGCCGGGGTGGGGGTGGGGCAGCGCGGCGGTGACGCGGGCCAGTGGGGTGCGGCCGAGGAGGGCCAGGAGTTCGTGGCTCGCGGTGGGTGCCAGGGTGGTGCTGGTCAACGTGGGCCCCCGTAGCGGTAGATGACGCCGGGGCCGCCGTCGAGCCAGAAGAACGGGTACGGCTCGGCGCACACGGCGCTGACGCCGGCGCCGATCAGGTGGGGCAGGATGGCGCTGCCGGTCTGGGCGAACATCACCAGGGGCTTGTCGTGCGCCACCGCGTGTCGGCGCAGCCCCTCGAAGGTGTCGTTGCCCAGCGTCATGCCGGAGGCCAGGATGGCGTCGCAGCGCTCCAGTTCGGCGGCGGCGTCGGTGCTGATGGGCTCGCCCCATTCGGTGCTGCCGCCCTTGAGGTCGCAGGGCAGGTAGCCGATGTCGCGGGCCCGCAGCGCTTCGAGCAGCGAGTTGACGACGCCGACGACCAGGACGCGCCGGGGGCGGGAGGGCTCCAGGAGGGCGGCGACGGCGCGGGCGCGGGCCCGCGACTTGTGCAGCGAGGTGCCCGCGGGCAGCGGGTAGGGACGGGCGTGGGCGGCCCGCTGGTGCGGGTGCGCGTGCAGCAGGTAGGCGTCGAGCGCGGCGACGCGCACGGCGGGCAGCGGGTGGGCCAGCAGGGTGGCGATGTCGGCGCCGACGCAGTCGTCGAGCGCGCCGGCCGGCAGCGCGCCGGGCTCCACGGCGCAGGAGCCGACGGCTTCGGCCAGGCGCAGGCTCAGCACCTCGTTGCGGTACCCGCCGCCCCGGCCCTCGTGGCGTACGGCCTGCGTGGTGCTGAAGGCGACGGAGACCCGCTGGGTGGCGGGATCGGCGCCGAACTCGCCGGCCCGTACGCGGCGTAGCAGGTCGGCGTAGCCGGTGGCGGCGCCGAGGGCGGTGCTCATCGGGCCGCCACGCGCGGGCGCAGCGCGCCGAGCAGGCCCTCGACCCGGTCGCGGGCGCCGGCGCCGGCGGGGTCGGCGGCCATGACGTGGCCGAGGTACTCGTTGTTGCTGCCGGCCACCTTCACGGCCGTGCCGGGGGCGGCGAGCTGGGCCTCCAGCACGCCGGGGCGCTCGGTCAGGCCGTCGGCGCCGTCGATGCCCTCCAGTACGCCGGCGGCGCCGGGCACCAGGAAACCGATGGCGGCGCTTTCGAGACCGGTGGCGCGGGCGGTGAGGTCGGGCGGGTTGCCCAGGGCGACGTCCACGAACGCGGCGGCGAGGTCGATGCCGGTGACGTGGCGGACGAGTTCGGTGATGCGGTTTCCGGCGGGCCGGGGGTTGACCTCCACGACGCGGGGGCCGCGCGCGGTGAGCTTGATCTCGGTGTGGGCCACGACGTGGTCAAGGCCCAGGGCGGCCAGCGCGTCCCGCGCGGTGGTGGTGGCGGCTTCGGCGTCCGGGGCGTCGAGGGCGGCGGGGAACATGTGGCCGGTCTCGATGAACGCCGGCGCCCCGCCGATACTCTTGTCGGTGACGCCGACGACGTGCGTCCTCCCGTCGAAGGTGACGGTCTCGACGCTGACTTCGGGCCCCTCCAGGAGTTCTTCGAGAAGCACCTGGGGGGCGCGTCGCTGGCCGCGCGCGTTGACGGGGAAGTCGGCGAGGGCGCGGTAGGCGCGGGAGAGGTCGCCCTCGTCGTCCACGCGTCGTACGAACATGCCCGCGCACAGGTCCACGGGCTTGATGACCAGCGGGTAGCCGATCTCGCGGGCGCCTTCGGCCGTGGCGGCCCAGTCGGCGCAGACGGCGAAGCGCGGCCCGGGGACCCCGGCGGCCTGGAGCGCGCGGCGGGTGACGTCCTTGCGGCAGGCGTCGGTGACGGCGCGGGGCGGGGCGCCGGGCAGCCCGAGCCGGGCGGCGACCTCGGCGACGGTGGGCAGGTAGTAGTCGCACGAGGTGATCACGCCGTCGAAGCCGAGCGCGGCGTGCAGCCGTTCCACGTGCGGGAGCAGCGCGCCGGTGTCGTTGGTGTCCCCGGTGAGGACGTTGCGCGCGCCGAGCAGGGGGTGAGCCGCGCCCTCGGGGGCGTTCCGTAGGTAGTGGTGCAGGTCACGGGTGAGGAAGGTGAACTCGTGTCCGCTCTCGCGTACGGCGCGCGGCAGCAGTCGGCTCATGGACCCGACCCAGCTTTCGATCATCAGAAGGTGACCCACAACTCTCCTCATCGCCAGGGCACTTGGGATTCCGGACACGCGAAGGAGCACCCTTCGACAGCCGGGACCGTATTGACCAAGAGCACACGCTATCGATAATCATTTTCATTGTCACCTGGCTGAACCACTGATCTTCCGATTGCGAGTCCCGTATGCCCTCCGTCGTTCCGACCCCCGCGTCCGTGGCGCACACCGCCACCGAACCGACCGCGCGCCGCGCCCGGCGCGCCCGCCGGGTCAGCGCCCTCGGCGCCCTGGTCGCCGGCGTCGCCGTCCTGGCGCCGGTGCTTCCGCCGCCGCTGGCGCACGCCGCGCCGATACCCGGCGCCGCCTCGCGCGGCGCGATCGACTTCGGCCCGTGCCCCGACTCCGTACCGGCGCCGCCGCCTGGCGAGCACGTCGAGTGCGGCACCGTCCGACTACCGCTGGACTGGGACCACCCGACCGGGCCGGCGCTCGACATGGCCGTCTCCCGGGTGCGCGCCACCGGCACCGGGGCCGAGCGGCGTGGCGCTCTGCTGGTCAACCCCGGTGGTCCCGGCGGCTCCGGACTGGCGTACGCGGTGACCAAGCGCGCCAAGCTGCCGGAGTCGGTGCGCCGCGCCTACGACGTCGTCGGCTTCGACCCACGCGGCGTGGGGCACAGCGCCCCCGTCGACTGTGGCCCGATGGGCGGGCTGTTCGCGAGCCCGGGCGCCGACCCGCTGCCCCGGGACGCGGCCGGACAGCGACGCCGGTCGGCCGCGCTGCGCGAGCTGGCCGCCGACTGCGCCGGTGCCGTGGGGCCGCGCCTGTCGCTGTTCTCGACCGAGGCCACGGTGCGCGACATGGACGCGCTACGGGCCGCGCTCGGCGAGCCGCGCACCCACTTCCTGGGCGTCTCCTACGGCAGCTACCTGGGCGCGGCGTACGCGGCCCGTTTCCCGGGCCGCACCGGCCGCATGGTGCTCGACAGCGTTGTCGGCCCCGAGGACTGGCATGACTTCGACATGCGCCAGGCCGTGGCGCTGCTCCGTCAGCGCGAGGTGCTCTTCGACTGGCTGGCCGGTGACCCGCGGCGGTACGGCCTCGGCGACACGGCCGGCCAGGTGCGGGCCGCGTACACGCGGGCCCGCGAGGGGCTCGCGGCCCGGCCGGTGGACGGCTTCGGTCCGGCCGCGTTCGACCGCGCCGTCTACCGGACGTTGGGGCGCACCGAGCGGTGGGCGCCGTTCGGTGACGGACTACGCGACTACCTCCGGCGGGGCGACGTCGCCGCGCTGCGGCCCGCCGCGCCGTTCGACGGGCCCGCCTCGCGCAACTACGAGGCGGCCAACCGCGTCGTCAAGTGCGCGGACGGGCCCGGCCCGAGCCCGCGGCGCGTCGTCGCGGACGTGCGCGCGCTGCGCCGGCTCGACCCGCGCCCGCTGCTGACCGGGTTGGAGGCCAGCGCCTGCGCGTACTGGCACCACCGGCCACGGCACCGCACCCCGCTCGGCGGGCCCGGGGCCGCCCCGGCGCTGCTGGTCGCCAGCGAACACGACCCCGTCACCCCGCTGGCCGGCGCCCGGCGCCTGGCGGCCGGCCTCCCGGGCTCGCGCGTGATCACCTTGCGCGACGACTACTCCCACGGCGTGTTCGCCAGCCGGGGCAACCCGTGCGTGGACCAGGCGACGGCGACGTACCTGCTCACCGGCGCCCTGCCCGGCGCGGACCTCGACTGTCAGGGTGACGGCCTGCCGCGACACCCGGGGCGCTAGCCACCGGCCCCCGCCCCGCGCGCCGCCCGCGATCGGCGACACGCGGGGCGGGGAGCTCCCTCGGGGCGCCTGTGGGTGGTACGGATGGCTCTCTTCCGCAGCGGGCGGCGCGAGGAGCGAGGGCGATGCAGTGGTTCACCGCGGACGGCTACTGGTGGAGCCGATTGGCCTTCCAACGCGTCCTGGCCGCCGTCTACCTGACGGCCTTCCTCACCGCGGCCCTCCAGTTCCGGGCCCTGCTCGGCGCGCGCGGCCTCACTCCGGTGCCACGGTTCGTGGCCCGGGTGCCCTTCCGCGCCGCGCCCAGCCTCTTCCAGCTCCACTACTGCGACCGGTGCTACGCGGCCGTCGCCTGGGGCGGGGCCGCGCTGTCGGCGGCCACCCTGGTGGGCTGCGCGGACGCGGTGCCGCTGGGGGTCGGGGTGGCGGTGTGGGCCACGCTGTGGGCGCTGTACCTGTCGATCGTCAACGTGGGCCAGACGTGGTACGGCTTCGGTTGGGAGTCGCTGCTCCTCGAAGCCGGCTTCCTGGCCGTCTTCCTGGGCAACGCGCGGGTGGACCCGCCGGTGCTGACGCTGTGGCTGGTGCGCTGGCTGCTGTTTCGGGTGGAGTTCGGCGCCGGGCTGATCAAGATGCGGGGCGACCGCTGTTGGCGCGAGCTGACCTGTCTGGACTACCACCACGAGACCCAACCCATGCCGGGCCCGCTGAGCTGGTTTTTCCACCACCTGCCGAGGCCGCTGCACCGGGTGGAGACGGCGGCCAACCACGTCGCCCAACTCGTCGTGCCCCTGGCCCTGTTCACGCCGCAGCCGGTGGCCACCGTGGCCGCCGCGACCATCATCGCCACCCAGCTGTGGCTGGTGCTCTCGGGCAACTTCGCCTGGCTCAACTGGCTCACCATCGCCCTGGCGCTGACCGTCGTCGACAGCCACCTGGTCGGCGCCGCCCTGGGCCTGTCGGACCCGGCCGAGCGCGCCGGGCCCCCCGGGTGGTTCACCGCGCTGGTGCTCGCCGCGACCGTACTGGTGGCGGTCCTCAGCTACTGGCCCGCGCGCAACCTGCTGGCCAGGCGGCAGCGGATGAACGTCTCGTTCAACCCGCTGCACATCGCCGGCTCCTACGGCGCGTTCGGCAGCGTCAACCGCCACCGGCGCGAGATCGTCATCGAGGGCACCGACGCCCCGCCCGACTCCCCCGAACCCCGCTGGCGCGCCTACGAGTTCAAGGGCAAGCCGGGCGACCCCCGACGCCTGCCGCGCCCCTGCGCCCCGTACCACCGGCGGCTGGACTGGATGATGTGGTTCGCCGCGATGTCCCCCGCCTTCGCCCGCTCCTGGTTCGCGCCGCTGCTCGACAGGCTGCTGACCGGTGACCGCGCGACGCTGGCACTGCTGCGGACCAACCCCTTCCCCGACGCGCCCCCGGCCCAGCTGCGGGCCACGCTCTACGCGTACCGGTTCACCACCTGGCGCGAGCGGCGCGACAGCGGCGCCTGGTGGCACCGCACCCGGGCGGGCGCCTACCTCCCACCGGTCACGCGCGAGACCCTGCCCGCCACGGCCCGCCGGGCGGGCCTGGCCCCGCCGCGCGAGGAGCCCTGAGGCCACCGGTTCGCGGCCGGCGCGGCCGACTTCCGCGAGCAGGCCGGCCTCACGACCACCGCCAGCCAGCGAGCGCGTGGCGGCCCGGATGCCGCGTCGGCGTGACGGCTGACGTACAGGCTGGTGAGGGCGGCGGGGTGGGGCCGAGGCGTGGCCACGGCCGCGCGGGGTGGGTCAGGGCAGGTCGCGGGCGCCGAGGCGGAGGTGCTCGATGTGGTAGACCGCCTCGTCGAGAAGTTGGGCGACGTGGTGGTCGTAGAGGCTGTAGACGATGCGGCGGCCCTGTCGGGAGCCGGTGACCAGGCCGAGGGCGCGGAGCAGGCGTAGCTGGTGCGAGACAGCGGACTGCTCCATGCCGATCGCCTCGGCCAACTCGGTGACCGGACAGGGCCCCTGGCGCAGTCGCGTCAGGATCATCAGCCTCGACGGCGTCGCCAGGGCCTGGAGCGTGGCGGCGATGGTGGCGGCCGAGTCCGCGTCGAGCAGCTCCACCGGGGTGGTCTCACCCTTGCCCTTGGCTCCGTGTCCCATACGGGTCATCGTAGTCGCGGCTCCATACAAACACGTGAAGATCTCTTCATGTATTCGGCTATGGTGAGGGCACCCCCCGTTCCCCGCCCGCGAGAGGTAGGCCGCCATGGCAGCCCAGCTCGTCGACGAACCCCGCCTCCCCTCCCCCGACGCGACCGGCGCGCCCCCGCCACCGCGCCCGACCCGGCTGCTCGCGCTGCCCGAGGTGCGCTGGGCCGCGCTCGCCACCCTCGCCTTCGCGCTGGCCCTGCCGCTGGACCTGGCTGGCGCGCCCGCCTGGGCGTGGGGGGCGCTGTACGCGGTGTGTTACGCGGCGGGCGGCTGGGAGCCGGGTTGGGCGGGCCTGGCGGCGCTGCGGGCGCGGACCCTCGACGTCGACCTACTCATGGTCGTCGCCGCGCTGGGCGCGGCGGGCATCGGCCAGTTCCTCGACGGCGGGCTGCTGATCGTCATCTTCGCCACCTCCGGCGCCCTGGAGGCGCTGGCGACCCGGCGCACGGCCGACTCGGTGCGCGGCCTGCTTGACCTGGCCCCGGCCACCGCGCTCCGCCTGGGCCCCGACGGCGCCGAGCGGCGGGTGGGCGTGGCGGAACTGCGGGTCGGTGACGCGGTCCTGGTGCGGCCGGGCGAGCGGCTGCCCGCCGACGGCACGGTGGTGCGGGGCGCCAGTGACGTGGACCAGGCCACCATCACCGGCGAACCGCTGCCGGTGGCCAAGCGGCCGGGGGACGGCGTGTTCGCCGGCACCCTCAACGGCACGGGCGCCCTGCGGGTACGGGTGGAGCGCGACGCCCACGACTCGGTCATCGCCCGGATCGTAGCCATGGTCGCGGAGGCCAGCGAGACCAAGGCCCCGACCCAGCTGTTCATCGAGAAGGTCGAGCAGCGCTACTCGGTGGGCGTGGTCGTGGCCACCCTCGCGCTGTTCGCGATCCCGCTGGCGTTCGGCGCGGGGTTCACCCCAACGCTGCTGCGGGCCATGACGTTCATGATCGTGGCGTCGCCGTGCGCGGTGGTCCTGGCCACCATGCCGCCGCTGCTGTCGGCGATCGCCAACGCCGGGCGGCACGGCGTCCTGGTGAAGTCGGCAGTGGTGATGGAGCGGCTGGGCGAGGTGGACCGGGTGGCGCTGGACAAGACCGGCACGCTCACCGAGGGCGCGCCGCGCCTGGCCTCGGTGCGCCTCCTTGAGCGGCCCGCGCGGCGGGGTGAGCCGTCCACCACGGACGCGGCCCTGGCGCTGGCCGCGTCCGTCGAGCGGCCCAGCGAACACCCCCTGGCACGGGCCGTGGTGGAGGCGGCACGCGAACGCGGCCTCACCCTGGAGCCCGCCCACGACTTCGACTCCGCCCCGGGCAGCGGGGTGCGCGCGCTGGTGACGGGGCGGCGGGTACGGGTGGGCAGCCCGGCCGCGACGCTGGGCGAGCGCGCCAAGGCGTCGGCCGGGACACCGGCCCGGGCCACCCGCGCGGACACGCCGGAGGTGGCCGAGGCGTGGCGGGTGGTGGCCGAGGAGGAGGGCGCGGGCCGCACGGCCGTCGTCCTCACCGTGGCCGACCGCCCCGTGGCGGTGCTGGCCGTCGAGGACCGTACGCGCGCGGGCGCGGCCGACGCCGTCGCGGCGCTACGCGCGCTCACCGGCGCCGAACCCGCCCTGCTCACCGGCGACAACGCGCGCGCGGCGACCCGGCTGGCCGCCGCCACCGGTATCGGCGACGTACGCGCCGGACTGCTGCCCCAGGACAAGGTGGCCGCTGTCCGCGCCTGGCAGGACGCCGGACACCGGGTGCTCCTCGTCGGGGACGGGGTCAACGACGCCCCGGCCCTGGCCGCCGCCCACAGCGGTCTGGCCATGGGCCGCGCGGGTGCGGACCTGGCCCTGGAGACGGCCGACGCCGTGGTCGTACGCGACGAGTTGGGCACCGTACCGGCCGTGGTGGCCCTCTCCCGTCGGGCCCGCGCGGTGGTGCGACAGAACCTGGTCATCGCCTCGGTGTGCATCGCCGCCCTGGTGACCTGGGACCTGGTCGGCCACCTCCCCCTCCCGCTGGGCGTGGCCGGCCACGAGGGCTCCACGGTGCTGGTCGGGCTGAACGGCCTGCGGCTCCTGCGCGGGTCGGCCTGGCGGCGGGAGGTGGCGTAGGCGTACGCCGGGCGTGGGCCTCGGCCGGGAGGTGGCGTCGGTGTGCGGCGTACGCGGGGCCGGCCGGGTGGCAGCGGGCCGCGCCGAGGACGCCGTGGTCGAGAGGGCGGGGCCGGTCGACCGCTCCGGTGGGCCCGGCGGCGCCCGCGCACCGGCCGCCGGGGGAATGTGCCGCCGACCGTCTCGGCGGTGGGGCGGGTGCCGGGGCCGCTGGTGCCGGTAGCGGCGGGCAGGTCTCGTGGTAGGCGGCGCCGGGGGCGAAGCGGGCCCACTCCGCGCGGGTGAGGTCGCGTGCAACCGTCCGGCAGAGCTGGTCGGCCGTCCGGGCGGCGTCCGTGTTCCAGAGCAGCACCGTGCCATCCACGCCGCCAGTGGCCAGGGTCTGCCCGTCGGGGCTGAAGGCCAGGGTGCGCACCGGTCGGCGGTGGCCGGTCAGCACGGCCGCCAGGCGGCGGTCCTCGACGCTCCACAGCGCCACGGAGACATCGGCGTTGGCGGTGGCCAGGGTGCGGCCGTCCGGGCTGAAGGCGACGGCGGTGGCGGGGAAGTCGCCGGGGACGTCGGCCAGGCGGGTGCCCCGGGCGACGTCCCAGACAATGGTCCGCCGGTCGGTGCCCGCAGTGGCCACGATCCGGCCGTCGGGGCTGAAGGCCACGGCCCGCAGCGAACCGGTGTGTCCGGCCAGGGTCCGGCTGCGGGTTTTGCTGGCCACGTCCCACAGGGCGGTGGTGCCGTCGTGTCCGGCCGAGGCGAGGGTGCGGCCGTCGGGGCTGAAGGCCACCGCGAGGACCGCGCGCGCCGCCGGTCTGGCCGGGCCTCCTGGTCGCGGGCCCGCGTCGTGGGCCAGGCGCGCCAACCGTGTGCGCCGCGCGGCGTCCCAGAGCGTGACCGCGCCGTCGGCGCCCGCCGTCGCCATGAGACGGGCGTCGGGACTGTAGGCGACGTCGAGAAACCGGTCCCCGTGCGTGGTGATCGCCGCGATGTGCCGCCCCGGCGGTCTTCCGGCCCGCCACAGGTGCAGGGCCCCGGGCGTGGGCGGGCGGGTGTCGGCTCCGGTGGCGGTGGCCAGGGTGCGACCGTCGGGGCTGAAGGCCACCGAGTTCGCGCTTCCCGTACGCCGGTTGGCCACGGCGCGTCGCGTTCGGCCGCGCAGGTCCCACGTGATGGTGGTCCCGTCGTCGCTCGCGCTGGCCAACAGCCGGCCGTCCGGGCTGAAGACGGCCTTGTTCACCCGGTGCCGGTGCCCGGTCAGGGCGACGCCTCCGACATCCCACAGGCTGACGACACCGGTCTCCCCCGCGGAGGCGAGCAGCGGGGTGGGGCCCGGGGCGAAGGCCAGGGTGGAGACGGTGGTGCCGTGGCCGGTGAGGGTGGCGCGGCGGGTGCCGCGCGCCGGGTCCCACAGGATGACGGAGCGGTCGAGACCGGCGGAGGCCAGATGGCGCCCGTCGGGGCTGAAGGCGATGCCGCGTACCGCCCCGACGTGGCCGGAGAGGGTGGCTCTGCGGGTGCCGCGCCGGGCGTCCCAGAGTCTGACCTGGCGATCGTGGCCGGCGGTGGCCAGGGTGCGCCCGTCGGGGGCGAAGGCCACTGCCGAGACGGCGCCGTGATGGCCGGTCAGGACGGAGCCCCGGGCTCTGGTCCTGGTGTCCCACAGGGTGACCACGCCGTCGGTGGTCGCCACGGCCGCCGTGTGTCCGCGGGGACTGAAGGCCACCTCGCTCACGCCTCGCGCGCCCCGGCCGAGGGTCCGGACGCGGGCGCGGGCGTCGAGGTCCCGCAGCAGGACGGTGCCGTCGGCGGACGCGCTGGCCAGGTGGCGGCTGTCGGGGCTGAAGGCGAGGCTGGTGAGCGGTTCGGCGTGACCGCCCAGGGTGGCCCTCACGGTGTGGGTGGCCGGGTCCCACAGGACCACCTTCCCGTCGTCGCCTCCCGTGGCCATCGTGCGGCCGTCGGGGCTGAAGGCCACGGCCCGCGACCGGGTGCGGCGGTCGCCGAGCGTGGCCAGGCGCGCGTGGCGCCGGACGTCCCAGAGCGCCACGGTACGGTCGCGGCTCGCGGAGGCCAGCACGCCCGACGGGCTGAACGCCACCCGCGACACGGCGTCCCGGTGCCCGGTGAGTTCCCCCTGGTGGTACTGGTGGGTGGACATCGAGAGCAGGGCTCCGCGCGCCTCGGGGGTCGACGCGACCTGGAGGGCCGCCACGCTCAGCAGCTTCGCCAGGGACGGCTGGCGCGCGACCAACCCCAGTGCCTGGGTGGCCAGTTGACGCGAGAGCGTGCGCTGTCTCTCGTGCGCGGCGATCTGCCGCTGGTGGACGGCGTCCTGCCGCTGGTGCACCGCGATCGCTCCCACGCTCGCGGCCACCAGCAGCAGCACGGCCAGGCAGAGGACCAGCAGGCGCAGATGGTGACGCCGGCGCAGGGCCGTGGCCCGCTCGGCGTCCTCCAGCGCGACACTGGCCTCCAGGAACTCGCGCTCAAGGGGGGTCAGCTCCGCGCGGCCGCGATCGCTTCGCGCCGTCTCACGCCAGGTCGCGAGCCGCCCGCCCCGGTAGACGGCGGCGTTGTCGCGGCCCAGTTCGTCCCAGGTACGGGCCGCCGCCGTCAGGCTCCGGTGCTGGCGCAGGCGCTCGCGGTCCGCCGCGATCCAGGCACGCAACCGGGGCCACGCGGTGATGATCGCCTCGTGGGTGAGGTCGACACGTCGGTCGTCGAGGGTGACCAGCCGCCCCTGGGCCAGGTGCTCCAGGACCAGCGCGGCGGCCGGGCTCGGGTCGATCTCGCCCCGGTCGACGGAGCGGCGCGTGTCCGGGGTGCCGTCGCCCGGGGTGACCAGGCGCAACAGAATGCGCCGGGCCGTGGCGGCCTGGGCGCCGGACAGGCGCAGGTAGACGTCCTCGGCTGTCCGGGCGATGGCGCCGTGGAGTCCTCCGGCGGCTTCGTACGCGTCCGTGGTCAGCGTACGGCCACGGCGGTGGCGCCAGGTCTCCAGCAGCGCGTGCGACAGCAGCGGCAGCGCCCCCGGCTGCTCCGTCACCTCCCTGATCAGACACGCCGTCAGCGCGCGCTCGACGATCAGGCCCTCGGCCACGGCCGGCTTGACGATGACCGCGCGCCACTCGGCCGGCGTCATGCGCCCGACCGGCAGGCTCGCCTTCCGGAGGATCTCGTCCAGGCCCGGCTGGCCCAGACATCGGGCGAGGAAGTCGGCCCGCACCCCCAGGACCACCCGCAGCCGGCGCCGGGGGTCCCGGGCGCCCAGGAGTACGTCGATGAATCCGCGCCGTTGTTCCGGGTCGTGGCAGCGCGTGAAGACCTCCTCGAACTGGTCCACGACCAGCCAGGTCTCCCCGTCGCCCGCCGCGGGCGTCAGCGCCCGCGCGTGGGCGCGCAGGGGCTCCGCGCCCGGCGTGAGCACGCGGATCGTCGCCGGGCGCGGATCGCCGCCCGCGGGGCGGCGCAGACGCGGGATGAGCCCGGCCCGCAGGAGCGAGGACTTGCCGCTGCCGGACGGCCCGGTGACGGCCGTGACCCGATGCCGGTGGGCCATCCGCACCAGGCGCTCGGTCAGCCGGTCCCGGCCGAAGAACAGATGCGCGTCGGCGACCTCGAAGCGGGCCAGCCCCCGGTAGGGCGCGGCGGCGGTGCCCTCGCCCGCCGCCGTGGCCGCCTCCCGCATGCGGGCGACGGCCCGCCAGCGTCGTTCCCAGTGCGGCACGTCGCCTCCGCAGGCGGTGACGTAGGCGAGCGTCAGGGCCAGGGAGGGAAACTTGTCCCCGGCCGCGGCCTGGGACAGCGCGGTGATCGAGTAGCCGGTGCGCTCGGCCATCACCCGGTAGGCGACGCACCCGACGCCGCCGCGCAGTGTGCGCAACTCGTACGCGAACCGCGCCACCGGGCCCGCCGCCGGGTCGAGCGGCTTCTCTCTGCGTCCCACCCTGCTTCCCCCAACAACCGGATGACCGCTGCGGCGCCACGCTACGGATACGACGAAACCGCGACAAGTCACCCGTCAGCCATCCCCGTTGCCCCTCTTCGTCCGCGATCCGATTTTTCACCCGCACCGACCTGGGCTGATGAAAAACACCTCGTCGGTGTGGACTCTGTGGTGCGCGGCCGGCGACCGGATGCCGCCGCCCACGAAGGGGCTCGGGTGCCCGTTCACGCGATGTCGACCGTGTCGGTCGACGTCACCACCGCGCCACGTACCGGACGCGCCATCTCCACCGTGTCCAGCGCGTGCGCGGCAGCGGACACACCGACCCCGACATCCGAGCGGACAGCGGAATGGGGAACACATCGTGATCAACAAGCAGCGCGTGGCCGTGGCGGCGATCGTCATGGGCTCGGGTCTGGCCCTGGCGCCGACGGCCGGGGCCGCACCGGGCCCGACCCCGGCCACCGCCTCGGTCAGGAGCGACACGAGGGCGGCCGGGGACACGGACACCCTCGCGTGGTGCAGTCACCCGAAGTTCGGTGGCCAGTACTACTGCAAGAGCTCGTACGTGCACACCCTGCCCAACGGCAAGCTGCAGATCTTCGCCATCGGCACGAACAAGGCCGCCTGGACCCGCTGGGAGGCGGGCAGCGGCCTGAGCGCCTGGACGTCCCTCGGCGGCCAGTGCGCCGAGCCGGGCAACAACTCGATCAACCTCTACTGGAAGAACCCCGCCAACAAGTGGAACTTCAAGATCCAGTGCAAGGGCACCAACCACAAGCGATACCTGAATGAGCGTTACGCCAGCGGAAAGTGGTCCGGCTGGAAGCAGGGCTGAGCGACCCCGCGACCGCCGAACCACCAGGAGGCCGCCCCGCGTTCAGCGGCGAGGCGGCCTCCGTCCGCGTGTCACGCGCGTCCTCGCCCGCGCGCGAGGGGACCCGGGGAGGCGCCGGACCCGTCTCCCTCTCGCCCCGGGGGCCCTCCGTCGCCCGGGGCCACCGGCGGGTGGTCGCGGTCCCGGCCCGGCGGGAGGCAGGCCAGGAGCGCCGCTGCGGCCAGGAGGCGGGCCGCCAGGAAGAGGCCGGCGCCGTAGCCGGCGGTGAGGTCGCTCAGGCGCGGCGTGCCGGTGGGGTGGGTGTGCCGGGTGGCCGCGCTGGCCGTGACCGTCAGGCCGAGCGAACCACCCACCCGCTGCGCGCTGTTGAGCACGCCGGAGGCCATCCCGGCCTCCTCGACGTCGACGCCGGTGGTGGCCGGGCTGGCCGGCGGGACGAAGCAGGCTCCGATGCCGAGGCTGGTGAGCGGCGAGGGCCCGAGGACGGCGCCGAGGAACGGGCCGTCCACGCCGAGGCGGCTGAACCACAGCAGGCCCAGCGCCCCGACCACCGCGCCGACCAGCACCAGCGTTCGCGCCCCGGTGCGCCCGTAGGGCCGGCCGGCCCTACGGGCGCCGGCGGTGAAGCCGACACAGCAGGGGAGAAAGGCCAGCCCCGTGGCGGCCGGGCCGTGGGCCAGGACCCGTCGCGGGTAGCGGGAGGCGCAGGAGAAGCCGGCGAACCGCCCGGACGCGAGCGGGAAGATGGTGGCGTTGGCCGTGCCCACCGCTCGGCGACCCGACCCACCGAGGCGGACCGGTGGTGGGTCGGCTCGACGCACCCCCTGCCGGGCGAAGGCGGCGAGCAGGGACGGCGACGCGGGGTCGACCCCATCGACGCCTGGGGACGCGACGCCAGCGGCCTGGGTGCCCGCCGGCGGAGCGGTGGCGGGCCCGCACCCGCCGGAGCCGGCGCCCCGCGCGTCGTCCGGGCCCCGCTCCTCGCGGGTGGCGGTGGGGCGTGGCGCGTCCCGGCCGGCGCGTGCGGTGCGGTGGGGGCGCGCCCCCGGCGGTGGGTGGGCCTGCCGGCGACCGTGCGGCTGGCTCGCCCCGTCGTGGCGCATGCCGCTCCTCCGTACGGTGGTGGGTGAGGCGCGGTGGTGCGACGGGCGGCGGCAGGCAGCGCGATCCGGCAGCCGGCGCACCCCGCCGACCGGTGGCACGGCCTGTGACGGCGCCCCGACACGAATTAACGTACACGTACAATAAAAGTATCCTCAAGCCTCCGCCGCACGGCCCGGGCGGCTGTGGAGCGGGTGCGGAGACAGAGGTGAGACACGGTGAGGGCAGAGCTCTGAGCGGGAACACGACCACCAGACCGAAACGGGGGCGGCCACCACGGCTCTCGCGCGAGCAGATCGTCGCGGCGGCGCACGAGATCATCGTCAGGGAGGGTGCGGAGCACCTGACGATGCGGCGGCTGGCCAGCGCGTTGCGCAGTACGCCCATGGCCGTCTACCACCACGTGCGGGACAAGGACGAACTGCTCGTCCTGGTCCTGGAGCACGTCGCGCGCAACCTGCCGCACCCCCCGCTGCCGCCGGAACCCCGACAGCGGCTGCTCGCCGCGTGCTCGCTGATGTACGGGGCGTTCATGGACAACCCGTGGGTGGTGCCGATCGTCGCGCGCGGCGACCTGGTCGGCGTGTCGGCCGTGTGGATGACCGAGGAGATCATGGCCGCGCTCGTGGCGCTCGGACTCAGCGACGAGCACGCCTTCCTCGCCCACCAGACCATCTGGTACTTCACGGCCGGGCAGGTGATGTCCGCCGCGCCACGGCCCGGCGCCGGCCAGGACGCGGCGGGGCCGATGGGCGAGCCGGCGCCGGACTACATCGAGGTGGCCATGGCCACCCGGGACCCGGCCGAGTTCCCGCACCTGGCCCGGCTGGTGGGCCGCTCGCACCAGTGGGAGGAGGACTACACCTACGAGAGCGGCCTGCGGCACATCCTGGACGGAGCCCTCACCGGGCGCGCGCCGGCGGACGACCCCGCGCCCTGACCACCCACGGCCACCGGAACGACGACCCGGGCCATGGGCGAGATCGGCGTACGGGCCGGGCCCACGCGGCGCGCTCCCGACCGCCGCCGCCGCGAGCGCGCGGCGGGCCGCGCACGGCCTACGCCCCGGCGACGAGCGGCCAAGCGGCGGCCGACGTCCGCGCACGAAGCCGAGCCGGGCCCGCGCGTCAGAACGCGAACACCCCGCCGCGAGCACGCCGTGCGGCGACCGACGGCCGGCGACCGGCCGACAGTCGAGAGCGCGCGACGCCGAGCGGCGGCCGAGGGACCGTCTACCGCCAGCGGCGGCCGAGGGCGAGGGGCGACAGGAGCGTGCGGGGTCACCAGGCGAGGAGCGGGGCGGGCGGCGGCCGACAGTCGGGCCTTCGGGAGGCCGGCGGCGGATCGTAGCGGGGCCGACGGCACGGGCCCGGACGAGCGCGCGCCGGCCGGGGCCGCCTGGGGCGGGTCCGGCCGGCGCGCGGCGGGGTCGCGGGAAGGGTCAGTCCTTGACCCCCAGGGCGGCCCGGACCGCCTCGCGTGCCTCCTGCGGCGTGTCGGTGGCCAGGGCGGCACGGGCCGCCTCCTGACACGCCTCCAGCGTGTGCTGGGCCAGCGTGGCGCGCACCCGGGGGATGGCGGTGGGGCTCATCGACAGACTGGTGACGCCGAGGCCGGTCAGGACGCAGGCCAGCAGCGGGTCGGCGGCGGCCTCGCCACACACCCCGCAGCTCTTGTCCTGGGCCTGGGCCGCCTGGGCGGCGGCGTGCACCAGGTCGAGCAGGGCCGGCTGCCACGGGTCCTGGAGCCGGGCCAGCGAACCGGTCTGCCGGTCGGCGGCGAACGTGTACTGCGCCAGGTCGTTGGTGCCCAGCGACAGGAAGTCCACCTCGCGCAGCAACGCGCCCGCGCGCAGGGCCGCCGAGGGGATCTCCACCATGGCCCCCACCTTCGCGGGCAGGCCGGCGCGCTGACAGGCGGCGGCGAACTGGGCCGCGTCCGCCCGGTCGGCCACCATCGGCGCCATCACCTCAAGCCGCACCGGCAGCCCGGCGGCGGCGCGCGTCAGCGCCTGGAGCTGCCCGTCCAACACCTCGGGGTGGTCCAGCAGGGTCCGCAGACCCCGCACGCCGAGCGCCGGGTTGGGCTCCTCGGCGGGAGTGAGGAAGTCCAGCGGCTTGTCGGCGCCCGCGTCCAGCACGCGGACGACCACGCGACCCTCGGGGAATGCCTCAAGGACCTGCCGGTACGCCTCCTGCTGCGCCTCGACCGACGGCGCCCGCTGGTGGTCGTCCAGGAAGAGGAACTCGGTCCGGAAGAGGCCCACGCCCTCGGCGCCGGCCTCCACGGCCGCGGCCACGTCGCCGACCCCACCGATGTTGGCCAGCAGCGGCACCGCGTGCCCGTCCTGGGTGGCACCCGGACCGCTGACGGCGGCGACGGCGGCGCGGCGCCGCTCGGCGCGCGCCACCAGCTCGGCCCGCAGCTCCTCGCCCGGCTCGATCACCACCTGCCCGTCGGAGCCGTCGAGCGCCACCGTGGTGCCCTCCACGAGCTCACCGGCGCCGGGCACCGCGACCACGGCGGGCACGCCGAGCGCCCGCGCGAGGATCGCGCTGTGGCTGGTGGGCCCGCCTTCCTGGGTCACGAAGCCGAGCACCAGCGCCGGGTCGAGCAGCGCGGTGTCGGCCGGTGCCAGGTCGCGTGCGACCAGCACGTACGGGTGGTCGCTGTCGGGCACGCCCGGCATCGGCACACCCAGGAGTCGGGCGACCAGGCGGTTGCGTACGTCGTCCAGGTCCGCGACCCGGCCGGCCAGGTAGTCGCCGGCGCCCAGGAGCAGCACGCGGTAGGCGGCGAACGCGTCGTAGACCGCGCGCTCGGCGGTGCCGCCCTCGGCGATCCGGCGCTCCACGTCGCTGGCCAGCTCCGGGTCGCGGGCCATCAGGGCCTGCGCCTCCAGCACCGCCTGGGCCTCGCCGCCGGCGAGGTTGCCGCGCGCCACCAGGTCGGCGGCCACCCACTCGACGGCCTGCCGCGACCGCGCCTGCTCCCGCTCCACCTCGTCGGCGGCGATCGTGCGCACCGGCGGCTCCAGTACGGCGGTGCCCATGTGGCGCACCTCGCCCACCGCTACTCCGTCGCTCACGCCGACGCCACGCAGCACCGTCTCCATCACACCCATCTCCCGTTCCACCCGACGAAACCCAACGCATCCGCGCTCGCGCACGTCCCGCGAACACGCCGACGCGGGGCGGTCGCCCCGCCCCGCTCTGGAACGGGCGACCCACACGGCCACCCGCTCACGACCTACTGCCAGCGGAAGAGAACGCCGTCCGTGGCGATCTCCCCGTCCTCCACGACCTCGCTCAGCGCGTCCGCGGTGGCCTCCAGGGCGACCACGGGGCACACCGGGGACTTGCCCGCGCGCTCGACCTCGGCCGGGTTCCAGCGCACCACCGGGTCGCCGGTCCGCACGGTGTCGCCCTTGTTCACCAGCAGCTCGAAGCCCTCGCCGGCGAGCTGGACGGTGTCGATGCCCAGGTGCGTGAGCACACCGTGGCCCTCGTCGTCGACGACCACGAAGGCATGCGGGTGCAGGGAGACGATGACGCCGCCGACCGGGGCGACGGCCACGCCCTCCTCGCGCACGGGGTCGATGGCGGTGCCCGGGCCGACCATCGCGCCGGAGAAGACCGGGTCGGGAACAGCGGCGAGGCCGATGGCACGCCCGGCCAGCGGGGACATCACGAGGGTCATGGGAAACCTTTCAACAGCGAGGGTGGGGTGGTACGGACACGGCGGTGACCGGCGGGCCCTGTCGCTGGCCCGCCGGCGCACCGCCGTGGTGTGGCACGGCTCAGTGGGTCTCGGTGACCTTGGCCAGGGCGCGCGGCGCGTCCGGGTCCTGCCCACGGGCAATGGTCACCTCGTACGCCAGCATCTGCAGCGGCAGGATCTCCAGGATGGGCTGGACCTCCTCCGCCACGCCATCGGTGGGCAGCGCGAACCCGGCCGAGGCCTTCTCCGTCTCGGCGCGCGTGCCGATGACGACCAGGTCGGCGCCGCGCCCGCGCAGCCGCTCCAGGACCGGCTGCAGCGCCTCGCCGCCGCGGCCGTCGGTGACGATGGCGATGACCGGCGACACGTTGTCCACCATGGCCAGCGGGCCGTGCAGCAGGTCGGCGCCCGAGTAGGACAGGGCGGGGATGTAGCTGGTCTCCATCAGCTTGAGCGCGGCCTCCTTGGCGGTCGGGTAGCCGTAACCACGAGAGGTCAGCACCATGCGCTCGGCGAAGCGGTAGCGCCCCGCCAGGGTGCGCACCTCCTCCTGCCGGTCCAGGATCTGCCGCGCCAGGTCCGGGAGCACCTTGGCCGCGGCGCCGTCGCCGCCGGCCAGCCCCTCCACGAACAGGTACAGGGCCAGCAGTTCGGCGGTGTACGTCTTCGTCGCGGGGAGCGCCTTCTCCTCGCCCGCCAGCACGTCGATGTGGTACTCGGAGACCTCGGCCAGCGGCGAGCCGGCGTTGTTCGTCACGGCCAGGGTGATCGCGCCGGCCTCGCGCGCGGCGCGGGTGGAGGCCACCAGGTCGGGCGAACCACCCGACTGGCTGACGGTGATCACCAGCACGTCGCGCAGGTCGGGCTTGGCCCCGTAGGCGGTGGTGGTGGACATCGACGTGAGGCCACAGGGCAGGCCCAGGCGCACCTCGAGGAGGTACTTGGCGTAGAGCGCGGCGTTGTCGGAGGTACCCCGCGCGGTCAGCAGGACGAACCGGGGCTGGCGGGCCGCGATGGCCTCGGCCACCTCCCGGATACGAGGCGCGCCCTCCTCCAGGATGCGGCGCAGTACCTCGGGCTGCTCGGCCATCTCACCGGCCATGATCCGGCCCGGTCGATCGTTGTGCTGAGCGGCAGTCGTCGCCGACATGTAGGTGCCTCCCGGTGGGCGCTGTGAAGCGCGGACAGTGATCTCCCGCGCGTCTTATTTGTACCCCGTAGCGCTCCAGAGGTCTAGTCCACTCCTCCGCGCGCCGCGACCGCTCCGTGACGGCCGCCCACGGGCCGAGCCTACGGCCCTTCGAGCGTCACCAGACCGCCCGCCGCTACCCCGTTCGAGTACCCGCCGATGCGGGTGAGCCGGGCACCCCGAACGTGACCGCCGGGGCGCCCCCGCGTTGGTCCGGCGTGACGACGATGCGGCGTGCCACTTCATACCACCGTCGACGACCCCCTCGCCCTCCCACGGAGGCGAAGCCCGCGTGTACATCGAGCGGGGAAACGGTTCACCAGCAGCCGGCGCCGACCTCGGCGCCCGTACGGGCAGCGCGGCCCACGTCCCCACCGGCACTGATCACCCAGCCGGTACGCGTCGACGCCCCGCCGGGCCCGCTCCGCACCTCGCCCGCCGGCCACCCCCTCGTCCCACCGACCGGTCCCCTCCCCTCTCCCCCGGACGCCGCCGCGACGGGCCGGCCATCCGTCCCGGCGCCGGCCCGCTCCCTCCCGCTCCCCCAGCCACCGCGACCCATGCCGCGGGCCGTGCCCGCCGCGCCGGGCATGCCGATCTACGCGGAGCTGGTGGAGCGCTGGCTCGGCGCGGGCCGGACGGTGCCCGGGACGGACGACCGCGAGTGGACCGAGCTGGTCCACCGCCCCACCTGGCCCGCCGCGCCCCGAGCCGGTGGGCCGGGCGCGAGCGGCTGAGACCACGCCGGGCCCGGCCACCCGGTCGGGTGCTCGCGCTCGCCCCGTGCCACCGGGCCGCCCCCGCCGCGCCGTACGTGCGACCGTTCGGCGCGGCGGGTGCCCGACCGGGCGCCGGGGCTGGCACGGGCTCGCCGGCACGGGTCAGCCCCGGGGCAGCTCGGCCTCGATCAGGTCGGCCGCGCGAGGGGTGCCGCCCTCCGCCCGTGACCGGGCCCGCAGCTCGGCGAGGCGGCGGGCGACCTCCGGGTTCGAGGTGAGCGCCGACAGGGCCGCGCGGAGCACCTCGGGGGTGGCGTCCTCGGTGTCGACGCGACGGGCCACGCCCAACTCCACCAGGCGGTCGGCGTTCGCGAACTGTTCAGCGCCCTGCGGCACGGCGATCATCGGCACGCCGCTGTCCAGCCCCTCGCCGCAGCCGCCCATGCCCGCGTGCGTCACGAACGCGTCGGCCTGGCGCAACACGGCCACCTGCGGCACCCACGCGCGCACCTCGACGTTGCGCGGGATGGGCCCGAGGGCGGCGGGGTCGGTGTATTTGCCGATCTGGAGGACGACGTGCCAGCCGGGTAGGTCCCCGAAGGCCGCGAGGCAGCGGCGGTAGAACGCGGCCTGCCGGGTGTAGGCCGAGCCCAGCGAGATCAACAGCACCTTCTCGGCGGCGGGCGGGCGCGTCCAGGCGCCCTGGTCGGCGCGCTCGCCCAGGCAGGGCCCCACGAAGCTGACGATCCGCGGGTCCACGGTGTCGGCGTGCGGCTGCATGGCCCGGGGGATCACGGCCACCGCGCGGGTCGGGCGCCCGCCGAACTCCTCGGGGTCGGTCGTGGTGGCGCCGCACTCCGCCAGCCAGCCGGCGAACCGCGCGAAGTGGGCGCCGGCTCCCGGCAGCGCCCGGAGCTGGGCACCGACCTCCTCCTCGAAGGTGCTCCAGGCGACGTAGCTGGGCGACAGCTGCACGGTGGGCCGCCCCTGCCGCTCGGCGAGCGCGCGGCCCGCGTAGCCGCCGATGTCGTACAGGTACAGGTCCGCGGGGTCGGGGTCGTAGCGGGCCCGCAGTTGTGGCAACGCCTGTCGGGCGTCGTCGAGGAAGACCCCCATCGCGGCGACGGGGTCGCTGGGCCAGTCGTTGTCGGCCACCGGCAGCGTCGAGCGGCAGACGACCAGTTCGGCCCCGGTGGGCGCGATCACCTCCGCGACGGCCGGGTCGTTGGCGTAGGTGACCCGGTGGCCCCGGGCGACGAGCTCGCGGATGATCTCCAGGCTGGGCAGGATGTGACTGACGACGGGAACGCCGATCATGGCGATATGGGCACGCTTGCGTGACACGGGAGTACGTCCTTGGTCGGTACTACGGCGAACGGACACGACGGGGCGACGCCCGTGCGGCGGTGCGGCACGTCGGTCGGACGCGCCGAATGCCCGCCCGGGCGCGGCGAGGAGCGGGCGGCTGGGCCCGCTGTCGTGTCAGCCGTAGATCTGGGGACCGTACATGCGGCGCATGCTAGCTCGCGGGCAGCGGCGCGAGCCACGGGATTTCCGGCGTGGGCGAGGGCACCGGCCGTCCGCCCTGTCGTGAGTCGGACGCCGGCGACTGGACGAGGCGAGGCGGGCCAGCCGGCACGGCCTTCGCCGCACGCCCGCCGGGTGGGGCGTCAGCACTCCCCGGACTCCTCCCGTGGGCACGGCGGGGTCGTCCGGGAGGACCGGAGGCGCGGCGAGGGGCGGGGCGCGCCACCACACGGAGGGGGCGTCCGAGCGCACCGGCGCGAACGTGACCGGGAAGCGCGTGAGCGACGTCGACGAGGGGCGGGGCGGTGGGAGGCGCCGTTTCGCAGGCCGGTCTTCATCGTCAGGCGCGCGCGAGCGTGGTGCCGCCCCGTGCCGGCGGGTCAGGGGCGCGAGGACGCGCCGACCGGGCCGGGGCGCGCCACGGCGGCGGCTCGCGCCGTGCCGTGTCGCCCCGGCCGGGGGCCGTCGGGCCGGGTTAGCGCGCCACCAGTCCGTCCTCGGCCAGCCGCGTCAGCACCTGGCGTAGGGCGGGGGCGCCGCGTGGGGCGTCCCGTTCGCGGAACCAGCCCAGTTCGGCGATCTCGCGGTCGGGGTGTGGGGTGCCGATGGCGGGGCCGGTGAAGCAGGTCATGCGCAGCGGTCGGCCGCCCTGACCGTGGGCCTCGTCCTCGATGACGAACGCCTGGGTCAGCTCCTCCGCGTCGGCCCGCACACCGAGTTCCTCGGCGAGTTCGCGGGCCAGTGCCCGCGCGCCGCTCTCACCGGCTTCGAGCTTGCCCCCGGGCAGGTAGAACACGTCCCGGCCCTGGGTGCGGACGGTGAGCAGGCGGCCGTCGCGCACATGGAGCCAGGCCACCGACTCCAGGGTGGTCAGCCGCTCAGTCATCGCCGTCCCCGCCCGCCGCGTTGTCCTCCAGGTTGCCCTCGGTCTCCAGGTACAGCTCGCGCACCGCGGCCAGCGTCTCCTGGTCGGGCTCGGCCCACAGGCCACGGCTCTCGGCCTCCAGCAGCCGCTCCGCCATGCCGTGCAGGGCCCAGGGGTTGGCCTCTTCGAGGAAGGCCCGGTTCTCCGGGTCGAGCAGGTAGCTCTGGGCGAGCTTGTCGTACATCCAGTCGGCGACCACGCCGGTGGTGGCGTCGTAGCCGAAGAGGTAGTCGACGGTGGCGGCGAGTTCGAAGGCGCCCTTGTAGCCGTGGCGGCGCATCGCCTCGATCCAGCGGGGGTTGACGACGCGGGCGCGGAAGACGCGGGAGGTCTCCTCGTGCAGGGTGCGGGTGCGCACCGTCTCCGGGCGGGTGCTGTCGCCGATGTACGCGGCCGGGGCGGTGCCCTTGAGCGCGCGCACGGTGGCCACCATGCCGCCGTGGTACTGGAAGTAGTCGTCGGAGTCGGCGATGTCGTGCTCGCGGGTGTCGGTGTTCTTCGCCGCGACCGCGATGCGCTTGTACGCGCTCTCCATCTCCTCGCGCGCGGGGCGGCCGTCCAGGCCGCGCCCGTAGGCGTAGCCGCCCCACACGGTGTAGACCTCGGCGAGGTCGGCGTCGGTGCGCCAGTCGCGGCTGTCGATGAGCTGGAGCAGGCCCGCGCCGTAGGTGCCCGGCCGGGAGCCGAAGATCCGCGTGGTGGCGCGGCGTTCGTCGCCGTGCGCGGCCAGGTCGGCCTGGGCGTGGGCGCGTACGTAGTTGTCGCTCGCGGGCTCCTCCAGCCCGGCCACCAGGCGTACCGCGTCGTCCAGCAGGCCCACCACGTGGGGGAAGGCGTCGCGGAAGAAGCCGGAGATGCGCAGCGTCACGTCGATGCGCGGGCGGCCGAGCTGGTCGAGCGGGACGGCCTCCAGGCCCGTGACCCGGCGGGACGCCTCGTCCCAGGTGGGGCGCACGCCGAGCAGGGCCAGGGCCTCGGCGATGTCGTCGCCGGCGGTGCGCATGGCGCTGGTGCCCCACAGCGACAGGCCGACGGACTGCGGCCAGGCCCCGTCGTTGTCCGTGCGGTAGCGCTCGACGAGCGAGTCGGCCAGCGCCTGGCCGGTCTCCCAGGCCAGCCGGCTGGGTACGGCCTTGGGGTCGACGGAGTAGAAGTTGCGGCCGGTGGGGAGCACGTTGACCAGGCCGCGCAGCGGCGACCCGGAGGGCCCGGCGGGCACGAAGCCGCCGGCGAGGGCGTGCACGGCGTGCTCGATCTCGTCGGTGGTGCGGGCCAGTCGCGGCACCACCTCGCGGGCGGCGAAGTCCAGGATGGCCGTGACGTTCTCGCGCAGCTCGGCCGGAAGCGTCGCGCACACCGTCCCGGTCGCCACGGGCGCCCAGTCGGCGTCCTCCATGGCCTGCACCAGGGCGCGGGCCCGCTCCTCGGCCTCGTCGGCCCCGATGCGGCTGGTGCCCGACTCGTCGTGGCCGAGCGCCTCGCGCAGGCCGGGCAGCGCGGTCGTACCGCCCCAGATCTGGCGGGCGCGCAGGATGGCCAGGACCAGGTTGACGCGGTCGGCGCCGGCGGGGGCGCCGCCGAGCACGTGCAGTCCGTCGCGGATCTGTACGTCCTTGACCTCGCACAGCCAGCCGTCGACGTGCAGCAGGAAGTCGTCGAACCCCTCGTCGTCGGGCCGGTCGGCCAGACCCAGGTCGTGGTCGAGCTTGGCGGCCTGGATGAGGGTCCAGATCTGAGCGCGGATGGCGGGCAGCTTGGCCGGGTCCATGGAGGAGATGGCCGCGTACTCGTCCAGGAGCTGTTCGAGGCGGGCGATGTCGCCGTAGGACTCGGCGCGGGCCATCGGGGGCACCAGGTGGTCCACGAGCGTGGCGTGCACCCGGCGCTTGGCCTGGGTGCCCTCGCCGGGGTCGTTGACGAGGAAGGGGTAGACCAGCGGCAGGTCACCGAGCGCGGCGTCGGGGGCGCACGCGGCGGACAGGCCCGCGTTCTTGCCCGGCAGCCACTCCAGGTTGCCGTGCTTGCCCAGGTGCACCATGGCGTCGGCGCCGAAGCCGCCGTCCTCCTGGGAGGCGGCGATCCAGCGGTAGGCGGCCAGGTAGTGGTGCGAGGGCGGCAGGTCGGGGTCGTGGTAGATGGCGATGGGGTTCTCGCCGAAGCCGCGCGGCGGCTGGATGAGCACCAGCAGGTTGCCCCGGCGCAGCGCGGCGAGCACGATCTCACCCTCGGGGTCGCGGCTGGTGTCCACGAACATCCGCCCCGGGGGCGGGCCCCAGTGCTCCTCGACGGACTCCCGCAGTTCCTTGGGCAGTTCGGCGTACCAGCGGCGGTAGTCAGCGGCGGGGATACGCACCGGGTTGCGGGCGAGCTGCTCCTCGGTGAGCCACTCCTGGTCGTGGCCGCCGGCCTCGATCAGGGCGTAGATGAGCTCGTCACCGTTGCCCGAGGCCAGGCCGGGCAGCGCGGCCTCGCCCTCCAGGGGCCCGAGGTCGTAGCCGTCGGCGCGCAGCCTGCGCAGCAGGGCGACGGCGCTGGCGGGGGTGTCGAGGCCGACGGCGTTGCCGATCCGGGAGTGCTTGGTGGGGTAGGCGGAGAGCACGAGGGCCAGGCGCTTGTCGGCGGCCGGTACGTGGCGCAGCCGGGCGTGCCGGACGGCGATGCCGGCGACGCGGGCGGCGCGCTCGGGGTCGGCGGCGTAGACCGGCAGGCCGTCCTCGTCCACCTCCTTGAAGGAGAACGGCACGGTGATCAGGCGACCGTCGAACTCGGGGACGGCCACCTGGGTCGCGGAGTCCAGCGGGGACAGGCCCTCGTCGTTCTCCTCCCAGGCGGCGCGGGTGCCGGTGAGGGTGAGCGCCTGCAGGATGGGCACGTCGAGCGCGGCCAGGGCGCCGGCGTCCCAGGACTCGTCGTCGCCGCCGGCGGAGGCTTCGGCCGGCTTGGTGCCACCGGCGGCGAGCACGGTGGTCACCACCGCGTCGGCCGCGCCGAGCGCCTCGACCAGCTCCGGTTCGGGGGCGCGCAGCGAGGCGACGAACAACGGCAGGGGCCGCCCGCCCGCGTCCTCGATGGCGGTGCACAGGGCGTCCACGAAGGCGGTGTTGCCGCTCATGTGGTGGGCCCGGTAGTAGAGCACCGCGACGCACGGGCCGCTGGCCTCGGCACGGGCGGTGCGCTCCAGGGGGCCCCAGGTCGGCGCGGCGTGCGGCGGTTCGAAGCCGTGGCCGGTCAGCAGCACCGTGTCGGACAGGAACCGGGCGAGCTGGCCGAGGTTGGCGGGGCCGCCGTGCGCGAGGTAGGCGTGGGCCTCGGCGGCGATGCCGACGGGCACGGTGGACGCCGCCATCAGCTGGGCGTCCGGAGCCTGTTCGCCGGTGAGCACGACGACCGGGATCTCGCCGGCCAGGAGCACGTCGAGCCCCTCCTGCCAGGCGCGCAGGCCGCCGAGCAGGCGCACCACGACGAGGGAGACACCCTCCAGGAGGGCGGGCAGGTCATCCAGGCTGAGCCGGGCGGGGTTGGCGAGCCGGTAGGGCACCGGGCCCTCGGCCGCACGAGCGCTGAGCAGGTCGGTGTCGGACGTCGACAGCAGGAGGAGCATGCGGCAGCAGCCTTCCTCGGGGTCCGCGCCCCGGGCGGGTGGGAGGACGGCAGGAGTTCCTGGCTCGCCCGGCATCGCTGCCGGGCTCACAGTGGCGGGACCGCGCCGGGATCACACCGGCTTCCTCCCCTGGCGCCGTCGCTGGCGTGGGCGGGCCGGGAGGCCCGCCGGGGAGCATAGTAACGACCGACCAGGCATGACGTCGCTGGCTCCCTTCCCGGTCACGTGGCCGGGAACCACGCGGGGTCGCGCCACGGGGGCGAGCCTGCTATGGGGCGTGGTCGCGCCCCGGCCGGCGGTACGCGGGGATCGGCGCGAGGGGGCGGGCGCGCGCCGGCGGAGGGGGACGCGGCGGGGTGCGGGGGGTGCTGGGCTCTGCGGCTGGGCGCTTCCGTCGGCCGGGCTTCGCGGGCGGGATGGCCCCGCTGGGCCGGGGGTGGTTCGGGCCGCGCCGGCGCTGGTGCGCGGAGTTCGGGCGCGGGTCCCCGGGGGCGCGGGTGGGCCCCTCGGCCGGGGCGTCCGGCCGGTGTGAGCGGACCGTCGGGCCCGGCGCGGGGCCGCGCGGGCTGGCGCGGGAGGGCGTGGACGTCGCGTACGAGGGGGATCGGGTCGGGCGGGTCGGGGCATCGCGCGGGCCTCGCACGGAGTTCGGGGCGCGGGCGGGCGGGGTGGTCGGGGGTGTCGGGGAAGAGAGCGCCCTCGCCGGGCCGGGCGGGCGGGCCCCTGAGGGGCGACGCCGGGAACGTGGGTGTGCCGCGCCGGTACCGGGCCCCCTGAGTGGGCCTTGGGTGGGTTGCGCCGCCGGCGGGAGGGCCCGCGCGGGCCAGGTCTACGTAGCGCGGAGCCGGGCCCCGCTCCAGGGGACGGGGGCCACGGGGTGCCGGCGCGGCTCGCGGCACGGGGTGGGGTGGGCTTCGTGGGGCGAGTGGGCCCGCGTATCGGGGGTCTCGTGGTCGTGCTGGGCGGGCTCCGTGGCGTCGGCTGGATCTCGTGATGCCGGCCGGACGTGTGCTGGCCGGGCCCTGGGGGGCGGTCCATCCTCGACGCGTGGGCTGGGCCGCCGGCGGACGCGGGGTGGGGCGGGTCACGTGGTCCTGGTCCGGCTCGTGGTGGGACGGGGCGGGGGCGTGCGGGTGGGAGCGGGGGCGAGCGGCTGACCTGGTGCGGGACGGTACGGGCGGGGGGATCGTCGGTATGCTCGCCGCCATGCCTCTCACCCCGACAACCGCCCCAACTGGGGAGGAACCGCGCAGCCGCACGGGCGGTGACGCCTGTCCCGGCGCGCTGCGGCTGCACCGGGCCGACGACGGCTTCCTGGCCCGCGTCCGGCTCCCGGGCGGGCTGCTGACGGCGGACCAGGCGGAGGAACTGGCGCTGGCGGCCGAGGCGTTGGGAGACGGCGCGCTCGACCTCACCTCGCGGGGCAACGTACAACTGCGCGGCCTGGGCTCCGGGTGTGGCGCCGAGCTGGCCGACCGGCTGCGCTCGGCCGGCCTGTTGCCCTCCGACACCCACGAGCGGGTGCGCAACATCGCCCTGTCCCCGTTGTCGGGACTGGACGGCGCGGGGCGGGCCGACGTCACGGACTGGGCGCGGGAGCTGGACGGCCTGCTGTGCGGGACGCCGGAGGCGGCCGGGCTTTCGGGGCGGTTCCTGTTCGCCGTGGACGACGGCCGGGGCGACGTGGCCTCGCTCGGAGCGGATGTGACATTGATCGCAGCGCCGGCCGACCGAGCGCTGCTGCGGGTGGCCACCGAGCAGCCGACGGGGCACCCGTCCGGGACGCCCTCGGACGGGATCGAGCTGGGGGTAGGGGCCGACGCGGCGCCGCGCGCCGCCCTGGGGCTCGCGCTCGCCTTCCTGGCGGCGGCGCGGGAGAGCGGCACGCGCGCGTGGCGCACGTGGGAGCTGCCCCCGCGCCACGCGCTCACCGAGCGGCGGTCGCGGGCCGCGCTGGCGGACGCCGGCCTCGACGTCGAGCCGCCGGCCCACACGCCCGCGCACACCGACCGGGCCGCGTGGGTCACGCCCGCGCGCGAGGTGGCTCCGCCGCCCGGCCTGGTGCCGGCCCCGGGCGGCGAACACGCCGCCCTCAGCGTGTTCGCGCCGCTGGGCCGTACGACCCTCGCGCAGTGGCGCCTGTTGGTCGCGGCGGCCCGCGCGGGCAGTGGTGTCGTCCGGATGACACCCTGGCGCGGCGCGGTGCTCCCGGGTCTCCCCCTGGCCGACGCTCCGCGCTGGCTGGACACGCTCGCCAGGGCCGGCTTCGTCACCGACGCCGAGTCCCCCTGGTACGGGGCCGGCGCCTGCACGGGGCGGCCCGGGTGCGCCAAGTCGCTGGCCGACGTACGGGCGGACGCCGCCGAAGCGCTGGCCGCAGCCGAGCGAGGGACCACGGCCGAGCGGGCGGACTCCGGAGGGGCGGGCGGCGGCGCGACGCACGACGGCCACCACGGCCCGACACGGCCGCCCGACGCCTCCGCCGAGCCCGGCCCGGCGCCGGGCGACCGGCGAGGTACCCGGCTGCCGGTGTACTGGTCGGGCTGCGAGCGCCGGTGCGGACGGCCACGGGGGCGCTGGGTGGACGTGCTGGCGGGCGTCGACGGCTACCGGGTCTCGATCGAGGGTACGGAGCGTACGGCGGTCCGCCAGTCGGGCCCCGCACCCCACGTCGCCGGGCCCCCGCCGGGTTCGGCGGAGGCGCGGGACTCGACGTCGGCCGCCCCGGGGCGGCCCGAGACGTCGGGCCCGCCGGCGCGCGTCGGCCCCCTGCGGCCCGCCGGGTTGGCGGGTGCGGTGGCGGCGGCGCGGTACGTGCCCTAGCGCGGCGCCGGCCCGGGGCCGGCGGCCCCGAGGGGCGTGCGAGGCCGGGGCGTACCACCGTGCGCCGGCCCCGGCTTGACCGAGGACAGACCAAGGGACATCAAGGGACATCGAGGACACAGTGTTCGACTACGAGAAGGACGGCGCGGCCATCTACCGCGCCTCCTTTGCCACGATCCGCGCCGAGGCCGCACTGGACGCCCTGCCGCCCGACGTCAGCCAGGTCGCGGTGCGGATGATCCACGCCTGCGGCATGGTCGACCTCGTCCAGGACCTCGCGTACTCGCCGCGCGTGGTGGCCTCCGCGCGGGCGGCGCTGCGCGCCGGCGCGCCCATCCTGTGCGACGCGAACATGGTCGCCAGCGGCGTCACCCGCAAGCGTCTGCCGGCCGACAACGAGGTGCTGTGCACCCTGGCCGACCCGTCGGTGCCCGAGCTGGCCCGCCGGTTGGGCACCACGCGCAGCGCCGCCGCCCTGGAGCTCTGGCGGGAGCGGCTGGAGGGGGCCGTGGTGGCCGTCGGCAACGCCCCCACGGCGCTGTTCCGGCTGCTGGAGATGATCGAGGAGGGCGCGCCGCGCCCGGCGGCGGTCATCGGGGTGCCGGTGGGTTTCATCGGCGCCGCCGAGTCCAAGGAGGCGCTGGCCGGGCATCCGGCGGCGCTCGACCACCTGGTGGTGCGCGGACGGCGGGGCGGCAGCGCCATGGCCGCCGCCGCGATCAACGCGATAGCGAGCGAGGAAGAGTGAGCGAGCAACAGGAGCGGGCGACCGGCGAGGCGTCGCCCGGCACGGGCAGGCTCTACGGGGTCGGGCTGGGCCCCGGTGACCCGTCCTTGATGACGGTACGGGCCGTCGAGGTGATCGCCGGCGCTGACGTGGTCGCCTACCACAGCGCCCAGCACGGCCGCAGCATCGCGCGCACCATCGCCGAGCGCCATCTGCGCCCGGACCACATCGAGGAGCGCCTGGTCTACCCGGTGACCACCGAGTCGACCGACCACCCCGGCGGCTACCGGGGCGCCATGGAGGACTTCTACGCCGAGGCCGCGGCCCGGCTGGCCGCGCACCTGGACGCGGGCCGCACGGTGGCGGTGCTGGCCGAGGGCGATCCGCTGTTCTACGGCTCGTACATGCACATGCACAAGCGGCTCGCCGACCGCTATCCGACGGAGGTCGTCCCGGGTGTGACCTCGGTGAGCGCCGCCGCGGCCCGTACCGGCAGTCCGCTGGTGGAGGCCGAGGAGGTGTTGACGATCCTGCCGGGCACGCTGCCCGAGGAGGAGCTCGCGGCGCGGCTGGCCGCCACCGACTCCGCGGCCGTGCTCAAGCTGGGACGTACCTTCCCCACCGTGCGTCGGGCGTTGGAGCGCTCGGGGCGGCTGGCGGAGGCGCGGTACGTGGAGCGGGCCACGATGGGCGCCGAGCGCACCGAGGCGCTGGCGGACGTGGACCCGGACTCGGTGCCCTACTTCTCGATGGCCCTGGTGCCGAGTCGGATCGGCGCCCTGCGGCCGGAGGCGGCCGGCGCCGAGGCCGGGCGGGTGCCGGCGGGCGCGGAGGCCGTCGACGCGGCGGGCGCGGAGCGGCCCGCGACGGTCGAGAAGCCGATGGCGGGCGGGGAGGTGGTGGTCGTCGGGCTCGGCCCGGCCGGGCCGATGTGGCTCACGCCGGAGGCGCGCGGTGCCCTGGCGGCGGCCGACGACCTGGTCGGCTACACCACCTATCTGGACCGGGTGCCGGTGCGGCCGGGCCAGCGGCGGCACGCCTCGGACAACAAGGTGGAGGCGGTGCGGGCGGAGTTCGCGCTCGACCTGGCGCGGCGGGGGGCGCGCGTGGCGGTGGTCTCCTCGGGTGACCCGGGCGTGTTCGCGATGGCCACGGCCGTCCTGGAGGCCGCGTGCGGCGACCCGTACCGGGAGGTCGCGGTGCGGGTGCTGCCCGGGATGACGGCCGCGCACGCCGCCGCCGCGCGGGCGGGCGCGCCGCTCGGCCACGACTACGCGGTGATCTCGCTGTCCGACCGGCTCAAGCCGTGGGAGGTCATCGCGGAGCGGCTGCGGTCGGCGGCGGCGGCGGATCTGGTGCTCGCCCTGTACAACCCCGGCTCGCGCAGTCGCCTCTGGCAGGTGGGCAAGGCACGGGAGGTGCTGTTGGAGCACCGGGCCCCGGACACGCCGGTGGTCCTCGGGCGTGACGTGGGTGGCCCGGAGGAGCGGGTACGCGTCGTCCGGCTGGCCGACCTGGACCCCGAGCAGGTGGACATGCGCACCATCCTCCTGGTGGGTTCGTCCCAGACGCGGGCCGTGCGACGGGGCGACGGCACCGAGGTGGTGTGGACGCCCCGGCGCTACCCGACCGGGTGAGCGGGGGCCGGGCGGCGGGCGGCGCGTCGTAGGCGCCGGGGGCGGGTCGCGGGGGCGGGGTCCGTGCGTCGTGCTCAGCCGAGCCGCGCCCGCGCCCACCGCGCGGCCTCGTCCACGTCCGTGGCCACCGGCACCCCGTCGGGCACGGGTGGGCGGCGCACCACGACCACCGGCAGGCCGGCCGTCCGCGCGGCCGTGAGCTTGGCCGCGGTGGCCCGGCCGCCGCTGTCCTTGGTCACCAGGACCTCGATCCGGTGCCGTCGGAGCAGGTCCCTCTCGCCCGCGAGGTCGAAGGGCCCCCGGTCGAGCAGGACCGACATGCGCGAGGGGGTCGGCGGGGTGGGCGCGTCCACGGAGCGGACCAGGAACCAGTGTGCGCTCAGGTGGGCGAAGGCGGCGAGCCCCATCCGCCCGGTGGTCAGGAAGACCCGCTCGCCGAGGCCGGGCAGCGCCTCGGCGGCCCGCTCCAGCGAGGCCACGGTGTGCCAGCGGTCGCCGGCGCCGGGGACCCAGCCGGGCCGGCGCAGGGCGAGCAGGGGAACATGGGCGGTGGCCGCCGCCTCGGCGGCGTTGAAACTGATCGTCTCGGCGAAGGGATGAGTGGCGTCGATGAGCGCGTCCACCCGCTGCTCGCGCAGCCAGCGGGCCAGCCCGGCGGGTCCGCCGAACCCACCGACGCGCACGTCCCCCACCGGCAACCGGGGGTGGGCGACCCGGCCGGCGAGGGAGCTGGTGACACGCGCCACGCCCGGCCCGGCCCCCACGCCCTCACCCTCGGTCAGCGCCGCCGCGAGCAGACGGGCCTCGGTGGTTCCGCCGAGGATCAGCACGTGCGGTGCCGAGGTCATCGTGATGCTCCTGGTGCTGCTACGAGGGGACGGACGGGGCGCCGGCCGGCCCGGTACGGGGCGCGCCGGCCTCGGGCGGGCCGGGTGGGCGCACCGCGTCGGGCGCGCACTGCCGGTCGAGGACGAGCCGGGCCCGACGGTGCGCGGTGGCGCCTCCGGTACGGTACGCCGCGGCGTGTGCCGCCGCACCGATCGGGCCCCCGATCGGGCCGGCGACCGGCGACGGCACGTGCGGCCAGTCGGGCCGTGCGGCAGGGTGGGGCGCGTCGGGACGGCGAGCCGTGGCGCGTACGAACGGGGTGGGGCGTGACGGATCAGCACGGGCGGCCGGGAGCGGGGCCGGAGAGGTCCGGGCCGACGGGAGCCGGCTCGGCGGGCGGTGGCGAGGTCGTGGGGGGCCGGCAGGCGCAGCTCCAGCACACCGGGTTGCGGCCCGGTTGGACCACGGGCGCGTGTGCCACGGCCGCGACGACGGCGGCGTACACGGCGCTGCTGGGCGGCGACTTCCCGGACCCGGTGACCATCACCCTGCCCAAGGGGCAGCGGCCGGCGTTCGCGCTGGCCGCCGAGGAGTCGGGGCCCACCTGGGCGATGGCCGCCGTCGTCAAGGACGCGGGGGACGATCCGGACGTGACGCACGGCGCGCTGGTCCGCGCGCGGGTACGGGTGCTGCCGCCCGGCTCGGGCGTCGTCTTCCGGGCCGGGCCCGGTGTGGGCACCGTCACCCGGCCCGGCCTGCCGCTGTCGGTCGGTGAGCCCGCGATCAACCCGGTGCCCCGGCGGATGATGCGCGAGCACGTGGCGGCGGTGGCGCGACGGCTCGGCGGGAGCGGTGACGTCGAGATCGAGGTCTCGGTGGACGACGGCGAGGAGATCGCCCGCAGCACGTGGAACCCGCGCCTGGGCATCCTCGGTGGCCTGTCCATCCTGGGCACGACGGGAATCGTCGTGCCGTACTCGTGCTCCGCGTGGATCGACAGCATCCGGCGCGGGGTGGACGTGGCGCGGGCGGCCGGGCGCCGGCACGTGGCCGGGTGCACGGGTTCCACCTCCGAACGGGTCGCCGTCGCCGAACACGCGCTGCCCGAGGACGCGTTGCTGGACATGGGCGACTTCGCGGGCGCGGTCCTGAAGTACCTGCGTCGCCATCCGGTGGACCGCCTGACCATCGCCGGCGGCTTCGCCAAGCTCTCCAAACTCGCGGTGGGCCACCTGGACCTGCACTCCTCGCGCTCACAGGTGGACAAGGGCTTCCTGGCCGAACTCGCCCGCGCCGGCGGCGCCGACGAGGAGTTGACGGCGGCCGTCGCGGCGGCCAACACGGGGTTGGAGACGGTGCAGTTGTGCGCGGCGCGCGGGGTGCCGCTGGGTGACCTGGTGGCCGAGGCCGCGCGGGAGCAGGCCCTTGGGGTGCTGCGCGGCGCGCCGGTGGCGGTGGACGTGATCTGCGTCGACCGCGCCGGCACCATCGTGGGCCGCGCCGCCTCGCGCGGCCCGCGCGACGGCTGACCGTCGGTCCGGCGGCGGAACACGCCACCGGCTTGAGGCGCCCCCTCGCGGGGCGGGCCGCCCGACCGGGCCGCTCGCGCCCGTCGGACGATCCGACCCCGTCACGACCCGTCGCCCGGTGCCGTACGGAGCCACGGGGCTGTCGCGGGCCCGTCCACGGTGGGAGTCGGCTCACGGTGGGGCCCGCTCCCGGACGCCTGGTGTCAGGCCGGGCGTTCGCGGCCCACGGAGTACAGGTAGCTGTCGCTGAACTGCTCAGCGCCCAGGGTGCGGCCGACCATGATGACGGCCGTACGCGTGACACCCGCGGCCGTGGTCCGCTCGGCGATGGTCTCCAGGGTGCCGCGCAGTACGAGTTCGTCGGGCCGGCTGGCCATGGCCACCACGGCCGCCGGGCAGTCGGCGCCGTAGTGCGGGAGCAGTTCGGCCACCACCCGCTCGACGTGTCGGGCGGCCAGGTGCAGGACGACCAGGGCCCCGCTACGGCCGAGGGTGGCGAGGTCCTCGCCCTCGGGCATGGGCGTGGCCCGCTGGGAGACCCGGGTGAGGATGACGGTCTGTCCGACGGTGGGCACCGTCAGCTCGCGGCCCAGCGCGGCCGCCGCCGCCGCGAACGCGGGCACGCCCGGCACCATCGCGTAGGGCACGCCCGCCGCGTCCAGCCGGCGCATCTGCTCGGCGACGGCGCTGAAGACCGACGGGTCTCCGGAGTGCAGCCGGGCCACGTCGTGTCCCGCCGTGTGGGCGGCGACGAGTTCGGCGGTGATCTGGTCGAGGTCGAGCTGGGCGGTGTCCACCTGCCGAGCCCCCGGCGGGCACTCGGCCAGCAGTTCGCGCGGCACCAGGCTGCCCGCGTACAGGCACACCTGGCAGCGCGCGAGGAGGCGCGCGCCGCGCAGGGTGATCAGGTCGGCGGCGCCGGGGCCGGCGCCGATGAAGTACACCGTCATCGTTCTTCTCCTCGGTCCGGTTCGGCCGCGCGGTCGGCGGCCGGGGCGTCGGCGCCGTTCTTGGCCACCGCCCACTGGGTGACGGGCATCGCCTGCCGCCAGCCGGTGAAGCCGCCGACGGGCACGGCGCGCGCGACCGTCAGGCGGACCAGCTCCCCGCCGTGCCGCCGGTACCAGTCGGCCAGGAGCGCCTCCGACTCCAGCGTCACCGTGTTGGCGACCAGCCGGCCCCCGTCGGGCAGCGCGGCCCAGCAGGTCTCCAGCAGGCCGGGGGTGGTCAGCCCGCCGCCGATGAACACGGCGTCGGGCGTGGGCAGCCCGGCCAGCGCGTCGGGAGCCCTGCCGGCGATGACGCGCAGCGCGGGTACGCCGAGCGCGGCGGCGTTGCGCTCGATGCGGGCGGCGCGCACCGGGTCACGCTCGACGGTCAGCGCCCGGCAGGCGCGGTGCGCGCGCAGCCACTCGATGGCGATGGAGCCCGAGCCGCCGCCGATGTCCCACAGCAGTTCGCCGGGGGCGGGGGCGAGCGCGGCGAGCGTCGCGGCCCGCACGCGGCGCTTGGTGAGCTGCCCGTCGTGCTCGTACGCCGTGTCGGGGAGTCCGGGCACGGTGGCCAGCCGGGGCGCCTCGGGGGTGGCCCGGCACTCGATCGCGATGACGTTGAGCGCGTCGCCCGGCGGGTGCGGCCAGTGGGTCGCGGTGCCGGTGAGCTGTCGTTCGCGCTCGCCGCCGAGTTGTTCGAGCACGCGCAGGGAGCTGGGGCCAAAGCCCCGCTCGCGCAGCAGCGCGGCGACCTCGGCCGGGGTGTGCGCGCCGGCGCTCAGGACGAGCAGCCGTCGCCGGTCGAAGAGCCAGCGGCGCAGGGTGGCCAGCGGTCGCCCGACGAGGCTGACGACGTCCGCGTCCTCCTGCGGCCAGCCGAGGCGGGCGCAGGCGTACGCCACCGACGACGGGTGGGGCAGTACCCGGAGCCGCTCCGCCCCCAGCTCCTCGCTCAGTGCGCGGCCGATGCCGTAGCAGAAGGGGTCGCCGCTGGCGAGCACGGCGGTGCGCCGCCCGGCGTGCGCGGCGATGAGCCCGGCGACGGCGGGCCGCAGTGGTGAGGGCCAGGGCACGCGCTCGCCCGCGCACTCCACGGGAAGCAGGTCGAGTTGGCGGGGGCCACCGATCAGGGTCTCGGCCTCGCGCAGTTCCTCGCGCGCGGTGGCCGTGAGCCCGCGCCACCCGTCGGCGCCGATGCCCACGACCGACACGGGCCCGGTGTCGGTGGGGCGTGGGGCGGGCGGATCGGGGTTCACGGGAGGTACCTCGGCGGTCGGGGACGGCAGCGGTCGAACTCTACTGACCTGCTGCGATCACGCCGCGACCGGGCTGCCCGCCCCGACCACCGCGCGGCGCGGGCGCCTGCCGCGCCGCGCGGCCGTGGGTCAGCGGGCGGGCACCCGGGGCAGGACGCAGTCGCCGCACAGGCCGCCGCCGGGCACCCGGTAGTAGAGGCAGCAGGTGGTGCGGCGGAACGGTGGGCGGGAGTGCGGGCTCCCGTGTCCGGTCGAGCGCAGCGGCTCGGTCGCGAACAGTTCACGTGACAGCGTCCGCTCGCGCGCCGTCACCTCGTCCCAGCGGTCCCCGTCGGCTCTGCCCTCTCTCGCCGCCACACGCAGCCAGTCGCGCAGCACCCCGAGCGCCCCGGCCAGCGCCGAGCCGGCATTGCCCCACAGCAGGGCGCCCGAGACGCCGGAGGCCGCCGTGGCGACCCGGTGCAGCGGGGTCAGGTGCTGGTCGACGACGACGGCGCGCACCCGCTCGGCCAGGTCCGAGGCGGGTGGCGGGGCGACGAAACCCAGCCCGGCGGCGGTCGGTGTCCCGACAGCGGCGGGCGTTCGCGCGTCGGTGGGCAGCCAGAGTTCACGTGGTGCGCTGTGCTCGGGGTGCCACCACAGGCGGTCCGGCCCGAGGTCCGGCACGTGGCCGGTGAGTACGGCGCAGCCGACCGCCAGCGACCACAGCCGACCGGCCAGCCCCTGGAAGCTGAGCGAGGCCGCCACCCGCACCTCGTCGGTGCCCAGTCGCCGGGCCACCGTGGCGTACCGGTGTCGCAGCGCGGGCGGGGCGGCGTGCCACCGGTCGGCGGCCGACGCCTGGCCGGCGTACCCCACGCGCGCCGCGCGAGCGCCGCCCGGCGTCGAGTCCCGGCCCCACGTCGCGCCGTCGCCCGACACCGCGTCCCCGCCCCGCGCCGCGCCGTCGCCCTGGTCCGCCGTCCCGCACGGCATCGCGCCGGCGCCCGGTGACGGCTCGCCGGCCGGGCCCGTGGCGTACAGCTCGACCAGGGGCACATAGCCCTCGGCGCGCAGGCCGGCCGGGCCGGGTCGGTCGGTGCGTACGGCGAAGAAGGGGCCGATCTCGGCGACCGCGCGCAGCGCGGGGGCCGACGGGGCGGGCGGAGCGGTCCAGCCGGGCTCGGACATCGACGTCAGCCGTCCTTTCTGGGGCCCTCGCGCGCGGGCGGGGCGCGGGTCCGCGCGGGCGCCGCCCAGGTTAGTCGGCCACGCGGCTGCCGGGCCTGGCGGGCGTGGCCGGGGCCAGCGGAGGCGGGCGGGTAGGCAGGGGAAGTCCGGCCGGGGCGTGCGAGCCGAGCCGGGGCACGGCGGTCAACCGGCGAGGTCAACTGGCTGGGAGCGGTCCGCGCGAGAACCTCGGCGGTCGCGTCCGGGCGCGGCCCCGGCGGTGGTGTCCGAACGGTGGTGTCCGAACGGTGGTGTCCGGGCCCGCCACGGAGTCTGGTGTCCGGGACCCGACTCGGGGGCTGTGTCCGGTGGGCGGGGGCCGGTTGAGAGGATCGGCCCAGCAGCGTGCCAGGACCAGCCATCGAGACCACGCGACGCGCCGTCGCGAGCGACCCGACCGGAGCGAGACGATGACCCACTCCCCCGCCGCCGAAGCCGTCCTCACCCGCGTGCGCGGCAGGTCCGCCACCCTCACCCTCAATCGGCCCCGGGCCCTCAACTCCCTCAGCCACGCCATGGTGCGCGACCTGGCCGCCGCGCTGACGGCGTGGGAGCACGACGAGCGGGTACGCACGGTCGTCATCGAGGGCGCCGGCGAGCGCGGCCTGTGCGCGGGCGGCGACATCCGGGCCATCTACGAGGACGCCCGCGCCGGCGGCACCGCCTCCCGCGCCTTCTGGCGCGACGAGTACCTGCTCAACGCCCGTATCGCCCGGTATCCCAAGCCGTATGTGGCGCTCATGGACGGCATCGTGATGGGCGGCGGTGTCGGCGTCTCCGCGCACGGTGCGGTGCGGGTCGTCACCGAACGCTCGACGGTCGCCATGCCCGAGGTCGGCATCGGCTTCGTACCGGACGTGGGCGGTACGCACCTGCTGGCCGCCGCGCCCGGCGAGTTGGGCACACACCTGGCGCTGACCACGGACCGGATGGCGGCGGGCGGCGCCATCGCGTGCGGGTTCGCCGACCACTTCGTGCCCTCCGGCGAACTGGGCGCGTTCCGGGACGCGTTGGAGACGGTGTCGCCGGCGGAGGCGGTGGCCCGCTTCGCCGCGCCGGCGCCGGCCAGCGAGTGGGACGAGCACCGCGCGTGGATCGACGCGTGCTACGCCACGGACTCCGTCGAGGAGATCCTCGCCCGCCTGCGCGGGTGCGGCGTCCGGGAGGCGAAGGAGGCGGCGGAGCGCATCGCGACCAAGTCGCCCACCGCGCTGAAGGTGACTCTCAGCGCGCTGCGCCGGGCCCGGGCCCTGGGCGCCCTGGAGCCGGTGTTGGATCAGGAGTACCGGGTCTCCTGCGCGGCGCTGTCGCTGCCCGACCTCGTGGAGGGCATCCGCGCGCAGGTGGTCGACAAGGACCGTCGCCCGCAGTGGAGTCCGGCCCGTCTCGCGGAGGTGGGTCCGGCCGAGGTGGAGGGCTTCTTCGCCGACCTGGGCCCGGCGGAACTGGGCCTGGCGCCGCGCCCGTGAACCGGCCGGCCCAGCTCCTGCGGGCCGCCCCGCTCCAGGAGGCGCCGGTCCGACCGCCACGACCACCCGCTGCCCCGGGGACGCGGGTGACACAGGCGACACGGCTGACGCGGGTGACACCGGCGCGGGCGAGGCTCCAACGGGCTCGGCCGCGCCCGCGTTCCGGCGTCGGCGCCGCCGTCGGCCACGCCTAGACTCCGATCCATGACACCTACACCGACCGCCGTCGCGCGGGACCTGGCCCCGCACGGCACCCTGCGGGCCTCGATCAACCTGGGCAATCCCGTGCTGGCCCAGGGCACCCCCGAGGCGCCGGCCGGCATCACGGTGGACCTCGCGCGCGCGATCGGTGCGAGGCTGGACCTGCCGGTGGAGCTGGTCTGTTTCGACGCGGCACGCAGGTCCTACGAGGCGATGGCCACGGGACGGGCGGACCTGTGCTTCCTGGCCGTGGAGCCGGCCCGGGAGGCGGAGGTCGCCTTCACCGCCCCGTACGTCGTCATCGAGGGGGCGTTCGCCGTACCGCGCGAGGCGGCGTTCACGACCGTGGCCGACGTGGACCGGGCGGGGGTGCGGATCGGCGTCAAGCACGGCTCCGCGTACGACCTGTTCCTCACCCGCACGCTGCGGCACGCCAGCGTGGTGCGGGGCGAGGAGGGTGTCGCGGCCTTCCGCGCCGAGGGGTTGGAGGTCGCGGCCGGCATCCGGCAGCCGCTGGCCGCCTATGTCGCCGACCACCCGGACCTGCGGCTGCTGGCCGAACCGTTCATGCGGATCAGGCAGGCCGTGGGCACCACCCGGGACCGCGCGCCCGCCACGGTGGCCTTCCTGCGCGGCCTGGTCGAGGAGCTGAGGACGAACGGTTTCGTCGCCGACGCGCTGCGCCGCGCCGGACAGTCCGCGAACCTGGTCGCCCCGCCCGGCGCGTAGCCCCCCGGACGCGGCCCCGCCGGGTGGGGCGCCGGGGGCGGGCAGGCGCCGGCGTACCGAGCTGGCGTCCTACGCGCCCACCGCGTCGCCGACGAAGCGTCGAAGGTGGGCGCGGACGACCTCGGGCCGCTCCCGCCACGGTTCGTGGCCCGCGCCCTCGACCGGGGTCAGCGGAATCGCGAGCTGTCGGGCCAGCGAGGCGAGCGCCGACAGCGGGCGGGGGTCGGCGGTCCCGCCGAGCAGTTCGGCCCGGGCGGGCAGACACGCGCGCAACGCGGTCAGGTGCGCGTCGAGCGGGTCCGCGCGCCCCTCCTGGCCCAGTTCGCCGTTCATGGCCCAGTTGACGGGGCGCCGCTCCCGGGCGCCCCGGGCCGCCCAGCGCCAGCCCCGCTCGGGGTCGGCGTGGTCGGTGAACCAGGCCAGCGTGAGCAGTTCGACCTCCTGCTCCTCCGTACGGTGCGGCATCTCCCCCAGCGCGTGGAGCCGTTCGCGCTGGCGCGCGGTCATGCGCCGCTCGCGCTCCGCGCGGTCCGTGGCGCGCCAGTCGCCCACGAAGGGCCCGCACATCAGCAGCACGGCCGCGACCCGGTCCGGGTGCGCCAGACAGAACCGGCTGGCCAGCGTGGCGCCGTAGGAGTGCCCCACCAGCACGGCCTCGGGCACGTCCCAGGCGTCGAGCAGTTCGGCCAGGTCGGCGACGTGGCGAGCTACTCGGTGGCGGCCCTGCCACGGGGAGCCTCCCGTGCCGCGCTGGTCGTACCGGTAGACGGGCGCGAGGTCGGCGACCAGGTGGGCGACGTCGCCCAGGTAGTCCGGCAGCCCGGGGCCGCCGTGGAGCATGACCACGGCCGGTCGGCGGGCCGTGTCCCCCAGTGCCACCCAGCGCACCCGCGCGCCGTCGCTCATCGACGCCAGGCCGGGCGTCCCTGTCCAGGTCACCGCGGAGCACCCACCGGCGCCGGCGTCGCCACGCCGCCGGTGACCGTCGACGACGGGGCGGCGTACGCGGCCGAGGTGCCCCGCACAGCACGGCGCCGGCCGGGCGACGCCTCGTCCGGCCGGCTCGGCTCCCGTGCCCACCACGGTGGCTCGCTCACGTGCAGCTACGGGACGCGCTTCCGTCCGGACCCGCGTCGGCGTGCTCCGGAGGGGGCGGTGAGGCGAACGCGGCCAGCACGCGCTCGGCGGCGAGCGAGGCCGTCAGCGTGCCCTCCCGGACCTGGCGCTCCACCTCCGGGCCCACCCGGCGCACGGCGGGGTGCTCGCGGAGCCGGGTCAGCAGCTGTTCCCGGACCATCGTCCAGGTCCACTCCACCTGTTGGTCGCGCCGCTTGCCCTGGAGCGCGCCGGTGGCGTCCAGGATCTCGCGGTGTGCCTCGACGCGCTCCCACAGCTCGTCCAGCCCCGTGCCCTCGCGGGCGCTACAGGTGAGCACCGGCGGGTTCCACACCTCGTCGGGGTGCGGCGGCGCGGCGGCGGCGCGCGCGCTCGCGGACGGGGCGGCCTGGGGGCGCAACAGGCGTAGCGCGCCGGCCAGTTCGCGGGCGGCGGCGCGCGCGTCGCGTTCGTGGGGGCCGTCGGCCTTGTTGACCGCCACCAGGTCGGCCAGCTCCACGACACCCTTCTTGATGCCCTGGAGCTGGTCGCCGGTGCGGGCCAGGGTGAGCAGCAGGAAGGTGTCGACCATGCCGGCCACGGCCGTCTCCGACTGCCCCACGCCCACGGTCTCCACGAGGACCACGTCGTAGCCGGCGGCCTCCATCAGGATGATGGTCTCGCGGGTGGCGCGGGCCACGCCGCCCAGGGTGCCCGAGGTCGGCGAGGGGCGCACGAAGGCGGCCGGGTCGACGGCCAGCCGCTCCATCCGGGTCTTGTCGCCCAGGATGGAGCCGCCGGTCCGGCTGGAGGACGGGTCGACGGCGAGCACCGCGACCCGGTGGCCGCGCCTGGTGAGTCGGGTGCCCAGCGCGTCGATGAAGGTGGACTTGCCCACGCCGGGCACGCCGCTGATGCCCACCCGCCGCGAGTCGCCCGCGTACGGCAGCAGGGCGACCAGCAGTTCCTGGGCGAGGGCGCGGTGGTCGGGGCGGGTGGACTCCACGAGGGTGATGGCGCGGGCGATGTGGGCCCGCGAGCCCGCGCGGACGCCGCGTACGTACTGGTCTAGGTCGATCGTCGGTGCCATGGGCTCACAGCTCGTGGCCGAGTGCCGCGCCCAGCGACGTGACCAGGTCGAAGGCGGCGTCGGGGATCACCGTGCCGGGTGGGAAGACGGCCGCCGCGCCCATCTCGCGCAGCGTCTCGACGTCCTGCGGCGGGATGACGCCGCCGACCACGATGGTGATGTCCTCCCGGCCGGCCTCGGCCAGTTGCTCGCGCAGCGCGGGCACCAGCGTGAGGTGGCCGGCGGCCAGCGAGGAGACGCCGACGATGTGCACGTCGGCCTCCACCGCCTGCCGGGCGACCTCGGCGGGTGTCTGGAACAGCGGGCCGACGTCGACGTCGAAGCCCAGGTCGGCGAAGGCGGTGGCGATCACCTTCTGGCCCCGGTCGTGCCCGTCCTGGCCCATCTTGGCGACCAGGATGCGCGGGCGCCGGCCCTCGGCCTCCTCGAAGTCACGCACCAGCGCGCGGGTGCGCTCCACCCCGGATGACGGTCCTGCCTCGTCGCGGTACACACCGGAGATCGTACGGATCTGGCCGGAGTGGCGCCCGTACACCTGCTCCAGGGCGTCGGAGATCTCGCCGACGGTGGCCTTGGCCCGGGCCGCGTTCACGGCCAGGGCCAGCAGGTTGCCCGCCAGGCCGCCACCGGGCTGGGCGCCGTCCCGGGCGGCGCCGGTCAGCGCGCGCAGCGCGTCCTGGCACACCCGCTCGTCCCGCTCGGCGCGCAGCCGGCGCAGCTTGTCGATCTGCTGGGCGCGCACGGCGGAGTTGTCGACCTTGAGGACGTCGATCTGCTCGTCGCTGTCCACCCGGTACTTGTTGACGCCGATCACCGGCTGCCGGCCGGAGTCGATACGTGCCTGGGTGCGCGCGGCGGCCTCCTCGACGCGCAGCTTGGGGATGCCCGCGTCGATGGCCCGCGCCATGCCGCCCGCCGCCTCGACCTCCTCGATGTGCTGCCAGGCGCGGCGCGCGAGGTCCAGGGTCAGGCGCTCCACGTACGCGCTGCCGCCCCACGGGTCGATGACCCGGGTGGTGCCGGACTCCTGCTGGAGCAGGAGCTGGGTGTTGCGGGCGATGCGGGCGGAGAAGTCGGTGGGCAGGGCCAGCGCCTCGTCCAGCGCGTTGGTGTGCAGCGACTGGGTGTGGCCCTGGGTGGCGGCCATGGCCTCCACGCAGGTGCGCGCGACGTTGTTGAACACGTCCTGCGCGGTCAGCGACCATCCCGAGGTCTGGGAATGGGTGCGCAGCGAGAGGGACTTGGGGTTCTTCGGGTCGAACTGCCGGACCAGCTTGGCCCACAGCAGGCGGGCCGCGCGCAGCTTGGCGATCTCCATGAAGAAGTTCATGCCGATGGCCCAGAAGAAGGACAGCCGTGGCGCGAAGGCGTCCACGTCCATGCCCGCGTCCAGCCCGGCGCGCAGGTACTCCACGCCGTCGGCCAGGGTGTAGGCCAGTTCCAGGTCGGCGGTGGCTCCGGCCTCCTGGATGTGGTAGCCGGAGATGGAGATGGAGTTGTAGCGGGGCATCTTCTGCGAGGTGTAGGCGAAGATGTCGGAGATGATCCGCATGGAGGGTTGCGGGGGGTAGATGTAGGTGTTGCGGACCATGAACTCCTTCAGAATGTCGTTCTGAATGGTCCCGGCCAGCTTCTCGGGCGGCACACCCTGTTCCTCCGCCGCGACGATGTACAGCGCGAGCACAGGCAGCACCGCGCCGTTCATCGTCATCGACACGCTCATCCGGTCCAGCGGGATGCCGTCGAAGAGCTGTCGCATGTCGTAGATCGAGTCGATGGCCACGCCCGCCATGCCGACGTCGCCGGTCACGCGCGGGTGGTCGCTGTCGTAGCCCCGGTGGGTGGGCAGGTCGAAGGCGACGGACAGGCCCTTCTGTCCGGCCGCGAGGTTGCGCCGGTAGAAGGCGTTGGACTCCTCGGCGGTGGAGAAGCCCGCGTACTGGCGCACCGTCCAGGGCTGGTTGACGTACATCGTCGGGTACGGGCCGCGCAGGTACGGGGCGATGCCCGGGTAGGTGCCCAGGAAGTCGACGCCGGTCAGGTCGTGGGGGCCGTAGAGCGGCTTGACCCCGATGCCCTCGGGCGTCTCCCAGACCAGCGCGTCCTCGTCCTTGCCGGTGTTCTCGCGCAGCGCGGAGCGCCAGTCGTCGAGGTCGGCGCCGGGGGCGTCGCCCTCCTCGGCCAGCTCGATGTCCGCGAAGTTCGGGATTCCGCCCGTCGCTTCCGCTTCGCCTCGCATCACGCAATCCCCATGGTGTCCAGGGCCGAGGTCAGCACCTCGACCGCGTCGCAGCCCGCGAAGACGAACTCGTCCACTCCGGCCCGCTCGTACTCTTCCCGCCGCTCGCCGGGGCGGCCCGCCAGGTAGACCCGGGTGGCGCCGGCGGCCTTCAGTCGGGCGGCGGCGTCCCCGGCCTGCTCCGCGTAGAGCTGGTCGGACGCGCACAGGCACACGATCGTCGCGCCGCTGTCGGCGAACTCCTCGGCCGCCGCGCTCGGATCGGCGCCACCCTGGCCCTGGAGCGCCTCGATACCGCCGGCCTGGAAGAGGTTGGCGGCGAAGGTGGCGCGGGCGGTGTGCGCGGCGGCCGGGCCCAGCGTCGCCAGGAAGACCCTCGGCCGCTGCCCGTGAGCGGCCAGGTGCGCCTCACCGCGCGCGCGCAGCCTCTCGTACGCCTGGTCGCGACGCACCCGGGGCAGCCCCGCCACGGGCCCGGTGGCGGCGGGCCCGGAGTCCGGTGAGGTGGGGTACGGCTCGCGCTCGACGGGCCGCTCGTCCAACAGCGGGAACTCGCTGACGCCGGTGATCGGCTCCTCGCGTCGGGCCAGGTCCTTAGAGCGGCGCTGCCAGGTGGCGGCGAGCCGGTCGCCCACCAGGCCGGAGGTGAGCCCGTCGGCCATGCCGCCGGCGGCCTCGATCTCCTGGAAGAAGGCCCAGGCGGCCTCGGCGACCTCGGCGGTCAGTCGCTCCACGTACCAGGAGCCGCCCGCCGGGTCGATGACCCGGGCCAGGTGTGACTCCTCGAGGAGGATGGCGGAGGTGTTGCGGGCGACGCGGCGGGCGAAGCCGTCGGGCAGGCCCAGTTCGCTGTCGAAGGGCAGCACGGTCACCGCGTCCGCGCCGCCGACGCCCGCGCCCAGGGTGGCGACGGTGGTGCGCAGCATGTTCACCCACGGGTCGCGCCGGGTCATCATCACCGGCGAGGTCACCACGTGCTGCCGCTGCGCCGCCGCCTGACCCGCCGCGCCGCAGACCCGCGCGACCCTGGCCCACAGGCGGCGGGCGGCGCGCAGCTTGGCAATGGTCAGGAACTGGTCGGCGGTGGCCGCGTACCGGAACTCCAGCTGCCCCAGCGCGGCGTCGACGGGCAGTCCGGCGGCGGTCAGCTCCCGCAGGTAGCCGACGCCGGCGGCCAACGAGGCGCCGAGTTCCTCGGCGGTGGAGCCCCCGGCCTCGTGGTAGGGCAGCGCGTCCACGCTCAGGGCGCGCACGCCCGGGTGGTCACGGCTGGCGCGGCGGGCCAGTTCGGTGGCGGCGGCCAGGTGTCCGGCCAGGGCCTCGGCGCGGCCGGTGCGGGCCAGCACGCCGTACGGGTCGGCCCCCAGGACGGCGCGCGCGGCGGGCCGGGGCACCTCGCGTTGGTCGTAGAGCGCGAGCAGCGCCTCACCGGCGGCGGCGAAGTCGGCACCCGCGTCGAGCGCGACGGTCACCAGGTCGAGGTAGACGCCCTCCAGGGCCCGGGGCAGCGCGGCGACGGGCAGCGCCGCACCGCCCACCGCCAGCCACAGCGAGCTCACCCCGTTCTCCAGGTCCGCCAGGACCGCCTCGCGGGTGCGCTCGGGGTCGGGGTGCGCGTGCCGCTGGCGTACGTCCCAGCCGGAGACGGCCGACCCCTCGGGCCGCCCGCCGCGCACGAAGGGGGCGAAGCCGGGATAGCCGGCGGCCAGGGCGTCGGGGGCGTCGTCGGCGGTATAGAGGGGACGGGCGAGGATGCCGTCCTGGAGCGGGGTTCTGAGCGCCTCCTCGGCCGCGGCGCCGGTGGCCTCGGACGTGCCGGACTTCCGCAGCACGTTGCCAACAAGGTGGCGCCACTGCTCTCGGGATGCGTCCGGGAACTCGGCTGCCAGGGGGAGCCCGTCGGGCAGGACCGTCATGCGACGGAGACTAGGGGAGGTTTGCACAGGACAGGAGTGGGGCACGCTGTGATCTTGCCCTCCCCGGCAGCACGTAAGCGTGGCAGATCGCTAGGGTACGGACAGAATGACCTGCAAGGCGCGTACGCACGACGGGGGTTGGCCATGGGACAGGGCACGGACGAGGCCGCTGTGACGGATTTGACAAACGAGGCCGCGACTGTCGTGCCCGCCGCGCTGGTTCCCGCCTCGGTCGTCTGGTCGCAGGCCGTTCGCACCGACGCCGAGCCGGACGTCCTCTTCCCCGAGGAGGCCGCGCTGCTCGGCCGCGCCGTGCTCAAGCGGCGCCGCGAGTTCACCACGGTGCGGGCCTGCGCCCGAGAGGCGATGGCCGGCCTCGGACTCCCCCCCACCCCCGTCCTGCCCGGCAAGCGCGGCGAGCCCGGCTGGCCGCAGGGCGTGGTGGGCAGCATGACCCACTGCGACGGGTACCGTGCCGCGGCCCTGGCCCCCAGCACGGCGGCGCGCTCGATCGGCATCGACGCCGAGCCCCACGCGCCGCTGCCGGAGGGCGTGCTGGGCATCGTGTCGCTGGAGGCCGAGCGCGAGCGCGGCCAGCGGATCGCCGCCGGCGCCTGGGGGGCCGACACCGTGCACTGGGACCGGCTACTGTTCAGCGCCAAGGAGAGCGTCTTCAAGGCGTGGTATCCACTGGCGCACCGTGAACTCGACTTCTCGGACGCCGAGTTGACCTTCGAGGCGGAGCCCGCGCCGGCCGCGCCAGCCACCGGGGGCCCCGCGCTCCAGGGCACCTTCCGGGCCCGCCTGCTGCCCTCGGCGGACATTCCCGAGGAGTTCCCCCTCACCGGGTTCGACGGCCGCTGGGTGATCCACGACGGCTTCGTGGTCACGGCGATCGTGGTGCCGCCGGCGACCGTCCCAGCCGCCCGCTGACACTCCCCGCCCCACACCCACACCGCCTCCGCCGTTTCGCGCGACACCCGGCCCCATCCGGCCAGCCGGTGTCGACACACGGCGGGGGCGGACGTGCCTCCGGGGGGCGCGGTGCGTCACCACCGCGGACCCATCACGGGGCAGCGCCTCTTCTTTGCGTTTTGCCGCCATTCCTCCGGCGCTCGCGTCCGCACGCCGGGGTGCGTCGTGGGGCCGGGGCGAGACCGGCGCGCGGCGTATGGGGGCGCGAAGGCGTATCGGGCGCACGGAGGGCAGCGGGGTGGCGTGCGCAGTGACATCGCGCGCCACGAGCGCGCGGGTGCGCGGTAGCTCGTCGGCGGCAGATGCGAGGTGTAATCCCGGCTGAGGTTTGCAGGTGCCGCTCACGCTGGCTTACTGTGCCGCACATGCAGTCCTACACCATCGGCCAGGCCGCGCGGTTGCTGGGCGTCAGCGCTGACACCGTGCGCCGCTGGGCCGACGCGGGGCGGGTCGAGACGCATCGCGACGAGGCGGGCCGGCGACTGGTCGACGGGCGGCGTCTCGCGGCGTTCTCCGTGGAGTTGGCGCAGGCCGCCGACGGTGACGAGGAGGTGCCGTACACCTCGGCGCGGAACGCCTTCGCCGGCATCGTCACCGCGGTCAAGCTCGGCGACGTCGCCGCCCAGGTCGAGATCCAGGCGGGGCCGCACCGGCTCGTCTCGCTGCTCACCCGCGAGGCCGTGGAGGAACTGGGCCTGGAGGTGGGGGTGCGCGCCACCGCGCGGGTGAAGTCCACCAGCGTGCACATCGACCGCCTCTGACCCGTCCCCGCGCGGCGGCCGGCGCCCCCGGGGCGGCGGCCCACCACCGCCACCCGCCCAGGCCCCTCAAGGAGTCGTCCATGCCCTTCGCCCTCCCGCGCCGGCGGGTCGCCGCCCTCGCGCTGTGCCTCGCCGCCCTGTCGCCCCTGACCGCGTGCGGCTCCGGTGGCGACTCCGACGGCGACGACGGTGGTGGCAGGACCCAGTTGACCGTGCTGGCCGCGGCCTCGCTCACCGACGTCTTCGCCAAGGTCGGCGCCGCGTACGAGAGGGAACACCCGAAGGTACGGGTGCGCTTCTCCTTCGCCGGGTCGCAGGATCTGGCCGCGCAGGTGCGACAGGGAGCGCCGGCCGACGCGCTGGTGACGGCGGACCTGCCGACGATGCGCGGGCTGCGCGGCGACACCGGCGAACTGTCGGTCATCGCCAGGAACCGCCTGGTCATCGCGGTCGGCGAGGGCAACCCGCAGCACGTCAAGACGTTGCGGGACCTGACGAAGCCGGATCTGAAGGTGGTGCTCGCCGCGCCCGAGGTGCCGGTGGGCCGCTACAGCAAGGCCGTACTCGACTCCGCGGACCTTGACGTCAAGCCGGTCTCGCAGGAGCCGAGCGTGCGCGCCGTGCTGAGCAAGGTCACGCTCGGCGAGGCCGACGCGGGCCTGGTCTACGTCACCGACGCGGCCACCGCCCCCGACCGGGTGGACACGGTCGCCATCCCCGACGCGCAGAACGCCGTCGCCACCTACCCCGCGGCGCCGCTGACCGCCTCCCGGCACTCCGAGCAGGCGGCGTCCTTCGTGCGGTGGCTGACCTCGCCCACGGCGCAGAAGATGCTGCGTGCGGCCGGGTTCCAGCGCCCCTGAGCGGCGAGCGGTGACACCAGGCGGTCGAAGCGGTATCGGCAGGGATCGGGCACGGATGAGACGCGGCGAGGACGGCGACCCCGGGCGCACACCCGGGCGCGGCCGACGCGAGAGCTGGCGGGCGGGCGCGGCGCGCGGACGGCGGGGCGCCCCACGCGCCCGTACGCCCCTGGTGCTCGCCCTGCCCGCCGCGCTCGCGGTGGCCTTCCTGTCACTGCCGCTGGCCGGCATGGTGGCCCGTACCTCCTGGTCAGAGCTCGGTACGCATCTGGGCAGCGCTCCGGTGCGGGAGGCGTTGTGGCTGTCGTTGACCGTCTCGTTCTGGTCGCTGGGCCTGTCCGTGGTGCTCGGGGTGCCGCTGGCCTGGGTGCTGGCCCGTGGCGTGGTCCCCGGCCGGACGCTGGTGCGCTCGCTGGTGCTGCTGCCGATGGTGCTGCCGCCGACGGTGGGCGGCGTGGCGCTGCTGCTGGGCTTCGGTCGCCGGGGGCTGCTGGGTGGGGTGCTGGAGGACGGGTTCGGTCTCACGCTGCCGTTCTCGACCGCGGGCGCCGTCGTCGCGGCGACGTTCGTGGCCATGCCGTTCCTGGTCATCAGTCTGGAGGGGACGCTGGCCGGGTTGGATCGGCGGTACGAGGAGACGGCGGCGTCCCTGGGTGCCTCCCCGTGGCGGGTGGTGCGCACCGTGACGCTGCCGCTGGTGGCGCCGGGGTTGCTCGCGGGCGCCGCGCTGACCTGGGCGCGGGCGCTGGGCGAGTTCGGGGCCACGATCACCTTCGCCGGCAACCTGCCGGGCGTCACCCAGACGCTGCCGCTCCAGGTGTATCTGCTGTTGCAGTCCGACCCGGAGGCCGCCACCTCGGTCTCGCTGTTGCTGCTGGCCATCGCCATGGCCGTGCTGGTGGCGCTGCGCGGCCGGTGGACCGGCGGCGCCCGCGCGCCCGTCCGGCGCGACCTCGCGCCGGACGCCGGCCCCGACGCGGCGGGCGACCCGGTGGACGACGCGGCCGGGCCGGACGTCGACGACGACCCGGACGCGGGGGGCCCGACCAGGCACGACGCCCAGGTGTCCGGCCCGCCCGGGGCCGGCGGGCCGGCGGCGGCCCCGGGCGCTGGTGGCCCGGCCCCGGACCGGGCGTCCGGCTGGTCGCTGCGGGCCGAGCTGACCGGCTTCGACGAGTTGGCCATCGACGCGCCGCCGGGCACCACCATCGCCGTGGTCGGGCCCAACGGCGCCGGCAAGACCACGCTGCTGCGCGCCCTGCTCGGGCTCACCGACCGCTCACGTGCCGCGCTGTGGCTGGGTGACCAGGAGGTGAGCGCGCTGCCGACGCATCGTCGGGGTGTGGCGTGGGTGCCGCAGGACGGTGCGCTCTTCCCGCACCTGACGGCACTGCGCAACACGGCGTACGGGCTGCGGGCGCGGGGCGTCGGCGCGGCCGAGGCGCGGCGGCGGGCGTACGCGTGGCTGGAGCGGCTCGGGGTCGAGCACCTCGCGCGACGCCGGCCCGCCCAGCTCTCCGGCGGGCAGGCGCAGCGCGTCGCGCTGGCTCGGGCGCTGGCGGTACGGCCCCGGCTGCTGCTCCTGGACGAGCCGCTCGCCGCGCTCGACCAGAGCACGCGCGCGCGGGTGCGGCACGCGCTACGCCGGCACCTGGCCGACTTCGACGGGGTCTGTCTGATCGTCACGCACGACCCGGTGGAGGCCGTCTCGCTCGCCGACCGGGTGCTGGTGCTGGAGGGGGGGCGGGCCGTGCAGTACGCGACACCGGCCGAGGTGGCGCGGCATCCGCGCTCGCCGTGGGTGGCCCGCATGCTGGGACACAACGCCTGGCGGTGCGCCGTCACCGGGGACGGCGCTCTGGTGCTGCCGGGGCCCGGCCGGCTGGTGGTGGCCGACCCGCTGCCCGTGGCCGGCGTGGTGGCGGGCCCCGGGCACGGCGCTGGAGATGACGGCGGGGACGCGGGCCGAGGCGGGGCGGCGCTGGCGGTCTTCGGGCCGGAGGCGGTGGCGGTGCACCGGGAGCGGCCGGCCGGGAGCCCGCGCAACGTGTGGCCGGGGCGGGTGCGGGAGATCACGGCCGTGGGCAGCCGGCTGCGCGTGGTGATCGGCTCGGAGCAGGTGCCCGACCTGGTCGCCGAGATCACCCCGGCGGCGGCCGTGGAGCTGGCTCTCGCGGAGGGCGCCGCCGTGTGGACGAGCGTGAAGGCCACGGAGATCACCCTGGTCCGGCTGTAGGCGCGCCACAGGCCGGGGCGCTCGCCAGTCGCCTCGCGCGAGCGGGTCACCGCCTCGCGGTGGGTAGCTAAGACGGGTGGGGCGGGCGGCGTTCAGGGGCCGCCGCCAGGGGCGCCGGAAGCTCCCGGGGACGCCGGGCCGGCCGTCGTACGCCGGCCCGGCGCGTGCCGGGCCGGCCGGCGTCGGGCTGGCCGACGCCGGACCGGCGGGCGGCGATCAGCAGGGGTCGCGCCAGGGATCCAGCTCCAGGCGCTTGCGCATCGAACTGAGGCCCAGGTCCTTGGCGGTGGCGCAGAACTTCTTCGTCGGGAGTGTGTACTCGACGTGGAAGACCGCCTTGTCCGCCTCGATGAACGGCGTCAGCTTGTCGCACTCGCCGAACTCGGCGCACTCCTCGTTGACGGCGAACTCGAAGTCCCCGACGAGTTCGGGGATCTGGTCGAGGTCGTTCTTGAGTCCCACCGCCAGGCCACGGTCGTGGGCCAGCTTGGCCAGCCCGCGGTTGTAGGCGAGTTGGTGGGCCGCGGTCAGCGGGAAGCCGGTGCGGTTGCGGTAGGCGTCCATCAGGTCCGGCTCGACGGCGTCGAAGCCCTTGTCACGGCACATGTCCATGCGCTTGGCCATCAGCGGCAACAGCGTGTCCAGTTCGCGGACGTCCAGCCAGCGCTCGCCCGCCCAGCCGTTGTTCGCACCGCGCACGGCCTTGGGGAAGGCGTCCGCGTCCGGCCGCCAGTCCTCCCAGGCGCCGGCGTTGATGTAGCAGATCACCTTGCGACCGTCGTCGTGCAGCCGGTCCACGGTCGCCGCGGAGTTCTCGAAGCCGTCGATGTCGTAGACGGGAACGTCGATGCCGGTGTCGACGCGGCCGTCGAGCTGCCACTGCCAGGTCGTGCCGGGCTTCGGCTGCCAGGCCACGGCCGCCTGCTTCCCCGGCTCGTGCCCGGGTCGCTTCGTGGGCTTGGCCTGGGGTGTCTTCGTCGCCCGGTCGTCACCGCCGTCGTCGCTCGAACAGCCGGCCAGTGCCAGCAGTGCCGCACACGTCAGTGCCGCAAGCGGGGTACGCGCCCTCACCCGTTGTCTCCCATGTCGTTGTCGGTGCCTCACGGGGGGTACCGCCACGGGTTGCTCCCCTCCCCCGGCACCGCGCAGTGCAGTGCCGCGCCGCGATCATACGATGTATTTGCCACCTTTTTCCGCTGGTCAGCGGGGACCGCGTACACCAGGTGGCAGAAGCGTCGCGGTGGGTGACGCGCGGTCCAGGAGGGCACGCGAGCCCGCTGGTAGGTGGCCCAGTCGCCCTCGAAGGTGACCAGGACGTCGGCGATGTCCGCGTATCCGGGGTCGGGGTGGGTGCCCGGGTTGAGCACGGTGGTGGGCGCGCCGAGCAGCCGGGCCGCGCGCACCAGCCGCCGGTAGCGGGGCAGCAGCGCGGCGCGGGAGGCCGCCTGGTCGTAGAAGACGCCGTCCACGTCGTACCAGCGGCGGTGCCGGCGGATGTCGGCGAGTACGGAGTACGGCGACCGCCGCCCGTAGGCGGTGTCGACGTAGCCCAGCAGCCGCACCCCCGACGCACGCAGGTCGCGGGCCGCGCTCTGGAAGGCCGGGTCGCGCCGACGGCCCGGGCCGTCGGCCGCGTTGAGCACCACGGCGTAGAGCGCTCGGGCGTGCCCGCGAAGCGCCTGCCAGGCCGCCGGGTCCACCGTGGGGTGGACGTACAGCGGCACCAGCAGGCGCCCCGGGGGCGTGGCGGGGGTGTTCACCGCAGCGCGTCGACGGGCTGGCCGGTGGCCTCGGCCCACAGGTCGGCCAGCGACTGGGCGAAGGAGTAGCGGGGTCGCCAGTCCAGGGCGGCGGTGGTGGCGGTGATGTCGGCCCAGGCGCGGGAGGCGGCCGGCGAGCGGCCCGAGCCCGCGCCGCTCTCGTCGATCTCGCCCCGGAAGTCGGCGAGTCGGGCGAGTTCGGTGGCCACGGCCCGCACCGGTTGGGCGGTGCCGCTGCCCAGGTTGAGGACCGGTGGGAGGGGCGCGGTCGTGGTGGTGGCGCGGGCGACGGCGCTGGCCACGTCGCGGGCGTCGATGAAGTCGCGGTACGCGGAGAGGGCGCCCACCCGCACCACGCCCTCGGGTTCGGCCTCGCGCAGCAGCGCGGCCAGCCGGCCGGGCAGGCTGCTGGCCGGTGAGCCGGGGCCGAGCGGGTTGAAGACACGCAGCACCACCGCGTCCAGGCCGGCGGAGGTGACGGCGAGGGAGCCGGCCAGCTTGGTGGCCCCGTACACCCCGAACGGGCAGGTGGGGCTGGACTCGGTGAGCGCGAGATCGCCGCCGGAGGTGCCGTACTCGGCGGCCGAGCCCAGGTGGACGAGGCGGGCGTCGGGGGCGGCCTCGGTGAGCGCCGCGCACAGGGCGGCCGGGCCCCGGGCGTTGGTGGCGGCCAGGGCGAGGGAGCCGCCGCCGACCGCGCCCGCGCAGTTGACGACGGCGTCCGGGCGCAGCGCGGCCAGGGTGTCGGCGAGGCGGGGCACGTCGATGGTGGCGAGGTCGATGTGGGCGTCGGCGGTGGACGAGCGTCCGCCGGTGAACACCTGCGCGCCGGGCAGGGCGCGCAGGTGTCGGGCGGTGTGCTCGCCGAGGAAGCCGCTGGCTCCCAGGACGAGGATGCGCATGGGGTGGGTCACGCTCCCTTGATGAGGACGCCGCGGCGCTGGGTGAACTCCGCGTTGGCACGGTCGTAGTCGTCGGGCCGTCCGATGTCGAGCCAGTAGCCGTCGAAATCGTAGGCGTGGGGCGGGGTCTGTGCCTTGAGGAGGTCCAGGACGAGTTCGTCGAAGCCGAGCGGGAGGCCCGGCGTGTACGGGTTGAGGGTGTCGCGGGAGACGCCGTAGACGCCCATGGAGACGCGGTAGTCCATGCGGGGCTTCTCGGTGAAGCCGACGACGCGGTCCGACTCGGTGGTCAGCACGCCGAAGTCGATGTCGACCTGGCGGGCGTAGGTGGCGATGGTCAGCGGCGCGCCGCTGGACTCGTGGGAGCGCAGTACGTCACCGAAGTCGAGGTCGGTGAGGATGTCGCCGTTCATCACCAGGAAGTGCTCGGGTAACCGGTCGAGCATGGTCAGCAGCGGCCCCATGGTGCCCAGTGGGCTGTCCTCGGTGCTGTAGCCCACGCGCAGGCCCCACTGGGAGCCGTTGCCGACGTAGGCGCGGATGATGTGCCCGAGGTGGCCGATGGCCAGGGTGCAGCTCGTGAAGCCGGCGGCGGCCAGTTGGCGCATCACGATCTCCAGGATGGCGTGCCGGTCGCCGATGGGCACCAGCGGCTTGGGCAGCGCGGTGGTGTACGGGCGCAGCCGGACGCCCTTGCCGCCGGCCAGGATGACTGCGTGCATGGCGGTTCTCCTCTTCGGGTGGGTCCGCGGGTGGGTGCGGACGGGGTGGTGCGCCGGCTCGCGAGGGGTTGTGGGGTGCGGGCGGGCCGGTGCGGGGGCCCGGTGGGGCCGGTGGTGCGGTCAGACGTTGTAGAGGTCGGTCTTGTAGCGGGCCAGGTTGGCGGGGTCGCGGAAGAAGTCGATGGTGTGACCGAGCCCGTCCTCCAGGGTGTGGGCGGGGGCCCAGCCGGTGGCGGCGCGCAGCCGGGAGGCGTCGCAGACCAGGCGCATCACCTCGGAGTCGGCGGGCCTGATGCGCTGGGCGTCCTCCCGCACCTCCAGGGTGGTGTCCATCAGCTTGCCGATGAGGCTGACGAGTTCGCCGACCGAGATCTCGCCGCCGGTGCCCGCGTTGAAGGTGCGGCCCACGACCTGGTCGGCGGGGGCGGTGCCGACGGTGTGGAAGGCGGCGGCGGTGTCCTTGACGTAGCTGAAGTCGCGGGTGGGGCGCAGGTCGCCGAGGGTGATGGCGCGTTGGCCGGCGGCGACCTGGCCGATGACGGTGGGGATCACGGCGCGCATGGACTGGCGGGGCCCGAAGGTGTTGAAGGGGCGCAGGGTGACCACGGGGGTGGCGAAGCTGGCGTGGTAGCTGTCGGCCAGTCGGTCGCCGCCGGCCTTGGACGCGGCGTAGGGCGACTGGGTGTTGATGGGGTGGTCCTCGGTGATGGGCACGGTTTGCGCGGTGCCGTAGGTCTCGCTGGTCGAGGTGTGCACCAGGCGCGGGATCTCCAGGTGGCGTACGGCCTCCAGGACGTTCAGGGTGCCGGTGACGTTGGTCTCCACGTAGCTGTGCGGGGCGCGGTAGGAGTACGGGATGGCGATGAGCGCGGCCAGGTGGTAGACGGCCTCGGTGCCGGAGACCAGGCCGGTGACCGAGCCGGGGTCGCGGACGTCGCCGAGCACCACCTCGACCTGGTCGAGCACGTCGGCCGGCAGCGTCTCCAGCCAGCCGAAGGAGGAGAAGGAGTTGTACTGCACCATGGCCCGCACCCGGTGTCCCGCCGCGACCAGCGTCTCGACCAGGTGGGAGCCGATGAACCCTTCGGCCCCGGTGACGGCGACGAGCCCGGGGTGGGGCCCGCCGGCGGTGGTGGAGGGGGCGGCGGGTGCCGTGCCGGGGGCGCCCGTCGGCTGGGCGTCGGGGTGGGCGGGGGTCGCGGGGGTCGGGGACATGCGGGGACTCCGATTCTCGTGAGTGTGCGTGGTGCGGTTGTGGGTGGTGCGTGTACGGGTGGGTCAGCGGTGTGCCGTGATGCGGCCGAGCAGCGCGTTGGCGGCGCCCAGCAGCGCGACGGCGGTGCAGCAACAGGCGGCGAGCTGGACGGAGGTGGGGGTCCAGACGTGCAGGGCGAGCGGTACGGTCTCCACTCCGGCGGCGGCCAGCGTGCCCAGGGCGGGTACCCAGGCGGTGCCGAACGCCTGGAGGAGCAGTCCGGTCCACATCACGGCGCCCAGGGCGACCACGGCCAGCAGTCGCTGGACGCCCAGGTGTGGCCCGTCGGGCCAGATGGCGGCGGTGGCGTAGACCAGGACGGCCAGGACGGCGAGGTAGCCGGCCATGCAGCGGGCCAGCACCCAGCCGGTGCGCAGCAGCAGGCCACGTGCCGTGGTGGACTCGCCGAGCGCGGCGAGCGACAGGCCGCGGCAGCGGTAGAGCAACCATTCGGCCATGCCCATGCTGAGGGTGAGCGCGATGACCGAGGGGCCGGTGAGCGAGGCGCCCTCGCCGTAACGCAGTACGTCACCGAGGACGGCGACGGAGGTGAGCACCGCGCAACCGAGCCCGAACAGGCCGTAGGGCACTGACTCGGACCAGCGTGGTCCGCCCGCCGCCGCGCCGCCTCCGCCGGTCTCGCCGGTGGCCTTCGGCCGTTCCGCGATGGCTTGTTGGACGGCCAGGGCGGCGTAGCCCAGGGCGGCCAGCACGGTGGCGGCGGGCAGCGCGGCGCGGGCGGCGGCCGGCAGGTCGATCCAGAGCAGGGCGGTGGCACCGAGGGCCGTGGGCAGCAGGCTGTAGAGCAGTTCGCGTTCCTTGCCCAGGACCAGCAGGGCCGTGGCGGCGGCGAGGTAGACGGACTGGCCGGCGGCGAAGGCGGTGGCCGCGCCGGGTCCCGGCAGCGCCAGCGCGGCGAGGAAGGCCAGCAGTGCGCCGACGGTGCCGCCGATCCGCAGGCAGGCGGCCGCGGCGGGGCTGCCGCCGAGCGCGAGCCAGCGGTAGGCGCGGTGGGCCAGGGCCTGGTTCCAGGCCCAGCCGACGAGCGCGGAGGCGGCCAGCGGGCCGGTGCCGGCGGAGAGGCCGAAGAGTTCGGCCGGTCCTTCGAGGAAGGGCCCGGCCAGGACGTAGCCGAGTCCGGGCAGGGTGAAGACCACGCCGCGCAGCAGGAACCGGCCCGGCGCCGCGTGCCAGGGGTCGGGTCGCGCGGGTGGTTCGGGGAAGCCGCGCGGGACGCGGCCGTAGAGCTCGGTGGCCAGCTCGAAGACGTCCCGGCGCCCGTAGCGTTCGGTGATCTGCTCGCCCGTCAGGCCGTCGGCTTCGAGGAAGGCGGCGATCTCGTCGGGGTGGACGGCCGCGGCGCACACGTCGGCGAGCCGTTCGGCCAGGTCGTCCAGCGGGTCGTCGGCCCAGGACGGGGTGGCGCGGGGGGTACGCCGGCGGGTGTCCGTGCCCTGGTCGGCGAGTGTGCCCGGGTCGGTGTCGGGCCCGGTGGTGGGGGTCGGGTCGGGCCCGGGGACCAGGCGTAACGGGCCGCTCATCCGGCACCTCCGGCGGCGACCGCGCGCGCCCAGGAGGGGCGCTGGGCGCCGGTGGGGCGCTGGGGTCGCTGGTCCCGCCGGTGCCCGGACAGGTTCTGGTAGATCTCGCGGAAGGTGCTGATGGTCTGGCGCAGCGTGAACTGTTCGATCACGCGCAGGCGGGCGCCCTCGCCCATCCTGGCGCGTAGTTGGGGCTCGTTGAGCAGGCGTAGCGCGGCCTCGGCCATGCGGGCGGGGTCACGTGGGGGGACGACCAGGCCGGCGTCGCCGACGGCCTCCCGGACGCCGCCGACGTCGGTGGAGACGGTGGCCCGCCCGCAGGACATCGCCTCGATGAGGGTGAAGGGGAAGCCCTCGCTGACGCTGGAGAGCATGACGACGTTGCCAGCCGCGTAGGCGTCCTTGATGTCCTCGACCCGGCCCTCGAAGGTGACGGCCTCGCCGATGCCCAGGTCGGCGGCGAGTCGCTCGCAGCCCTCGCGGTACTTCTCGGCGCCGCGCGGGGTGCCGCCGAAGAGTCGCAGCCGCGCCGTGGGCAGCTTCTCGCGCACGGTGGCGAAGGCGCGGATGAGGGTCTCCAGGTCCTTGATCGGGTCCACCCGGCCGGCCCAACTGAGGGTGGGGGTCTCCGGTTCGGGTCCGGCGGGCGGGAAGGCGGCGGGGTCGACGCCGTTGTACACGGTGCGTATGCGATCGGGCGGGGTGCCGCCGTGCTCCTCCCAGCGCCGGTTGTACCGGTTGCCGGGGGTGACCAGGGCCGCCGTGCGGTAGCTCTCCTTGGCCAGCAGGCGGAAGAAGCCGAGCATCAGGGCCTTGACGGGCCAGCGGTAGGGCTCGGCGCGAAAGCCGAGATAGCGTTCGCGGAGGTAGACGCCGTGTTCGGTGAGCAGGAACGGCGTGCCGTGTTCGTGGTGGGCGACCAGGCCGGGCAGCGCGGCCAGCCCGCCGCTGACGGCGTGGGTGACGGAGGTGGTGGCGGCGGGCCGGCCGGCCAGCGGGCGCAGCGCGTGCTCCAGCAGGTCGGTGGCGCTGAGCGCGTCGTGCAGGGTGGGCCGGGCGGCGGCGGTGGCCAGGGCGGGCCTGTTCCACAGCCGGGCCAGGACGCGCGCGGCCCGCTCGGTGCGCAGGGCGGCCGAGAGGGTGCCGCTGGGCGCGAGGGCCGCCAGTTGGTAGAGGGCGCCGGAGAAGTGGTCCTCGTGCGCGGGGTCGAGCAGGGCGTGGAGGAAGTCCTCGTATCCGCCGAGGAAGCGGCGCAGTTCCCGGCCGCGGGGTGGGGGGCAGGTGGGTGGGGTGCCCCACAGCGGCAGGTTCTCGATGCCGCGTACGTGGGTGGGTGGCTGCCAGGACAGGGGTTCGCGGCCGGTGCCGGTCACCGCCATGATGTGGAAGTCCACATCGGGCATGCCGTTGATCAACTGGTCGCACCACACGCTGACTCCGCCGTGGCTGTGCGGATAGGTGCCCTCGGTGAGGAGGGTCACCGAGGTGCCGTCCGACGGCGGTTCGCCGCTGGTGGGCGCGGTGCGTGGTCCGTGCATGGCCGTTCTTACTCCCGAGGGACGGTGCGGGGTCTTCGCTCGTGACGCCGTGCGAGCCCGGTATCGGGCCGGATGTCGCGACGACGGCCACGGAGCCGGCGGGGGCGGCGGTGTGGGTGGGGCGTGGGGCCCGCCCGGGTGCGGTGGTGCTGGCGTGCGGCGTGCCGGTAGCCGGCCCGTGGCGCGGTGGCCGGGTGGGGCCGGTCGGTGGTGCGTCCCGTGGCGGCGGGGCCCGGTGGCCGGTTCGCGCGCCACAGGCCCCGGGGTCCGCCGTGCGGTGGTGGCCGCGACGGTCTCGCTCACCCCGGGGTGGGGCGTGGTGCTGGTGCGGGTGCCGGTGGGGCGGTGTACCGGCCTGGCCCGACGCACCGGGCCGGCACGCGTGGTGCGGGCGTGGCGTGACGCGGGGTGGTGCGGGCGGGTGTGCCTCGGCGCGGGTGTGGGGCGCCGCGTCAGGCTGCCTGGTGCGGGGTGGTGCCGGGTGCGGGTGCCACGGTGTGCGGGGTGGGGCTTGGCGCCGGGTGGGGCCGTGGTGCGGGGTGACTCTCCCCGGCATCCGGGCTGTGCCGTGGTGCGCGGTGGTGCCTCGGTGCCGGGTGCGCGGGGTGGCGCGTGCCCCGGGTGTGTCATCGAGCTGGGTGTGTCGCCGAGCCGGGTGTGTCGCCGGGCCGGGTGTGTCGCCGGGCCGGGTGTCGCGGAGCGCTGGGTGACTCGTGCGCCCGGGGTGTGTACGCGGTGCCGGGTGTCGCTGGCCGGTGGGGTGGGGCCGGGGTGTCGTGCGGCGCGTCGGTCGGGGCGGTGGTGCGCGTGGCGGGGTCCGGCCGGCTGGCGGGCCCGTGGTGCCAGGCCCGCCAGCCGACGTGGCGACGTGGACCGCGCGCGGTCCCCACCGTGGCGGACCGCCGACCGGCGCGGGGTGGCTCACCCGCGCCGGGCCGAGCTCAGAACCTGGTGTCGCCGGGCCCGTACGGCACCGGGTGGCGGGTTCCGTCAGGCACCGGGAGGCGCTTGGCCGGGGCCGCGAGCCGGTCGGTGGGGTCGGGCTGCGGCGGGTCGGTCGGGGTCCCGGCGTCGGTCAGCGTCAGCACGATCTCGCTGGCGTCCTCGCCCGCCGAGGCCCACCCCGAGCGCAGGCCGGCGTACGGCGAACCGAAGGGGGCGCCGCCCTCCTCGGTGTGCTGTTCGGTGCCGGCGGGCAGCGTGGCGCTCACGTCGGTGCCGGTGGGCGCCTTGATGGTGACGGTGTTGCCGATCCGGTAGGCGGTGACCTTGCCGGAGCTCAGCGCGCTCTTCCAGGCCGCGCGCTGTCGCAGCTCCGCTCCGGCCTCCCGCATGCGCGGGTTGACCAGCGGGGTGTTGTCGGCGTACAGGGCGCCGTACTCGCGCAGGATGCGGTCGAGCACCGGGTAGGCGATGCGGTCCTCGGCCAGGTTGGACTGGTGGATGAAGTGCGGGCGCGGGTCGTTGCTCGTGGCGTGCGAGAGCCCGATGTTGGACTCCAGGGGCACGATGTACGAGGCGTAGCCCGTCACCGGGTCGAGCGCCGCGGGCAGGCAGGTGGTGTTGGGCGCGGTCTCACAGGTGCCGCTGCCGCCGTCGGCCTTGCGGGCGTAGATCCAGTTGTACTCGTCCACCTGCTCGGCGACCCGGCCCGCGTTGTAGAAGATGTTCATCGGGTAGCGGGGCACGGTCAGGGAGGGGCCGACGGCCCGCTGCCCGAACTCGCGGGAGGTGTCGCTGGCCAGCCAGGAGATCTCGCTCTCGCGCAGTTCGGGGGCGAGCTCCGGGTTGTCCTGCGGCTGCTGCGGGCGGGTGGCCAGCCCGGAGTGCTCGCCCGTGACCAGCTCGCCACGGTCCACGGCCAGCCCGTAGCGGCCGGCCCAGTCCAGGTTGTCCTCGATCTGCTGGGCGATGGTGGCGCCGCTGGTCCACCGCGTCCGTCCGAGGATGTCGGTGGCGCACTTCCACGGCACGACGCTGACGTCCTGCACACAACCGAGGAAGAGGTGGTTGTAGGTGTGGTTGACCCAGCGGAAGGAGTGCTGGTCGGCGAGGAACTGGTCGGCCAGCGGGTCCTCGCCGCCGTTCTCCTCCCGGTGCGCCTCGCTGCCACCGGCGTTGTACGCCATGTCGATGGTGAAGCCGTGCGCGGCGGACCAGGTGCGCGCGTAGTCCGCGTCCTCGGCGGTCATGCGGATGGGGTCCGGCTCGGCGCCGTTGCCGGCCGAGCCGCAGTCCACGTCGCCGGGCGTGCAGTTGAGCTCGCTGTCCCACCGGTCGTCCGCGCCCAGGACGTCGTCCACGTGCACGGAGAGGTAGTTGCGGTCGGCGCCCAGGTGGATGCCCTGGGTCAGCCACTCCACGATGCCCCGGGCCAACAGGCGGTACTGCCGCTGGTGTTGGTTGTAGACGAAGGTGACCACCAGTTCGCGGCGGCCGTCGTGGGCGTACTCGCCCACCAGCGTCCCCCTGGCGGTGGTGCCCTCCAACGGGGCGTCGACGTAGCTGGTGAACGTCCCGTCGCCCGGCTGCTGGGCGAGCGGCACGGCCAGGAAGCCGTAGCTCTCGGTGACGGCCGGGTCGTTGTTCTCGAAGGGCACGTCGCCGTCGAGGTAGCCGAACGGTCCGGCCGCGCCAGCGGTGGTGACCTTCGCGGTGCGCCCGTCCAACGGCCCGATGTAGCCGGGGTTCTGCGCGTAGTTCAGCCCGACCTCGGGGCGTGCGTAGGTGTACGCGTCGACCTGGCGGACGCCGAACCGCTTCTCGTACGCGGCGATCGCGGACATCTCCGCTGAACCCGCGCCGAAGGGGTTGTCGTTGGGCAGCACGACCGCCTGGTACTTGGCGCGGGGTCGGCCATCCACGGTGTCGCTGAGGAAGGCCGCGTCGATGCGGGGCCGCCCGGTGTCACTCAGCGAGACGGTGGTGCGCGGTGTGCCCGCGCTGTCGAGCTCGGCCGCGATCGCGGCGGTGGCGGGCCCGCCGTCGTCGACGACCAGGACGCGCAGATCGATTCTCGGTGCCGGCGCCGGGGCGGCGCCGGCGCCGGATGTCGGCAGGCCGACAGCGAGTAAGGCGGCCGTCGCGCAGGCAACGGCCAGCCGGGTCACATGACCCATGAAGTCATCCCCCCAGGGATGGTCGACGCCCGTGTGGTCGCCGACGCGTGGGCAGTCGCGCACCACGGCGTGCCGGAGCACGCCGCTGCGGCGCGAGGTGATGGATAGCGAATGCGGAGGCGATGCGTCCGGGGCTCCCCATCCCCACACACACGCCGCCTGAGAGCACCGCGGGCCACGGTCGTGAGCACGTCACGAGCCGAGCGGGAATCGCACCCCCTCGGCTGCCCCACACATAGTGCGCCATGCCGGTTGCACCGCGCGGGTGTACGGACAGGTAGCGATCCGGAATTCGTCAGTCCTTACTCTTCTGTGACCGGTCCCCACCGCGCGCCGGCGTACCTTTGCGTGCTCGGCCCGCGCCCCTGGGTAACTTCTGCCCCCTGGGGTGACCTGCGACGCCAATGGTCAAGACCAACATGCGCTAGAGGACGCCACGAGGATGGCTCGTGCCCGGATAGCGAACGGCTGATGCGGGAAATCGGCCGAATGGCGCCTGTCGTGAATGCACACTTTGCGGGGTTAGTTGATGCAGCGACCAATTACCGTGGAGCGCTCCGGACAGGGCATCTCCCAGTGGCGCCACGAGGTGAGGGTGTGGGCGAACCGTATCGAAGTGGCCGGTCCCACATGTCTCTGATGTCACCTGGGGCGCAGAGATCACGCCATCGAGATCGCCCGCGCGACACTGCTCGACGCCCCGCCCCGGGACGGTGCGTAGGGAGGCGGCCACGGTCGGCGTACGGCGCTGGTAGGTCTCGCGCTCACGGGGAACCCGTCGCTCCATGGACCAGAGCGAAGCGCCGATTCTGCGGGCCCTTGACCGCTACCGGAACAGCGACGAGCTGTCGTACTCACCCCCGGGACACAAACAGGCACGGGGCGCCGACCCTCGGGTGCGGGCGGTGCTCGGGGACGCCGCCTTCGCCTCGGACGTGCTGGCCATCGGCGGCCTCGACGATCATCAGGAGTCACACCGGGTGCTGGCGCGGGCCGAGGAGCTGATGGCCGAGGCGGTGCACGCGCGGCTCACGTTCTTCTCCACCTGCGGCAGTTCCCTGTCGGTCAAGGCGGCCATGCTGGCGGTGGCCGGCCCGCAGGAGAAGCTGCTGGTGGGCCGGGACGCGCACAAGGCCGTGGTCGCGGGGCTGATCCTGTCCGGGGTACGACCGGTGTGGGTGGAGCCGCAGTGGGACGCCGAGCGACGGCTGGCCCACCCGCCGGCGCCCGATGCCTACGAGGCCGCGTTCGCCCGGCACCCGGACGCCCGGGGCGCGCTGGTGACCAGCCCCACCCCCTACGGTGCGTGCGCTGACCTGCCGGCTCTCGCGGACGTGTGCCACCGGCGCGGACGGCCACTGATCGTGGACGAGGCGTGGGGCGCCCACCTGCCCTTCCATCCCGACCTGCCGACCTGGGCCATGGACGCCGGCGCCGACGTGTGCGTGACCAGCATCCACAAGATGGGCAGCGGTCTGGAGCAGGGGTCCGTCTTCCACCTGGGTGGCGACCTGATCGACCCCGCCGCACTCGCCTCCCGGGCCGACCTGCTCGGCACCACCAGCCCCTCGGTGCTCATCTACGCCGGCCTGGACGGCTGGCGCCGGCAGATGGTCGAACACGGCCACCGGCTCATCGGCGCCGCGCTCGACCTGGCCCACCGGGTACGGGCCGAGATCGAGGCGATGCCGGGGCTGCACGTGGGCGACCGGGCCGACTTCGTCGGCCCTGGACGCGCAGCGGACCTGGACCCGCTGCCCGTGGTGATCGACCTCGCGGAGACGGGCACCACCGGGTACCGGGCGGCGCGGTGGCTGCGGGAGCGGCACGGGGTGGACGCGCACCTCGTCGACCACCGGCGGATCAGCACCCAGCTCACCCACGCCGACTCCGAGCGGACCACGGAGCCGCTGTTGGCGGCGCTGCGGGACCTGGTGCGGCACCTGCCGGAGCTGCGGGACGCGCCCGCGGTGGCGGTTCCCACATCGGCGGAGCTGCGGTTGGAGCAGGTGTGCCTGCCACGGGACGCCTACTTCGGCACGGTCGAGGACGTGCCGCTGGACGAGGCGGCCGGGCGGATCGCGGCGGAGATGCTCACCCCCTACCCGCCGGGCATTCCGGCCGCACTGCCGGGCGAGCGGCTGACCACACCGGTGCTGCGCTACCTGCGTACCGGTGTGGCCGCCGGGATGCGCGTCCCGGACGCCGCCGACCAGGGCCTGCGCACACTGCGGGTCCTGGTGCGCGCGGCCGGGGCCGACTGAGGCCGCCCCGGCGGGAGGTTCACCGCGCGGCCCCGGCGAGCCTCGCGCCGGGGCGCTCCCCAGTGGCCTCCCGCCGGCTGCGGGTCACCCGTTCGGGGGGCCGTACCAGACCGTGGTGACCTCGCAGAACTCCCGGATGCCGTGGCCGGCGAGCTCGCGCCCGTAGCCGGAGCGCTTGGCGCCGCCGAAGGGGAGCGCCGGGTGGGAGGCGGTCATGCCGTTGAAGAAGACGCCACCGGCCGCCAGGTCGCGGATCAGTCGCTCCTGCTCGGCCTCGTCGCGTGTCCACGCGTTGGAGCTGAGCCCGAAGGAGGTGTCGTTGGCCAGGTCGATCGCCTCGTCCAGGTCAGCGACCCGGTACAGCGAGGCGACGGGTCCGAACGCCTCCTCGCGGTGGATGCGCGCCTCGGGACCCAGGCGGGTGAGCACGGTCGGCTCGTAGAACCAGCCCGCCGGCTGGTCCGGCGGGCGGCGGGCACCGCACAGGGCGTTCGCCCCGTGGCGCAGGGCGTCGTCGACCAGCTCCTCCAACGTCTCGCGGGCCGACTCACTGGACAGCGGCCCCACGTCGGTCTCCTCGTCCGTCGGGTCGCCCACCCGCAGGGCTCGCATGCCCGCGACGAACTCCTCGGTGAAGGCGTCGTAGACCCGCTCGTGCACGATGAAGCGCTTGGCGGCGATGCAGGACTGGCCCGCGTTCTGGGTCCGCGCGGTGACGGCCGTGCGCGCCGCTCGCCGGACGTCGGCCGAGGGCAGCACCAGGTACGGGTCGCTGCCGCCCAGCTCCAACACGGTCTTCTTGACCTCGTCGCCGGCGATCGCGGCCACCGACCGCCCGGCGGGCTCGCTGCCGGTCAGGGTCGCCGCGGCCACCCGGGAATCGCGCAGGATGCCCTCGATGGCTCCCGAGCCGACCAGCAGCGTCTGGAAGACACCGACCGGGAAGCCCGCCTTGCGGAACAGCTCCTCCAGGTAGAGCGCGGTCTGTGGCACGTTCGAGGCGTGTTTGAGCAGGCCCACGTTGCCGGCCATCAGGGCGGGCGCGGCGAACCGTACGACCTGCCACAGGGGGAAGTTCCACGGCATGACGGCGAGCACCGGGCCGACGGGGCGGTAGCGCACGAAGGCGCGGACGGCGCCCGAGTCGGCGACGTCGTCGGGGGCCGGCTGCTCGTCCGCGAGCAGGTGCTCGGCGTTGCGGGCGTACCAGCGCATCGTCTTCACGCACTTGGCGGCCTCGGCGCGGGCGGCGGCCAGCGTCTTGCCCATCTCGGTGGTGACGACCCGCGCGACCGGTTCCTGGTCGGCTTCGAGCAGGTCGGCGGCCCGGTGGAGCAGTTCGGCGCGGTGCGCGAAGCTCGTGGTGCGGTAGTCGGCGAAGGCGGCCGTCGCGAGCGCCAGCCGCTCGCGCACCGCCTCCTGACTCAGCGCTTCGAAGGTCATGAGGGTTTCGCCGGTCGCCGGGTTCACGGTGGCGATGGGCATGGGGGTGCCTCCTTGGCTCGCGGTGCCCGGGGGCGCCGGCCCGCCGCCGTCGGCCGCGCCGCGCGTCAGGCGGGCGCGGGGCGTGGCGCGCGGGCCGCGACCCCGTCGTTCGACCATGCAGGCCCTCCGGGTACCCCGCAAACGCGCTCCCCAGCCCCCCTGTCCGCGCCCCCGCGCCGTGGCCCCCGGCGGGCGTCGCTCCCGTACGGGCCCGGGCTCGCGCGCCAGGCATGACGGCGCGAGGGTGGGTAGACGTGAGGCGTCGGCGCCCCCCACAGAAGAAAGGCCGCGGCATGGCCACAGCCCCCGCACCACCGCTGTCCGATCACGACCTCGCCACCGTGGACCGGTACTGGCGGGCCGCGAACTACCTGGCCGTCGGGCAGATCTACCTGCTGGACAACCCCCTGCTCACCCAGCCGCTGAGCCCGGAGCACATCAAACCCAGACTGCTCGGTCACTGGGGGACGAGCCCGGGGCTCAACCTGGTCTACGCCCACCTCAACCGCGTCATCCGCGCCCGCGACCTGAACGCCATCCACGTCACCGGGCCCGGCCACGGCGGCCCGGCCACCGTGGCCTGCTGCTGGCTGGACGGCAGCTACTCGGAGGTCTACCGGGACGTCTCGCGCGACGCGGCGGGGATGGCGCGCCTGTTCCGCCAGTTCTCCTTCCCCGGCGGGGTGCCCAGCCACGTGGCGCCCGAGACGCCCGGCTCGATCCACGAGGGTGGCGAGCTGGGTTACGCGCTCAGCCACGCCTACGGCGCCGCCTTCGACAACCCCGACCTGCTGGTGGCGGCCGTCGTCGGGGACGGCGAGGCGGAGACCGGACCCCTGGCCACCGGGTGGCACGGCAACAAGTTCCTCGACCCCGTGCACGACGGGGCGGTGCTGCCCATCCTGCACCTGAACGGCTACAAGATCGCCAACCCGACGGTGCTGGCCCGGCTGCCCCGGGAGGAGCTGGACGACCTGCTGCGCGGCTACGGGCACGACCCGATCCACGTCAGCGGAAGCGACCCGCACACCGTGCACCAGCGGTTGGCCGCCGCGCTCGACACCTGTCTGGACCGCATCGCCGCCTACCAGAGACGGGCCCGGGCCGGTGACACGACCACGGCCGCCCGGCCCCGCTGGCCCATGATCGTGCTGCGTACGCCCAAGGGTTGGACGGGTCCCAGGGAGGTGGACGGGAAGCCGGTCGAGGGCACGTGGCGCGCCCACCAGGTGCCGTTGTCCGAAGTGCGCGAACACCCCGAACACCTGGCCCGGTTGGAGGCGTGGCTGCGCTCGTACCGCCCCGAGGAGCTTTTCGACGCCAAGGGCCGCCCGCGCCCCGAGGTGCTGGGCCACGTGCCCAGCGGCGCGCGACGCCTTGGCTCCAACCCGCACGCCAACGGCGGCCTGCTGCTGCGCTCGCTGCCGCTGCCCGACATCCGCGACCACGCCGTCGAGGTGGGCACGCCGGGCGCCACGCTCCACGAGCCGACGCGCGCGCTGGGCGGGTTGCTGCGCGAGGTGCTGCGGGCCACCGCCGAGCGGCGGGACTTCCGGCTCTTCGGGCCGGACGAGACGGCCTCCAACCGACTCCAGGACGTGTACGAGGCCAGCGCCAAGGGGTGGCAGGACGAGATCCTGCCCACCGACGAACACCTGGCCCGCGACGGACGGGTCCTGGAGATGCTCTCGGAGCACAACTGCCAGGGTTGGTTGGAGGGTTACCTGCTGACCGGGCGACACGGGCTGTTCTCCTCGTACGAGGCATTCATCCACATCGTCACCTCGATGGCCAACCAGCACGCCAAGTGGCTCAAGGTCGCGCGCGAGCTGCCCTGGCGGATGCCGGTCGCCTCACTGAACTACCTGCTCACCTCGCACGTCTGGCGCCAGGACCACAACGGTTTCTCGCACCAGGACCCGGGGTTCATCGACCACATGGTCAACAAGGACCCGCACACCATCCGGGTCTACCTGCCGCCGGACACCAACACGCTGCTCGCGGTGGCCGCGCGGACGCTGGACACCCGGGACCGGATCAACATCGTCGCGGCGGGCAAGCAACCCACCTTCGACTGGCTGTCCGTCGAGGACGCGATCCACCACGTCCACCGGGGCGTCAGCGTCTGGGACTGGGCGGGCACCGACACCGGGCGCGCCCCGGACGTGGTGTTGGCCGCCGCCGGTGACGTGCCGACGACGGAGGTGATGGCCGCGGCGTCCCTGTTGCGGGCGTACCTGCCACAGCTGGCGGTGCGGGTGGTCAACGTCGTGGACCTGATGCGACTGCTGCCGCCCGAGGACCATCCGAACGGCCTGCCGGACAGCGGTTTCGACGCCGTGTTCACCACCGGCGCGCCGGTCATCTTCGCCTACCACGGCTATCCGTGGCTGATCCACCGGATGACCTACCGGCGCACCGGACACGCCAACCTGCACGTGCGCGGCTACAAGGAGGAGGGCACCACGACCACCCCGTTCGACATGGTCGTCCGCAACGACATGGACCGCTACCGGCTGGTCATGGACGTCATCGACCGGGTGCCGGGCCTGGCGCTGACGGCCATCGCGGTGCGCCAGCGCATGAAGGACAAGCGCACCGAACACCACGCGTACATCAGGGAGCACGGGGAGGACCTGCCCGAGGTGCGGGACTGGTCATGGGCGTGAGCGAGTCGGCCGACCGGCCGAGGGGAGCCACGGCCCACGGGAGCGCGCCCATCCCGCCGGCGGGCCGTAACGGGCGGGACGAGAGCCGGGAGGAGCGCGCGGACCGCCGCTGGGCCGAGTTGCTCCAGGAGGTACGGGTCGCGCAGACCGGGGTGCAGATCCTGCTGGCGTTCCTGCTCACGGTCGCCTTCACACCGCGCTTCCCCGACCTGTCGGACACCAACCGCACGATCTACGTGGTCACCGTGTTGCTGGGGGCGGGCGCCACCGGGGCGCTGATCGCCCCGGTCTCCATCCACCGGTTCGTCACCGGCTGGGGCGTCAAGCCGCAGACGGTCGTCTGGGCCTCGCGCTGCACGCTGACCGGGCTGGGCCTGCTGCTGTGCACGATCGGCTCCGCGCTGCTGCTGATCCTGCGGGTGGTGGTCTCGGACGCGGCGGCGGGCTGGCTGGTGGGGGCGGTACTGGTCTGGTTCACCGGGTGTTGGTTCCTGCCCGCGTACTGGATACGCCGCCGGGGACGCGCGCCGCGAGGCGGCGGCGACCAGGTCTGACCGGGCGTCCGGGCGGGGACGCGGCCCGCACCGGCCCGCGGGGCGTCGCGGGTGGCGCCGGGTCGGAGCCTGGGTGGCCGCCGGTTCCCCGTCACACCCCGGTGTCCGGGTCCGGGCTCGTGGTGGCGCCGGGGTCCGCCCCGGTGGTGGGGTCGGTCGTCGACGGCGCGACCAGCACGCAGAACTCGTTGTCCTGCGGGTCCCGCAACACGGTCGTCAGCCAGCCGTTGTCGACGAAGGGGCCCCGCACCTGTCGTGCGCCCAGCGCGCGCAGCCGGGCCAGTTCGGGCTCCATGTGGGGCACGCGCAGGTCGAGGTGCATACGGTTCTTGGCGCGCTTGGGTTCGGGCACCCCCTGGAGCAGCAGTTCGGGGCCGACGCCGGCGGGATCGCCGAGGGCGACGAAGGGCGGGTTGTGGCGCACCACGCGGTACCCGAGCGCCTGCTCCCAGAACGGGGCCAGGGCACACGGGTCGGCGCAGTCGAGGACGAGGGCGAGGATCACCGGGCGGCCTCCCACCGGCCGGGCCCCGCAAGCGGGTCGGCGTCCCTGGCCAGCGGTGAGCGGGGGCGAGGCAGGGGAGCGGGCACGGTGCCACCTTCCGGGGACGTGGGGGCGGGCGGGCGATGAGCGGGGAGGCTCGCCCGTCCCACGATGCCGGACGCGGCGCCGCTCCGCTCGCCCTGCGAGGAAGGCGAGCGGGGCGGTACCCGTTCCACCATGCCGTGCCCTGACCGCGCGACGCGTGCGCACCAGCCGCGCCGCGCGGCGTGTGGGGAAGTGGTGCAGGGGCAGCGGACGGTTCGAGCGGTGGGCTCAGGTGGTCAGGTGCTCACCAGGGCGTCAGCGACCGGCGCGCTGGTTCACGTTGAGCAGGAAGTCGAACTTCGCCAGCTTCCCGCCACCACCGTTGGAGACGTCCATCAGCAGCGCCGGGTGGAAGATCGGGTCGCTGTTGTTGCCCGGCTCACCCGGGAAGTAGAGCTGGGTGGTGAGGATGGGCCGGTTCGGGGCCTGCACCTTGACGTGGATGTGCCGGGTGCGGCCCGGGTAGAGGCCGGGGACGATGGTCTCCAGCTTGAAGGCGCCCTGGGCGTCGGTGTACTGGTGACCGCGCAGCCGGAAGCCACGGTTGTCGTAGGCCCCACGCACGTCCGCCTGCCAGAAGTCCAGCAGCGCGTTGGCGATGGGCCGGCACGACAGGCCGAAGACGTAGCCGGTCAGCGTCAGCTTGGTGCCCGTGATCCCCGACTCGATCAGCGAGGTGCGACGGGGCGAGTTGGGCTTGAAGTACGGGCCCTCCATCTGCGGCGGCGTCGGGTCGTCGTTGTCGTCGCAGTACGGGGTGGGCGCGAGCGGCTGCCCCGAGGGCGTCCGGTCGTCCTTCGCCCAGGAGACGCCACCGAGCACGATCGGCAGGGGGGCCGCCGCGAGCGCCGCCTTGAGCAGCGTCTTGCGGGTCATGCCTCTGCGCGACACCTCGTGCGCCTGGGGGTCTTGAGTGTTCTCGCCTTCCACGGTGTTCCTCCCGCGGTCATTTTTTGGGGGTGAGTCGTGCTGGCCGTACGAGCGGGACTGAACTTATGCGGAGCGCTCAGGGCCGGTCGATGGACTCGATTCGGCGAACGTGGTGATTCCCGCCGGTAGGCCGGGCGGCCGTCGGCGGCACCGGATCGCGGTCCGCCTGACGGCGGAAGTCCCCCGGGCTGACGCCCGTCTCGCGGCGGAAGAAGCGGCAGAAGTACGCCGGGTCGGAGAAGCCCACCTCGCGCGCTACCTGACTGACCGTCAGTCCGGTGGCCGCCAGAAGTCGTTTGGCCTCCCGGATCTCCGCCTCCCGGATCATCTGGCCCGGGGTCCGCCCGGTGGTGCGCTTGACGGCCTCGGTGAGGTAGCCCACGGAGACCCCGATGCGCACGGCGTAGGCGCCGACGGTGGCGCGTACGGCCGACTGTCCCGCGGTGGCACCGGCCGTACGGAGTGGCTCCACGGCGCCCCCGGTGCGTGTGTGCATGGTCAGCAGCTGTGCGAACTGTCGGGCCACGGCCGTGGAGCGGCCGACGGCCTCCTCCTCGGGCGGCAGCGCGCCCGGCAGCCGCTGGGCGCGGACGGTCAGCACATGCAGGTAGGAACGCAGCACGGTGATGAAGCCGTCCTCACGCTCCCGGAACTCGCGTCCCATGTCGGATATCAGCGCCGCGAGCGCCGGCGCCGTGTCGGGCTCGGGGTGCAGCCAGGGCCGCTCGGCCAGCCGCCGCAACACGGCCCGGTCCTCCGGGTGGGAGATCAGGAAGTCGTCGGTGAACAGGACGACCCAGCCCTGGAGGTCGCGCACCCCGGCCCAGTAGTGCACCTGGCCGGGCGCGATCACACACAGATGGGGTGGGCGCAGTCGCCAGGGGACCTGCTCGATGACGTGCGTGCCGGTGCCGGAGGTGACGTAGAGCAGCTCGTAGAAGGTGTGCCGGTGGGGGAAGGCGGCCCGGGACAGCGGCCCGATGCTGTCGAAGGTGCCGATCGCGAACGGCAGGATGTTGGGGGCCGGCACCGAGAGCCGGTGCAGCGGTACGGGGTCGACGCCGGGCGTCCAGTCCGCCTGCTCGCCTGGCACGTGGTAGAGATCCGCGGACGATGTGGGCATGGCAGGTCATGCTCCGTTCTGCTTCGCGCGCTCGCGCGCCCTCATGCCGTCGCCCTATGCCCCGCCCTTAGCCTAGGCCGCCACATGGCCTGGGAAAGCCATGAATTCAGCCCGTTGTCGCCTTGGTTCATCCAGCGTGTGCCCGCTCCGGGTGGATATCCGGTATCGCTCGGTGCCCGGCGCCGGGCATGGCGGTGCCGCCCGGGGCGAGCGCCCCGGACGGCACCGTGACAGCGCGCCGGCCCGGCCGGCCCGCCTGCCCTACACCGGGTCCGGCTGTGGGGTCGGCTCGGGCCCCGGTGTGGGTCCCGGCGCGGGGACCGGGTCCGGCGGAAGAGGCGGCACCGGGCCCGGCTCGGGCCCCGGACCTGGGCCGGGACCGGGACCGGGGGGTGGCGTGGGCGTCGGCGGGACTGGGTCGGGCGTGCCGGGTGGCACGGGCTCCGGGTAGATCGGCGGCACCGTCATCGCTGTGATGTCGTACGCCATGAGGAAACTCCTGTGGTTCGCGTGCACGGACAATCCGCCCGTCACCGACCGGCTGCCCCTTCCCTTCCCATTTACTCCCACGCCCCCGCCCCGCGCGACACGGCGCCGGCCGGGGCCGAACCGGCCGGCCCACCTCGCCCCGCCCACCCGAGCGCGCGGACAACGCCCCAGGTCAAGCCACGCACGGCCAGGGCGGTTAGCACCCCTCCCCCGCCTCCTGGCCCGTGTCCCGGGAGCCGCCCGACGCGCCCGAGGCCGCCCGCCCGTGCGGCCACACGGTCCGTGGGCCCCCTCCCGGCCGCCAGGTCCACAGCCGGAGGTCGCCGTCGATGATCAGTGTGTGGGTCACATCGCTCACATCGATACGAAACAGGTGGAAGGGTTGCGGTGGCTTGATCTCAGCGATGTACGCCGCTCGCGCGGGGCCCTCCGTCACCTCCACCGCCCGCCCGCCGAACCGCGCGTCCCCCGCCAGCAGGTCCGCTCCCGGCCCCGGGTTGGCGTGTACCGCCAGCCGCGCGTCGCGCCGCAGGTCCAGCGCCTTACGGGAGTGCCAGATCATGCCAAGCCAGACCTCGCCGCCGAGAAAGGCCACTTCAAGGCCGGTCACCCGAGGAGACCCGTCGGCGCGCAGGGTCGCCAGGACGTGGTGTCGGTGCGCCGCGAAGCTCGCCTCGACCCGGCTCGCGAGCGCGGGGGCCGCCTGGCGTACGTCGTGCCAACTCGTCGTCATGGCGCGATGCTCTCGCCCATACCCGACACCCTCGGTCCGGATTACGGCGGGCCATGTGGTGGGGCCGGGTGGTGGGGCTGGGCGGGGCCGGGTGCGGGCGCTCAGCGGGGCGGGCGGACCGGCGCGACGTCGGCCAACGTGTTCCAGAACATCAGCTCGTAGGTCAGGACGAGGTCCCCGTACGGGTCGGCGGCCTCGGTGAGCCGGCCGCTGTCGAGCCCGGCCCGCACGGCCGCCAGCGCCCGCTCCGCGTCGCCCGGCGCCGGTTGGGCGAAGAAGTCGAAGAAGCCACAGGCCCGGGCGTCGAAGCCGTAGTGGGTGCGCAGCCCGTCGGACATCGCCGCGCAGTACGCGCCCCAGGCGGCGAAGTTGGCGACCAGGGCCAGGACGACGTCGGCGGGTTCGGCGTTCAGTGCCAGCCACGCCAGGTACGCCGGATACGCCTGGCAGCCGGAGCGGGGGTGGTAGCCGCGTACGGTCGCCTCGTCGAGCCGGCAGGTGGCGGCCAGGTCGTGCAGCCGGGTCATGGCGATGTACTCGCCGTCCGCCATCGCGGTGAAGAAGGTGCTGATGGCCGGCTCGTCGACGGAGCGCTGGGCCAGGTGGAGGAAGGCGCGCCGGTCGCTGTCGATGATGCGGTACTGCTCCAGGGCCAGGGTGGCGACGGCACCCAGCGGCGCCGTCCCCGCCGCGACCAGCGGCACCAGCCGGTTGGCGTCCGGCGGCGGCGTCAGCCGTCGTACCGCCGCGTCGAGTCGCTCTGCCGCGCTGGCCGCCATCGCGTGACCTCCCGTGGGTCGTCGTCCGGCTCGCCGGTCCCGGCCCGCGCCGGCACCCGCCCGCCCCACGCTCTCACGCGCCGCCCCGCGCCCGGCGGCGATCCGCGCCGGACGGGGCCAGCGCGCGGGGCCCACGGCGGGGGCGGGGCGCGCCCCGGGTCGCCCGCACCGGCTCGGGAGCCCGTCGAAGATCGCGTACGCCTCGGCGCTCCGGCCGCTTCGCCGGGCGGGAACACACCGTTTCCGGCGGCGGGTTGGGCGGTCGGTGGTGGGTGTGCGGGCCGCGAGGGCGGAGGGGTTCGGGCGGGCGGGACACCGGGGGTGGACCTCGCGAGATTTCGCCGTCGTCACCGGCAACCAAGAGGTCATATGAACAGTCATATGAGGCATGAGAATGAACGAGAGCAACGAGCAGGGCCCGCGCGGGAGCAGGCGCCGGGCAGTGGGCCGCCGGGTGGGGGTGTTGCTGGGCATCGCCGGCCTGACGGTGCCGTTGAGCGTCGCGCTGGGCAGCGGCAGCGCGCAGGCGGCCAGCGCCTGTACGGCGAAGGCGGGCCCGTACCAGAAGCAGGCCGAGAGGTTCCTCGGCCGCCCGGTGGACGGCAAGCAGTCTGCCGCCGACTGTCGGGCCATCCGCTCCTTCCAGACGGCACACGCCATCTCCCCCAACATCGGTTACGCGGGGCCGGTGACCCGCTCCATGATGGACCTGGTCGGCAAGCAGCGGGCGGCGGGCAAGAACCCCAACAAGGCGAAGAAGTGCCCGACCAACCGGGGCCGTATCGCGTGTGTGGACCTCGGCCGACAGCTGAGCTGGATACAGGACGGCAAGAAGCTCGTGTACGGCCCGGTGCCGGTGCGTACCGGCCGCGACGGACACGAGACGCGCACCGGTTCCAAGAAGGTCTACTTCCGCAACATCAACCACTGGTCGACGCTGTACCACGTGCGCATGCCCTACAGCCAGTTCTTCGACGGCGGGCAGGCGTTCCACGCGATCGGTGGCAACGTGTGGTCGGCGCCGGGCTCGCACGGCTGCGTCAACATGCGCACGGCCGACGCCAAGAAGTACTGGAGCCTGCTCCGGAACGGCGACGACACCTTCGTCTACGGTCGCAAGCCGGGCACCTGACACCACCGCGGGCGCTGACGTCCCGCTCTTCCGCTGGCACGACCCGTGGCCCGCGCCGACTCGGCGCGGGCCACCAGGTGTTCGGGGCCGGGGCGGGTGGTCACGGGCGGGCGGCCCGTGGCTCCCGGGTGAGGCGGCGGCCGGGCCGCCGCGCCGACGGGGTCACCAGGACGAGGGCGCGTAGTCCTTGAGGAAGCAGCCGTAGAGGTCCTCGCCGAGTTCGCCACGGACGATGGGGTCGTAGACCCGGGCCGCGCCGTCCACCAGGTCGAGCGGGGCGTGGAAGCCCTCGGCCGCGAGGCGGACCTTGTCGGGGTGGGGCCGCTCGTCGGTGATCCAGCCGGTGTCGACGGCCGACATCAGGATGCCGTCGGTCTCCAGCATCTCCTGGGCGCTGGTGCGGGTGAGCATGTTCAGGGCGGCCTTGGCCATGTTGGTGTGCGGGTGGCCGGCGCCCTTGTAGCCGCGGCTGAACTGCCCTTCCATCGCCGAGACGTTCACCACGTACTTGCGGCGGGCCGCGGCGGCGGCCATCGCCGGCCGCAACCGGCTCACCAGGACGAACGGCGCCGTCACGTTGCAGAGTTGGACTTCGAGGAGTTCGAGCGGGTCCACCTCGTTCACCCGCTGGACCCAGCTGTTGCTGGCGTCCAGGTCGGGCACCAGGCCGCCGGCGTCGATCGCGTTGCCGGCCTCGATCCGGGCGAGCGAGGCCGAGCCGCCGGTGAGCGCCAGGGCGGTGATCGCGTTCGGCGTCAGGTCGCCGGAGCGCTCGCCCTGACCGGGCAGCTCGTGGTGGCTGCCGCTGCCGAAGTGGCCGAAGACCTCCTTGGCGGGCAGCTCACCGGCCGGCAGCGGCGCCTCCTCGGCGGTGATCAGCTCGGCGTAGGCGCGCGGGGTGCGCCGCACGGTCTGGGCGGCGTTGTTGATGAGGATGTCCAGCGGGCCCTCGGCGCTGACCGAGTCGGCCAGTGCGACGACCTGGGCCGGGTCCCGCAGGTCGATTCCGACGACCTTCAGCCGGTGCAGCCACTCCGGACTGTCGGGCATCGCCTTGAAGCGGCGGATGGCGTCGTGGGGGAAGCGCGTGGTGATGGTGGTGTGCGCACCGTCCCGCAGCAGCCGCAGCGCGATGTACATGCCGATCTTGGCGCGGCCACCGGTGAGCAGCGCGCGCCGGCCGCTCAGGTCGGTACGGGCGTCGCGCCGGGCCCGGTTCTCCTTGGCGCACGGCTGGCACATCTGGTGATAGAAGGCGTCCACCTCGGTGTACCGGGTCTTGCAGATGTAGCAGGACCGGGGGCGCTGGAGCACGCCCACGATCTCGGTGGTCGCGGTGGCGGCCAGCGGGATGCCCATCGTCTCGTCGTCGATCCGGTCGGCCGCGCCGGTGGCGGTGGCCTCGGTGACCGCCTTGTCGTGGGCGGTCTTGGCCGCGCGCCGCTCCTGGCGTCGACGCTGCTTGACCGTCCGGTAGATGCCGGCCGTGGCCCGTCGCACGGCTATCGCGTCGGGGTGGTCCAGTGGCAGCCGGTCGAGCTCCGCCAGCACACCCAGGCAGGCCGCGAGTCGGTCGGGGTCGATCCCCTGCTCCTCGGCCGGGCTTTCCTCAGCCACCGTCATCGCCGCTACCGTCCCTCGGCCTCGTGCTACCAGCAAACCCCCGAACTGTACGTACGCGGGTGAGACTTCGCCAAACTCACCCCGGAAGCCCACTACTCCTAGTAATCATCGGCCGGAATGTGGATTCGGCACAAGAAGTTCCCCTTCCGACGGTAGATCACCGTCGAATTGGGCATCATCCCTGGTAGCCGCCTCGAACCCGGGCGTGAATACAGCGGGTGAACGACACGAGAACAGACCTCCCCGGGTTCCGGACGGCAGAGGAAAGTAACACAGAGTAACCATCGACCCGCCTTCACTGGCGAGGGAGCGCCCCATGTCCGAGCAGTACGAACTCCCCTACGCGATCAGGCGTTGGACCATTGACAGGTTCCTGATCATCGAGCTTCACGGCGAGATAGACATCCTCGTCGCCGCCGCCAACAGCGACTTTCTCGCAGGTCAGGACCTGGAACGGCAGCCCGACGTGGTGGTCGACCTGACGGGGGTGACCTTCATCGACTGCAGCGGTCTGGGTGTGCTGTGCCAGCTCGCCAACCGGCTGCGGCGCCGGGGTCGGCTGCTGCGGATCGTGGTGGCCGACTCGTTCACGCTCAAGCTGCTGCGCGCCACCCGGCTGACCGAGGTCTTCCTGATCCACGACAGCCTCTCGGCCGCGCTCTCGCACTCCGACGGCGCGGCCGAGGTCCCCGCCTCCTGAACGGCGCCACCGCACGATGCCCGCGACGCGGGCCGGTCCCGGGCGCAGGCCACGGGACCGCACGGGGGCGGCGGCGCGCAGCGCCCGCGTTCCGGCCCCACTCCCCCACGGCCACCCCGGCCGATCCCCGGCGCCCCGACATCCGGCCGCCCGCGCCTCGCGCCGCGCCCGGCCCTGCCCGTGGCCCGTCCCACCCTGGCCCGGCAGCGTCGACCCCCGGCCCGCGCACCCGGCCCGAGCGGGCCGCGCTCAGTCGGCCGAGTCGGCGACCGACGACCCGACCACGGCGGCGCTGGCCCCGGAGGCGATGCCGAACGGCGGGTTCGGCACCCGCGCCGGGCTCACCAGCACGCTCGGCCGCCCGTCCACACCGACGGCGGTCTCCCCGTCGACGGTGATCCGCCGCAGCACGCGCGGGTGGTCGTCCGAGTCGTCCACCCCGTAGTGCTGGGTGGCGCGGTTGTCCCAGATGGCCACGTCACCGGCCTGCCACTGCCACCGCACGGTGTTCTCCGGGCGCTCGACGTGGTGCTGGAGCAACTCGACGAGCAGGCGCGAGTCCTTGCTGGACACCCCCTTGATCCGCTGGACGAAGTTGCCCAGCAGCAGGGTGCGTTCGCCCGTCTCGGGGTGCACGCGCACCACCGGGTGCTCGGTGGTGAAGGTCGTGGACGTGAACACCTCGTGGTACTGGACGAGTTGGGCGTCGTTCGCGTCGGGCCTGACAGCGGCGTAGTCGTACTCGTTGGAGTGCAGGGCCCGCAGGCTGTCGGCGAGGGTGCGCAGCGGCGCGGCGAGTTCGGCGTACGCGGCGGCGGTGTTGGACCACAGGGTGTTCCCCCCGTACGGCGGAATGACCTCGGCGCGCAGGATGGAGAAGGCCGGGTAGGCCGGGACGAAGGTGACGTCGGTGTGCCACTGGTTGGCCCGGCCGCCGTGGTCGGAGGCGATGCTCAGCGCGTAGCGGCCGTCGCCGGAGGGGACGGTGGGATGGGCGACAGGCGTGCCCAGCAACCTGGCGAACGCCTCGTGCCCGGCCCCGTCCAGGTGGTGTTGGCCACGGAAGAAGACCACCTTGTGCGCCAGGATGTGCGCCCGGACGGTGGCCACCGTGGCGGCGTCCAGGTCGCCGCCGAGCCGTACGCCCTCGATGACGGCGCCGATACGGCCGTTGAGGCGGGTGGCGCGCGGCGGGCCCTCGTTCGCGACCGGGCCGGTCGCGGTGAGCCCGGGGGTCGGCGCGGTGGTCATGGCGGTGCCCTTTCGGTGTGGGGTGGCGGAACAGGCCCGACCGGCGGGTGGGACGGCCTCGTCGCGTGGACGGGGCAGGCGGCGACCGGCCGGCGCGGGTCCGTGGCGTGACGAGGCGGGCCGTGCCAGGCCCGTCAGTGCCGAGGGGTGGCCGGGCGGGACGGACACCTGTCGGGGGCGACCCGCGACACGGCGTACGGGCGGCGTGGCGGCTGCGGACTGGTGGCGGGCATGGGCGGGAGCGTGACAACGGCCCGGGCGCCGCGTCAACACCCCACCGGTGGGGCCGAGCCCCCCGGCCGCCGCGCCACGACACCCGCCCCGGCGACCCGCGACCGCCTGCCCCGGCCCACCCGCGGCCCGTTACCGCACGAGGCTGACCTGGTGCTTCGCGGCGTGCGGGCGGGGCGGTCCGGCCGGTGTGGTGGGAGCGGCGGGCGGGGTCGGCGAGGGCGTCGGGTGGGTGGGTCGCGGGGGTGGAGACGGCATCGGGTGTTCATCGCCGTTCACCCGGGTTCACTCGGCCGCAACACCGTGGGCGTCGGGCGGGGGTCGGGTCGCTGGCGTGGGGTGGGGCGTCGGGGCCTGAGGCGTACCGAGCGGGGGCGGGTGGTCAGCGCGCTCCTGCCGTGCGGGTGGGCAGGAGCGGGGTGAGGGCCTCGGTGACCTGCCGCGCCACCGCTGTCTGGTGGTCGCGGAGGTAGAAGTGGTCGCCCTCGTGGAGGTGCAGGCCCCCGTAGCGCGGGGCGTGGTCGGCCCAGGCGGCGAGCCGTGCGGGTGGCACGACCGCGTCCGACCGGCCGCCGAAGACGGTGAGCGGCACCTCCGGTGGCACGGCGCCGGGCGTCGGGCGCCAGGTGTCCACCACCGCGAAGTCGCTCCGGAAGGTCGGCGCGAACAGGGCCCACAGCTCGTCGTTGTCCAGCAGCTCCGCCGGGGTGCCACCGACCGAGCGCAGCCAGTCGCGCAGTTCGGGGTCCGGCATCAGGTGCCGCGCGAGGCGCGCGCCGCCGCCCGGCGCCCCGTCGGCTCCCTCCGGCCGGCCGTCGTCGGCGCCGGGAACGCGGGGCGCTCCCCAGGCGGACACGCCCAGCCACAGCGGTACGCGTCGGCCCTCGGAGGCGAGTCGGCGGGTCAGTTCGTACGCGACGAGGCCACCCATGCTGTGCCCGAAGAGGGCGAAGGGCCCGTCGAGCAGGGGCGCGAGGTCGGCCACGAGGTAGTCCACCAGTTCCGCGCTGCTGGGCAGCGGGCCCACGTCGTGCAGGCTGCCCCGTCCGGGGGCGTTGACCAGGCAGATCTCCCAGTCGGCCGGGAACTCCTCGGCCCAGCCTCGGTAGAGGAGGTGGGAGCCGCCCGCGTGGTGGAAGAGGAACAGCCGCAGGGTGGGGTCCGACACCGGCCGTGGGCAGGTGACACTGCCGTGGTGGGTGGGGCGGGGCCGCGCACCCGTGGCGGGCGGTGGGGGCCCGGCGGGAACGCCGTCCTCGGTTCGCGCCGCTGGGGGCATCGTGGGTCTCCTCGTCACTCGTTCTCGGCTTGACCCCACGAGTCTTACGCGTCCCGATCACCGCCCACGGGCCGGGGTGGTGGCCAGATGTGGACGGGCGGGTGTCGGCGCGGCGCGCCGGTCGGTCGGTCGGTGGGCTGTGGCGGGTGGGAGGGGCCCGGGGCCGGCTCGGGGTCCGAGGGTGGGAACACCCCAGGGGCCCGGGAGATACTCCCGGACCCCTGGAGCGGGCGCGCCGCGGGCTCAGCCGGCGGTGCCGCCGGTGTCACCGTCGACCGTCTGGGAACGCTCCCCCCTCGTTCCCGACGGCCCGTTCGCGACGGCCCGGTCAGGCGGCGCTCCGGCTATCGGGTGTTCACGAGTTGGTCTCCACCCAGAGCTCCCAGCGGCTGCCGTTTCGCGTGCACTCCCACTTCGCGTGGGCGGAGTTCTTCCCGTCGGCGACGCACGCCGCCTCCGTGGGGTAGCGGCCTACGCGTTCCCAGCTGAAGGGGGTGTCCCGCGGGGTGACGGTCGTGGTCGATTCGGCGGGCGTGGCGGCCGGTGCGGCCTGCGCGACGGCGGTGGTGCCACCGGTCAGCAGGGCGGCTCCCAAGGCGGCGCCAGCGAGTGCGGCTCGCATGCGCATCGTTCCTCTTCACGTCGACGTGTGCGGTGGACATGGTGCGAAGCGCGCCCGTGGCCCCGGCCGGCCGGGAGTGACCCGGCCGGTGCCGCTTCGGGTCCGCGCCCGCCGGCTCCGTGGCTGGCGCGGTCCTCCGTGGGCGTTGGGGAGCCCCGGGCGTGCGATGTCCACTGTGCTGTCGGCCGGGTCGCCGGCACTGGTCCCTACGCGCACGGCTGTTGCCGGTTCGCGCACGCGGTGAGCCGCCACTGCCGGTACTCCCGGGGCGCCATGTCGTAGGTGGCCCGAAAGAGCCGGCTGAAGTGCGTCGGGTTGGTGAAGCCCCAGCGGGCGGCGACGGCCTGGACGGGGCGGGCGGCCAGTCGGGGGTGGGCCAGGTCCTCGCGACAGCGCTCCAGGCGACGGCGACGTATCCACGCCGCGGGCGACGTGCCGTCCTCCGCCAGCAGTTGCTGGAGCTGGCGCAGGGAGATGTGGTGGGCGTCCGCGATCACCTGGGGGGTCAGGGTGGGGTCGGCCAGGTGTCGTTCGACGAACGCGTTGATCCGGGCCCGCAGGGCGCGCCGGCGGGCCCTGGGGCTCAGCTCCCGCTCGGCGTCCAGGCGGCCGGCGATGACCGAGGCCAGGAGGTCCAGCGTGACCGCGGCCAGGGTGGGAACGTCGGCCGGGGTGAACTCGTCGGCGCGCGCCCGGAGGTCGGTCAGCCAGCGGGTGAACACCCCGGCCATGCCTCGGCTCCCGTCGAGGGGGGTCGCGAGGACGGAGGCCACTGTCCGCTCCGGCAGCGACAGCATCCGACGGGGGAACTGCACGGTCATGTGCGGCCACTCGCCGGGCCCCCCGCGCACGTCGCCCCGGTAGGGGCGGCTGCTGTCCATCATCACCAGATCGCCGGCGCGCGCCGACGCCTCGTCCCTGGCCACGGAGAGGTTCGCCGACCCGCTGCGGAAGTAGTTGAGCTGGTACGCCTCGGGGTCGGCCTGGCGGACCAGCTTCGCGGTCCGCACGATCTCCAGAGGGGGGTGGGCCAGCGCGGACACCCGTACCTCTCCCAGGTCCAGGCCGCACACGGCGGCGCGGAAGTCGTCCTGTTCGTCGCTGCGCAGCCGGTTGGGCATGTGCGACTGGGCTGTGAACTCCGCCCACAGCGCGAAGCGCTCCCTGGCGTGCACGACGTCCGTGCGGAACTCCGTCACCAACATGCTCGGCCCCCGTCACCCGTTGGTTGTCCGTGACCTCGAACGTGACACGGGGGCCCGTGTCCGGTCCAGCGGTGCTTCGGTCACCCACGGTCCCGGCCCGCCGGCGCCGCGTGCGCGGTGCCGGGTCCTCGCCGCGTCGGACGGTGGTCTGGCGGGGGCCGGGGCGGGGTTGTCGTCGTGCCGGCGGCCGGGAGGGGGCGAGTCGGCCCGTGGGGGTGGTCGGCCGGCTCTCCCGCGCGCTCTCGTGCGGATCGCGGCGGCGGACGAAGGCGAAGGCGATCACCGCGCCGCGTGCGCGGACGGCCGCGCACAGGGCCATCACGTCGGTGAGCCCGGAGACGCGCGCGGACCAGGTCGCCTCGGCCACCTGGTCCGCCAGGCCCGTGGGCGCGTCGGCGACGACCCGACGCTGGCCCTCTGCGGCGACCGTGGCGCCCGCCCCGGGTGCCCGGCCGCCGAGGTGTCGGCCCGCCCTCGGGGTCGGGCCGTGGTGGTCGTCGCGTCGGGGGTGGGGCCGGTCGGCGGGTGGCTGGCGACGGGGGCGGGGAGTGGGAGCGGCCCGGGACGTCCTGGTCGCGGTGGTGGGGCCGATCGGGGTGTCGTCGGCTCGTCTGTGGGAGTCAGCGTCCGAGGAGGCGGACGCCGTCCGGGCCCCGGGCGACGGGCAGCGCGCCCGGTTTGCCGCCTGGCGCGCCGAGCGCACCGTCGAGCACGCCCCGATCCTGTGGGGGCGTTCGCCACGATCAACGCCGGGATCGGTGAGCACGGTCCACGACGAGGACCCTCGGCCCTTCCCGTGGACGGGATTCCTTGTACGCTGTGAGCGGCGTTGGCGAATGACGCCACTGGTTGTGGTAGCGATTAACTGAGTTGTGGGGTATTCGCGGTGGCGACGGGAAAAATTCTGCGGTTTGACGAAGTCCGCGGCTATGGGTTCATCACGCCGGATGACGGCGATGAGGACGTGTTCATGCACGCGAACGACCTGCGGAGCGACAAGTCTCTGTTCCGCCCGGGATTGCGGGTGGCTTTCGACATCGAGGACGGGCAGCGCGGGCTGAAGGCGTCCGACGTGCGACTGATCGAGCGTTCCGCGCCGGCCGGCACGGGGTCCGGGGACGTCGTGCGGCCGCGCGTGCGGACGGAGGCCGAGGACGGCACCTGTGACGTGCTGACCTCCGCCGAGTTCCAGCTTGAGTTGACGGAGGCGCTGTTGCACGCCGTTCCGTCCCTCACCGGAACGCAGTTGGTGTTGGCGCGCAAGCGCGTCATCGAGCTGGCCCAGGAACACAACTGGGTGGAGTACTAGGAATATCGGCGGGACGTCTTCCGTGAGCCGTCGGGCTGTCGCCCGGCGGCTCACGCGCGTTCGCGAACGCGATACGGCCCCGGAAGATATCGGGGCACCTCGGGGAACAGTGCTCGTGGTGCGGGCGGCTATTTGAGTGTGCCCGCCGTGAGTCCGGCTTGGACCTGGCGTTGGAAGATGATGTAGACGGCCAGGACGGGGATCATGGCGATGAGGAGGCCGGAGAAGAGGACGGCCCA
>NZ_JBHVJC010000025.1:109960-146490 GCF_042799315.1 Streptomyces sp. NPDC057702 | reverse complement strand
GGCCCGCGGCCCGCGGGGGGCCCGGCGGGCCGGCGGGCCCCGCGACTCGGGGGCGCGTGAGGCGCCCGGGGCGGGGCCGGCACGCGGGAGGTGGCGCGCCCGGCCCCGAGCCGGTGGGACTGTCCGATCAGGCCCGACGGCGGCGGAACATGATGAAGCAGGCCGCCGTCATACCGATGGCGGCGGCGCCCGCGATGGTCTGCGGGAGCGTGCTGTCGCCGCCGGTGGCGGAGGCGGTGTTCTGCGCGTTCAGCGCGACGGCACCGTCCTGGGCGGCGAGCTTGTTGGACGTGGCCTGCTCACCGGGCAGGTCGCCGCCGTGACCGTGGTGGGTCACGGTCGACTTGTCGGCACCCGCGTCGATCTGCTGCTGGGACGGCGCCTTGGCGGTGGCCTTGGCGGCCTGACCGAAGACGACGTCGGAGCAGCTGTAGAAGGCCTCCGCACTGTCGTTGCGCTGCCAGACCTTGTAGAGCATGTGGCGGCCGGTACGGCTGGGCAGGTTGCCGGAGAACTCGTACCAGCCACTGGGGGCGGTCCGGGCGGTGTTGGCCGTGGCGACCGGGGCGGTCTCCAGGTCGGACCACTTGAGAGGCTTGGTCGGGTCGTAACCGGCCTTGGTGATGTAGACGGTCATCGTGCCGGGGTGGGCGGCGGTCACGCGGTAACGGAAGTTGATCGCCCCGGAGGAGACGCTGGTGGTGGGCCAGTCGGTACGGGCCCAGTCGAGCGCCTTGTACTTCTCACGGTTGGCCGAGCACAGCTTGCCATCGGGAATGAGCTGCTGGTGCTTGCCGTTGGCGTTGGCGATGTTCACCTCGTTCCAGTCGTAGAGCGGCTGGGTGCCACTCGCGGCGACGAGGTCCTTGCACACCTGCGACTTCGGGTTCTCAGGGCCCTCGGCGTAGCAGGTGGCGACGCGGCTGACCGGGCCGAACATCGTGCCGTGGGCGTTCGCCTGACCCGGCGTGAAGGTCACGAGCAGCGCCGAGGCAGCGCCGACCGCACCCAGGGATGCGGCCTTGCGTCGAACGGACATCGGGGGCTCCATTCTCCAACTTGGGGGGAACACAAGTGAAAAACGATCTGTAGGCAGGGGGGATCGCACAGCTCGGGAAGGCGCGGCGCGCCAGGACATCGCACGTCACGTCCCCCCCTGTGGGGTATTCAGAGGCAGGGTCGCATTGGCCTAGACCATCCACAAGAGTCGTGCACATGGCAATCCGGACGAGCCCTCCGGCGGCCGAAAACCAGCGCTCGCCCCGGCGTTGCGCACCGAGGTGCGCCAACAGGCCCGACCACCACTCGATTTCCGCACGCCAACGCCCCTTTCCCGGGTCGTCACCACCGCGTGGGAACGACGTCCCACAGCCGCCGATCCCGCGCGAGGTGACCGTTCGCTCACTCAAAGTTGACGCGTGAACGACGCGTTCCGGACCCTCCCCGACCCGCCTCCCGCACCACGACGAGCAGCGGCTTCGCACACCGACGCCCCTCATGGCCGCACGCGCGGGCACACCGCCGCGCATCACGCCGACGAGGCCGACCCGATCGACACCGGACAGCCGGGACGAGGACCACGGCCGCCACCGCGCCCCGGCTGCACGCCCCCGGCGCCCCTCCCGACCGCGGGCCCCTCGCCGGGCCGGCCACCGAGCCCCCACCCGGCCCGTGGGCACCCGTCCGACACCGTGCGCCCGACCTCGCGGGTCCCGTGCGCCCGAGCACACCCGGCCCGGCTGGCCACACCCGGTCGCCTCACCTCCCTGTGGCCCGCGCCCGGCGTGGTGACGGCGGTGGAGAATGGGGCCATGTCCAAGAAGAGCGCGCGCCGGCGACCGGCGACCAGGCCGACGGCCGAGCCCATCGTGGAGCCCTTGGCCCCCTGTCCGTGCGGGCTGGACGCCTCCTATCGCCAGTGCTGCGGCAGCCTGCACACCGGGCACACCATGGCCGCCACCGCGGAGCGCCTGATGCGCTCGCGATACAGCGCGTTCGTCGTCCGCGACGCCGCCTACCTGCTGCGGAGCTGGCACCTCAGTACCCGCCCCGGCGGCATCAGCTTCGATGCGGCCCAGCGCTGGACCGGTCTGGAGGTGCTGCGCACCGAGGGCGGCACCGCCTTCCACACCGACGGCACCGTCGAGTTCCGAGCGGACTTCACCGTGGGCGGCCACGCGCACAGCCAGCACGAGCTGAGTCGCTTCGTCCGCCAGGACGGGCACTGGGTGTATCTGAGCGCCGCGCGGGAGCGCTGACCCGGCGTCGCGCCGCGTGCCGGGGCCACCCGGCCTCGGCGTACGCCTCGCATGCTCCCCCGGCTCCGGTCGGGGCCGGGGTGAGCCGCGCGAGCCACCGCGTCCCGCCGCCCGCCCGCGCACCCCTGTCAGGGGTCAGCGGCCCCGGTCAGGGTTTACGTGCCACCCCGCCGTACATCGAGATGTCCGCGTCCCGGACCCGGACGTCCGCGCCGGGGTCGGGTCGCCAGCGGTGGATCGGCGCCACGCCGGGCTCGACCAGGTCCAGGCCGTCGAAGAAGCGCACGGCGTCGGCCTTGGTGCCCTGCCGCAGGGCGACCCCGGACCGCCGGTAGATCTCGGCGGCGCGGGCCATCTCCTGGGGGGCGAAGTCCGTCGTGGCGTAGGACAGCGCCAGATACGAGCCGGCGGGCAGGGGGCGCAGCAGCTCGCGCACGATCGTGTACGGATCGTGGCCGGCCGGCAGGAAGTGCAGCACCGAGATCAGTGTCAGGGCCACCGGTCGGCTCAGGTCGAGCGTCTCGCGTACCTCGCGGGAGGCGAGGATGGCCGCGGGCTCGCGCAGGTCCCCGTGGAGGTAGCTGGTGCGGCCCTGCGGGGTGCTGCGGAGCAGGGCGCGGGCGTGGCTGAGCACGATGGGGTCGTTGTCCACGTAGACGACGCGCGTCTGGGGGGCCGCGCCCTGGGCGACCTGGTGCAGGTTGGGCTCGGTGGGAATGCCGGTGCCGATGTCGAGAAACTGGGTGACACCGGCCGTCCGGGTGAGGTACTCGACGGTCCGGTGCACGAAGGCCCGGTTGGTCCGGGCGATGGTGCGGGCCGTGGGCAGCGCTTCCAGGACCCGCTCGGCCGCCTCCCAGTCCGGCGGGTAGTTGTCCTTGCCGCCCAGGAAGTAGTCGTACATCCGCGCCGAGTGGGCCTTGCCCTGCGTGGCGGCCAGCCCCTGGGCGGTCGGGGCGGGTGAGGGTGGCGACGGCGCCCGGTCGGCGGTGAGGGCGGGTTCGGCCGCCGCGCTCGGCAGGGGGTGGGTGGTGGGCGTCGGCGGGGCGTCCCGCGTCGTGGTCTGCGGCGGCTCGTGCGTCACCGTCATCCTCCTGTGCCGTGGGGGGCGTCGCTCCAGTGTGCGTGAAGCTCCCCCAGGCGGTCGCGCGAGGCACCCGCCTGGAGCGCCTGGGCGCACACGTGGTCCAGGGCCGCCTGGTAACGGGCGACGTGCTCGCGCTTGGTGTCGATGGTGGGCGCGGTGAGCCCGTTCTCGTTGGAGACGATGTCGGGCAGTTCGCGCGCGCGGACCCGGAAGACGGTGAAGGCCCCGGCCCCGGCCGCCAGGTGCGGGCCGAGCTCGTACGGCATGAGCTGGAGCGTCACGTGCGGCAGCGCGGAGAGCTCCAGGAGGCGGGCGACCTGGTCGCGCATGACCTTGGGGCCGCCGACCGGCCAGCGCAGCACGGTCTCGTCGAGCACGATCCACAGCCGTGGCGGCTCCTCCCGGCGCAGCAGCGCCTGCCGGCGCATGCGCAGCTCGACGCGGCGCTCGGTGCGCTCGGGGTCGGGCGCGGTGAGCGGGTCGTCGGCATGCAGCAGCGCCCGGGCGTACTCCTCGGTCTGGAGGAGGTCGGGCACGTGCTGCGGGGCGTAGCCACGGATGAGCTGGGCCGCCTCGTCAAGGCCGATCCGCGTGCGCAGCCATTCGGGGGCCACGTCCCGGTAGGGGTGCCACCAGCTCGGCTGACTGGCCTCGTCCGCGAGCCGCTGCACGGCCTCGGCCTTCTCGCGCGCGGTCACGCCGTAGCAGTCGAGCAGCGCCATGAGTGACGCGCGCAGATAGCGCGTGGCCTGGCCCGCTTCCATGCGGCGGATCGTCGCCTCGCTCACGCCCACCGCCCTGGCCGCTTCGAGATACGACCTGCCCGCGCTCTCGCGGAGCTCCTTGAGCTGGGCTCCCAGGATCTGTCGAAGCACCTCTGGGGGATCGCCGGCGGCCAATCCGTCCCTCCTCGCTGAACTGCAATTTGCAAACTGGACTTGCATTCTGACTTTTTCCCTCACCATAGTGGGTGGTGGCCTGGAGCACACGAGACGGAGACGTAGGCACTCACCAGGCTCCGCGCCCGTCGCCCCCGCACGGGCTCACCCACTCACGCGCCTTCCCCCGCGGCAGTGACCACCCGCCGGTGGGAAGGCTCCCGGAGGACACATGGCCCGCTATCCCGCCCGAGAGCGGCTGGCGCATTGGTTCTCGCAGGGCGGCCACCCGCGCCGACCAGCGCTGACCCCCGAACGGGCCGACGCAGCCGAGCGGTGGATCAGCGCCTCGCATCCACGCCCCGAACGGCTCGCGGCCGAATGGCAGCGCCCGCCGCGCAACACCGCGCTGGTACCCGCCGGCTGCGGTTGGGACGCCGTCGCCCTGCCCTGCACCCTGGCCGCCGCGGCGTCCGAGGAGCTGTCCGTCGAGCAGCGGGCCGACCTGGAGGGCGTCCCCCTCCTGTGCGACCTGGACTGCCAGCTCGTCTACATCCCCGTGGCCCTCGGCAGCGCCGACCGCTGGGGCGACCCGGCCGTCACGGTGCTCAGCCGCGACGACTGGCTGGTCATGCCGCATCCGCGACATCCGCCGGCCGGCCACCGCGCTCTGTGGATCTCGCTGCCCGACGGCAGCGGGCGACTGGCCGACGTACGCGTGCTGCGGCTGGCCGTCGCGCAGGCCCGCGCCCGCCAGCGCGCCGCACGCCCGCTGGTGCGCACCGCCCGTGTGTACGCGCCGCCGGTTCCGCCGCAGCGCACCGCGGGCTGCGGCGAGCTCGGATTCCGCTAGCCGCGCACGCGCCGCGCGCGTCGGACCGCACGTCCCGCCCGGCGCCCGCGACGCGCGGCGGGCCAGCGTGCCCGGAGCCCGGCACGGGCGGGGACGACGCGCCTGGCTCAGCGGGTGACCAGCGGCCCCAGCTCCTGGGCCAGGGCGATGGTCAGGGCGCGAAAGACGCGCACCTCCGGGTTGGTGTCGTTGGCCCGTACAGCAAGACAACTGTTCTCCCACGGCGCGTCGAGTACCGGCACATACACCGCGCCCGGCCATCCGTAGTATCGCGCGAACGACTTGAGCCCGGAGCCCGCCGCGCGCCCGGTGATGACTCCGGTCAGCACCTCCTGGGGCGTGAGCGCGTAGTCCCTGCTGCGCCGCTGCGCCTCGTCGTTGAAGTAGAGGTAGTCGGCGAAGGGGCGCGGAGTGTGGGAGGGCAGGCGGAAGAACGGCAGGTCCGCGACGTCGGCGACACGGACCCCGCTGCCCCGCGCGTCGGCCAGCGGCGAGGACTCGGGCACCACCACGATCCGCTGCTCGGTGGTCAGGACGTCGGCCGTGACGCGTTCGTCGTCCGGCATGGGGCGCACGAAGGCGACGTCCACGCTGTCCTCGACCAGCGCGGTGACGTGCTCGGTGAAGTCGAGTTGCCGCAGTTCGACGGGGACCTCGGGGCGGGCGCGCCGGTAGGCGTTGATCGCGGCCGGCGTCAGTTCCGCCGAGCCGTGGCCCATGATCCCCACGCGCAGCGGGCGGGCGGCGGCCACCTCCTTGTCCTGGACCAGTTCGGCCATGTCGTCCATAGCGGCGTTGGCCGCGGCGAGCAGCCCGCGGGCGTGCCCGACCAGTCGGGCGCCGGCCGGGGTCAGGGAGACCGGGTTGCGGTGCAGCAGCCGGGTGCCGATCTCGCTCTCCAGGCGCCGTACGTGTTGGGTGACAGCGGGCGGGGAGAGGAAGAGCCGCGCGGCGGCCCGGCCGAAATGTCCCTCCTCGACGACCGCCAGGAACGACGACAGCAGGCGAAGGTCCATAGCCGCAACCATAGAGAGGCCGTGGTCGACGCGGCGACCGGCCTTCACCATTCGTAAAGGCGTGCGGCGCGCCGGCACGTACATCCGTAGAACTGAGCGCATGAGCGCCACCACACACCACGACAAGACGCGCGGCCGACGGCAGCCGCTCCGCGCGGCGGGGCCGGGCGCGGCTCCGCGCTACGGGCTGCGCACGGCCTGGGTCATGATGGCCTCGGGCTGGAGCGCCAACCAGTTCTCCGCGCTCCTCGGCGCCTACCGTTCGAACCTGGGGCTGTCCGAGTCCACCGTGACGGGCCTGTTCGCGGTGTACGTCGTCGGGCTGGTGCCGGGCCTGCTGGTCGGCGGGCCACTGGCCGACCGTCACGGGCGCCGCCCGGTCGCGCTGGTCGCGCTGGGCCTGAACCTGGCCTCCTCCGTCTTCCTCATGGTCGGCAGTACCTGGCACGGGATGCTGCTGCCGGGCCGGTTCCTCACGGGGGTGGGGGCCGGTGCCCTGCTGGCGGCGGGCAGCGCCTGGGTCAAGGAGCTGTCCTCGCCGCCGTTCGTGCCCGAGGCGACGCCGGCCGCGGCGGCCAAGCGCGCGGGCCTGTTCGTCTCGGCGGGCTTCGCCTCCGGCGGCCTGGTCGCCTCGATGATCGCCCAGTGGGCCCCGCACCCGCTGGTGACCGCCTACCTGCCGCACCTGGTGCTGGCCAGCGCGGCGGGTCTCGCCGCGCTGCCGGTCCCCGAGTCGCGGCGGGCGCGCCCGGCCGCGCGGCCCGCCGACGCGCCGTCGGGCCAGGCCGTCGGTGCGGCGGCGGGCCCGGCCAACGCCGCGTACGGACGCCGGTTCCTGCGGGCCGTCGTGCCGCTGGCGCCGTGGGTGTTCGCGGCGCCGGCCATCGGCTTCGCGACGCTGCCCAGCCTGGTGGACGACGGCCTCTCGGGTTGGCGGACCGTGTACGCGGGCATCATGACGGCCGTCGTGCCGGGCGCCGGTCTCCTCGTCCAGCCGCTGGCCCGCCGACTGGCCGCCCGCAACCGGCTTGCCACCGCCGCCATCGGGATGCTGGTCACCACGGTGGGCCTGGGGCTGGCCGCGCCGGCCGTCGCGCTGGAGCAGCCGGCGCTGGCGCTGCTGGCCGGCGCGCTGCTGGGCGCCGGGTACGGACTGGCGCTGACCTACGGCCTGACGGAGGTCGCGGCCCTGGCTCCGCCGGACCGGTTGGCCCGGCTGACGGCGTACTTCTGGACCACGGCCTACGTCGGGATGTTCTCGCCGTACGTGATCGCGCTGCTCTCCGACCCGGTCGGCATGACCACGCTGTTGCTGACGGGCGCGGCGCTGGCCCTGGTCACGTGCGTGACGCTGGTCCTGCTCAACCGCGACGAGGCGGTGGGGAGTTCGTGAGGTAGGGCCCGTGCGGGCGGTGGGGGCACGTTCCCCATCGCCCGTGCCGCGCGTGCGACGAGCGGGCGAGCCCGCGGTCAGTGGGGCCGGCGGCGGTAGGCTTGGCCGGTCCGCACACAGAGGAGCACGCCGATGACTCAGCCTCCCCACGAGCCTCCGCAGGGCGGCTTCGGCGCACCTCCCCCACCCCCGCCCGACCCTCGACAGGACCCCCGGACCATGCCCCCTTCCGACCCTCCGCAGGCCACCCCGCCACCGGCGCAGCCCGGGTACGGGTACGGGTACGGCCAGCAGGCGGACCCGGCCACTCCCGCGTACGGCCAGGGCGCCCAGCCCGGCCCCGCGCCCTACGGGCAGCCCCCGCAGGGCGAGCCGCCCACCCCGTACGGGCAGCAGCCGGGCCCTTACGGGACGCCGCGACAGCCGGACCCCTACGGGCAGCCCGCGCGACCGGGCCCCTACGGGCAACCCCAACAGCCGGGCCCCTACGCGCACTCGGGCCCCTACGGGGCGCCGCAGCCGGGTCCGTACGCACCGGGGCAGCCGCCGTACGGCGGCTATCCGACGCCGCCGGACGGCGGACGGGGCCGGCGCCGGACGGCCCTGGTCGTCGGTGGGGTCGTGGCCGCGCTCGTGGTGATATCCGGCGGTGTGTACCTGGCGACCCGCGACGGCGATGACGGCGACAAGAAGCCGGTGGCCCAGCGCAGCGAGAGCGTCTCCCCGACGCCCACTCTCGAACCGTCCCCGACCCCGGACGACGCCTCGACCGGCGACAGCGCCTCGCCGGGCCCGAGCCTGCCCGACCCCACCGGTCTGACCCCGACGGGCACGGGCATCGAGGGCGTCTGGCGTTCGACCAAGGACGGCAGGATGCTCGCCATGGCCAAGGGCGGGCTGAGCACGGGCGTCAAGGGTCGGGACGGGGCCGCCCTGGTGAAGGGCGATCTGGAGTGCAAGGGATTGCGCGAGGAGCGTACGCCTGGCAAGACGTGGCGGCTGGCGCTGTTGTGCGAGCGCGGCGGTGAGCAGGACAAGAACCTCGGCGGCGATGTCACGCTCAGCGGGGACACCGTGACGGTCGTCTGGGACACCGAGGGCACCGAGACCTTCGAGCGCTTCAAGGACCTGACCGAAAGCTGACGCCACCCGCGACCATGGCCCGCCGACGCCCCGCGCGTCGGCGGGCCGCGTCACGTCCGGCCGTCCCGCGCCCGCGTCCCGGCTCGCGCACGACGACTGACGTCCCCTCACCCACCGCCGGTGCGGGCGCGCGTGTCCCCCGGTCGGCGCCGCCCGCGGCCCGCTCGCGCGGCCCCGCCCGGGAGTGCCGCTCACCCCGCTCCGCGAGCCCGTCACCCGTGGGCCGTCGCGCGTCCCCACCACGTGTCGGCCCCTACGGTCGACGGGTGGCGAAGTGTGCGGGTTCAACAAAGTCACACGGGGCCGCATATGCCAAACACATAATTCGCGTCAACGCGCGTCACTATGGTGGATTGGCTTGTCTCAACCGCCTCTCACCGAGCGGTAACTGGCGGGAAACCAGCCCATTCTGGTGACCCGTTTCCGTCCGTTGTGATGCTGAGTAAGGTGTGGCCCCTGTCGCCGGTCGAACCCAGCGCGATATCGGGTCCGAATTTGACACGGCGGGAGGGAGTGGGTGGGTGGCGACGTCAACAGGAACGGCAGGGGAGCATGTCCGCGGGCGCGTTCGAGGGGCAGTATGTGTGGCATCCGGCGGCCGATGACCGCGAACTCGCGAGCGCGTGTGTGGACGTACGGGCGGGGCGCTACTGGAGCGCGCGCGAGGCCCTGAAGGAGGCCCGCGACGACTTCGGGCTGCGTGCGCACCGCTCGCTGGTCCTGGCCTCCGAGGCGGCCGACTCCGACCTGACCGAGCGCTGGCTGGCCGAGGAGCCCGGCCAGGAGGCGGCGTTACTGTGGGCCCGGGTGGCGGTGTTACGCGCCGCGCGGGCCGCCGACAGCCAGGACCGCCGGGCCATAGCGCTCAGCCGCATCGCCACCACCGCGTGCGAGCGGGCCGCCGAGATGGCCCCCCACGACCCCACGCCCTGGGTCGCCCTGCTGGGCCTGGCCCATCTGCACCAGTCGCGCGACCCGGCGCCGCGCGGACTGCTCACCGCTCCCCCGGGCCCCTGGTACCTGTTCGCGCGCATCCTGCGGCTCGACCCCTGGCACCGCGAGGCCCACCACCGGTTCCTGGCCTTCTTCTTCGCGCGCAACGGCGGCTCGGCCAACGCCGCCTGGGACGTGGCCGCCTTCCTCGGGCAGCGCGCCCCCGCCTCGTCGGCGCTGCGACTGCTCCCGCTGGTCACCCTCGTGGAGGGGCACAATCCGGCCTCTCCGCTGGCGGACCGGGTCTGGGAGGAACCGCAGTGGAGAACCACCGCCCTGAGCGTGTACCAGTACTGGTTCCCGCACGCGGCGGGCTACCGCTTCACCCCGGTGCTCGATCTGGCCTATCTGGCCCACGCGCTGTTCATGGCGGGGCGCGCCTTCGAGGCCAGGGCCGTCTTCACCGCGATGGGCCCGTACACCTCCCGCATGCCGTGGAGCGTGTTCGGAGATCCGGAAGCGCAACTCACCCGCGCCCGGCGCCAGTGTGGCCTGCCGGTGCCCGGCGCACCCTGAGCGACCCCATCACCTCGGCCCGCGGTGCGACGTCGCCTCCCGCGCGGCGAGGTCTTTCTCCTATCCCCCAGAAAGGTCGCGGCTGTGTCAGAACCCGCATTTCTCGCTCGTACGAAAATGCGCCGCCCCATAGATCCAGGACCTCTTGACGATGACGCGACACTGCACGCGATGGGATATCCACGCAAGCTGACCCGACGCTTTCGGGCCTTTGACAACTTCGCGATCTCCTTCACCATCATCAACATTATCTCGGGTATCTTCTCCTCCTTTGGCTTCGGCATGTCCGCCGGTGGCCCGCGCGTTCTCGTATTCGGCTGGATCGCGGTCTCCGTCATGGTGCTCTTCGTCGGCGCCGCGATGGCCGAGATCGCCTCCGCCTATCCGACCAGTGGCGCGCTCTACTTCTCCGCGGGCAAGCTCGCCAAGCGCCATCGCGGCGCCTGGTCCTGGTACACGGGCTGGTTGAACTTCGTCGGTCAGGTCGGCGGGACCGCGGCCACGGGGTACGCCGCCGCCACCTTCATCCAGGCGTTCCTGGCCATGCAGTGGTCCTCGTACGAGGTGACCGAGCAGCGCACGGTGCTCATCACCGCCGCGATCCTGCTGGTCCAGGCGCTGGCCAACACCTACACGGTGCACCTGGTGGCCGTCATGAACCGCATCTCGGTGTGGTGGCTGCTGATCGGGATGGTAGTGATCGTGGTCGTCCTCGCGGTGGAGCCCTCACACCACCAGTCGGCCTCGTTCGTCACGCATTTCGTCAACGACACGGGATTTACCAACGCGCTGTACGGCGGAATGCTCGGTCTTCTGGTGACGAGTTGGACGTTCACCGGATTCGACGGCAGTTTCCACATGTCCGAGGAGACGGTGCGGGCGACCGTCAATGCGCCCCGGGGCATCATGCGGGCCATCGGCTACTCCGCGGTCACGGGTCTGATCCTCATGCTCGCACTGGTGTACGCGATCCGGGACTACGACCGGGAGGCGGGGGCCGCGGCCCCGCCGGTGCAGGTCCTCGTGGACGCGCTCGGCACGAGCACCGCCAAAGTGCTCCTGCTCATCGTGATCGGCGCCATGCTCTTCTGCGGTCTGGCCAACATGACCAGCAACACCCGGCAGATCTTCGCGTTCTCGCGGGACGGGGCGATGCCGGGCTCCCGGTGGTGGCACTCGGTGTCGCCGCGTACCCGCACTCCCGTCAAGGCCGTGTGGCTGGCCGCCGCCTGCTCGCTGGTCCTGGTCATCCCCGGCTGGTGGTCGCACACCGCCTTCACCGCGGTCGTCAGCGTCAACGTCGTCGGGCTCTTCCTGTCCTACGCCGTGCCGATCTTCCTGCGGCTGCGGCTGGACGACTTCCAGCCCGGCCCTTGGCACCTGGGCCGGTACGGCAAGCTCGTCGGCCGGGTCGCCGTCACCTGGATCGTGATCAGCAGCGTGTTGTTCATGCTGCCGCACGCGTCCCCCATCACGGCGACTTCCTTCAATTACGCGCCCATCGCGCTCGGGGTGGTGCTACTGATCGCTACCGTGTGGTGGTTCGCCAGTGCCCGCCGCCGCTTCCAGGGCCCGGTCAGCTACGGCCGCCCCGACGAAGTCGCCGCCATGGACCTGATCTGAGCCCCGCGTGACCGCCGGCCGCACGCCACGGCCACCTCTGGACAGGAAGGAACACCCAGCACGATGGACCCCCTCGACACAGCACGCCCCGACGACGCGCGGAGCCGGAACACGGCCGGGGCCGCGCCCCAGGACGTGGCCCGACTGAGCGTCGCCAGCGCCTCGTTGACGGACTGGTACCAGGTGGCCGAATGGGCAGCCGCCGAGGGGTGGAATCCGGGACACAGCGACGCGGACTGCTTTCACGCCACCGATCCGGCCGGCTTCTTCATCGGACGCCTCGACGGGCGACCCGTCTCCGCGATCTCCATCGTGGGCTACTCCGACGCCTACGCCTTCCTCGGCTTCTACCTGGTCCACCCCGACCACCGGCGCCGTGGCCTCGGCCTGGCCACCTGGCGGGCGGCCATGCCGCACGCGGGCCAGCGGCTGATCGGCCTGGACGCGGTGCCCGCGCAGGAGGCCACCTACCGGCGCTCGGGCTTCACCGCCGCGTACCGGACGACTCGCTTCGCGGGGGTGCCCGAGCGCGCCGACGCGCCGGGAGCCGGAGTGGTGCCGGCCGGCCCCGAACACCTGGCGGCCATCGCCGACTACGACCGTGGCTGCTTCCCCGCCGAGCGTCGCGCCTTCGTGGAGCGCTGGCTGACCGCCGACGGGCACCAGGGGTACGTCTGGCTCGCCGACGGGCGGGTCGCCGGGTACGGCGTGATCCGACGCGCGCACGAGGGGCGGCGCCTTGGGCCGCTGTTCGCCGATGACCGACAGGGCGCGGAGGCGCTCTTCGACGCGCTCACCCGGCACCTGGATCCCGGTGAGACGCTCTACGTGGACGTGCCCGACCCGCACACGGAGGCCGGCGCGCTCGCCACGGCTCGCGGGCTGCGGCCCCACTCGGTGACCGCTCGCATGTACACGGGTCCGGTGCCACGGACCGCGACGCGGGCCACGTACGCGGTCACCAGTCTCGAACTCGGCTGAGCGCGCCGCTCGCACGAGGCGCCCCGGCCGGTGGCCGGGGCGCCGGTGTGTGACCGGGGCGCGGGGCGCTGTGCCGAAGCGTTACTTCCAGATGCTGTCGACCCACTCCGGGTGGTCGATGAACGGGTTCCGGTTGTGCTGGTAGTCGTCGAATATGACCTGGTTACGGCGCTTCTCGAAGTCGCTCGGAGCGTCCTGGGCGTTCCACTTCTTGAGCACGGACAGCCGGCCCAGGAAGGGGTTGGAACCGTTGTTCACCTGGTCGTTGACCTCGAGGTCGGCGAAGCCGTCGCCGCCCTCGTAGCGCACGGCCATGTAGAGGATCATGCGGGCGACGTCACCCTTGACCTCGTCGCGCGGCTCGAAGGAGTCCTGGTCGGTCCGGTTGCCCGGCGCCTCGTCGAGCTCGGTGCCGCCCAGGTCGAAGTCCTTGTTGCCGCGCGTGCTGTTGACGGACACGTCGGTGGGGCGCAGGTGGTGGACGTCGGTGCCAGGACCGGTGGCGGTGCCGAAGTCGCCGTGCGACTTGGCCCACACGTGCTCGCGGTTCCACTGGTCGGCACCGCCACCGTTGGAGTCCTTGCTCTGCGAGCGGCCGGTGTAGAGCAGGACGACGTTGGCGGGGTTGGCCGGGTCCTCGTCGGTGTCCTTGAGCGCGTCCCAGACCTGGCTGTAGGAGAGCTTGCTGACGTCCCTGCTGATGATCTGGTGCAGCGCCGTCTTCAGCTCCTGGCCGCTCTTGCCGACGGCGTCCTGGTAGTACGTGTCGTCGTAGGCGGTGTACGTCGTGGTGACCCGCTCGGACGACTGGTCTTCGCGCGTAGAACTCGCCGAGACGGCCGGGCTCTGCGCGATGAGTGTCGCGAGGGCCACACCGGTCAGCAGGGGCAGTGTCTTCCAGCGGGCGACGTGGCGGTGGCGCATGGTCGGTGTCCTCTCCCCGGAGCCTGCCGGCCACGGCGCCGGTCCCGCGCGCCACGGCCGTTCAGGCGAACTGTCGTTCGGCCGAAGGCAGCCTGGCACGCCATCGATCACCAGAGGTGAACGCCGTGAACCGGTTCGGTGGAGCCCTCCGGGCATCTGGCGCCCTATGGGCCGCTTTGGCGCGACTCGCCCCGCCCGCGCGGCGCGCCGCGCGGGCCCCGGGGGCGGCTGCCGGTGGGGTCCGCGAACGACTGGGGGCCTCCGGTCGGTTCGGCCGCCGCGCCCGGTGGCGAGGACCGCTCCCGGCGGCCGAGGGCACGGTGGTAGCGGGCCAGGAGGAGGACGGCCGTGGTCGCCAGGCCGACCAGCAGGCCGAGCCAGACACCCAGGGTGTCGGCGCCCGCGATGTATCCGAGCAGCGCCGCCGCCGGCAGACCCACCAGCCAGTAGCCGACGACGGTGATCCGAAAGCCGCTCCGGGTGTCGTCGAGGCCGCGCAGCAGCCCGACTCCGATGTTCTGGGCGCAGTCGAAGAACTGGAGCACGGCGATGACCGGGAGCAGGTCCAGGGCGATGTCCAGGGCTCGCGCGTCGCCGGCCGAGCCCGCGTCGAGGAAGGGGCGCAGAACGAGGTGAGGCACGGTGAGGTAGACCAGCGCCACCACGGTCATCACCGCGCCCGCGCAGGCGAGGGCGGTGTCTCGCAGGCGCCGGGCGGACGGCAGGTTCTCCAGCGCCACCTCCCGGCTGACGTTGATGGAGGCGGCGTGCGAGAGGCCGACGGCGATCTGGAACACGATGTAGACGAGCTGGTTGACGGCGGTGTGGGCGGCCAGCGCCGCGCTCCCGAAGCTGCCCGCCATCAGCGCGGTGACGGAGAAGAAGCCGGCCTCGGAACCGTAGGTGGCGGCGATCGGTATCCCGAGCCCGAGCAGGGTACGCAGCGTCGCGCGGTCAGCGCCCCGCCCCCGCCAGCTGAGCAACGGGGCCAGCGCCGGGTCCCGCCTGGTGGCGGTCAGCAACGCGAGACAGGACAGCAGGTGCACGAGGGAGGTGGCGACACCCACGCCGGGCAGGCCGAGCTCCGGCAGGCCCCAGGCGCCGTGGATGAGGGCCCAGTTGAGACCGGCGTTGACCGCCACCGAGGCCAGGGTGATCCGCAGCAGCGCCTGGGGCCTGCGCATGCCCACGGTGAACTGACGGATGGCCTGGAACCACAGGCACGGCACCAGTCCGGGGGCGAGGGCGAACAGCATGGCCTGGGCCCGCTCCGCGACCCGCGCGTCCTGGCCGACCCAGGTCAGGCCCTGCCCGAGGAGGAGCATCAGGGCGGCCCCGGCGAGGCCGGCGAGGGTGGCGAGCACCAGGCTGGCCCGCACCACCCGCCGCACCTCGGCGGTGCCCTCCGCACCCGCCGGGCCCCGCGTGCGCGCCGGCTCGACCGTGCGCGCCGGCTCGGCCGCCGCACCGGTGTCCCGTGCCGGGCCGGCGACGCCGACCGGTGGGCCGTCGGCGTTCTCCGCGCGGGCCGCGGCGGCGGCGACCTGGTTGCCCACGGCGGTGACCAGGCCCACGCCCATGGTGCGTAGCTGGTTGAAGATGACGATGGCCAGGCCGCCGGCGGCCAGGTCGGTGGTGCCGAGCAGGCCCATCATGACGGTGTCAGTGGTGGTCAGGGCGACCTGGGCGAGTTGGGTGAGGGCGAGCGGGACGGCGAGGGTGGCCAGGGCGCGGCTGTCCCGGAGCAGCGTGGTCAGCGGCACGGCGGATCAGTTCCCGCGCAGCTTGGCGAGGGTCGCGTCGATCTCGGCCTCCACCGCGGGGTCGACGAGGTGTCGGGTACGCATCCAGTCGTCGTCGAAGACGGTGTCGAGGTACTTCTCGCCGCCGTCGTTGGCCAGGGCGACGATCGTGGTGCCGGGGGGCGCGTCGGCCAGCCGCGCCAGCGCCACGTGCACCACGCCGCCGGCCGATCCGCCGAGGAGCAGTCCGGTGGTCCGGGCGACGACCCGCGCGGTGGCGAAGGCCTCGACGTCGCCGACCTTGACGCCCTCGTCGATCAGGGCGTAGTCGACCAGCGCGCCGATCGCGGCGCCCTCGGGGGTGCCGGTCCCCGACTGGTAGTAGGCGTGCGCGGGCCCGCCGAAGGCGATGGACCCCTTGGGTTCCACTCCGACGGTGCGACAGCCGCGCACGCTCTTTCGCAGTTCGCGGATGGTGCCACACAGGGCGCCTCCGGTGCCGACGGCGCCGATCAGGACGTCGATCCGCTCACCGAGCGCCTGGTGGAGTTCGTGGGCGAGGTGGTGGTAGCCCACGCCGTTGGCCGGGTTGTTGTGTTGTTCGGTGAAGACGGTGTTGTCCTGGCCACGGGCGAGTTCCTCGGCCAGCTCCTCGCGGGCGGCCGTGGCCAGCTGCTCGTCCTCCTCGGCCGCGACATGGACCAGTTCCGCGCCCAGGGCGCGCATGCAGCGCAGTTTGTCGGCGCTGGCGTGGTGGTCGACGACGGCGGTGAAGGCGTAGCCGCGTTCGGCGGCCATGACGGCGAGACCGAGGCCGGTGTTGCCGGAGGTGGACTCGACGATCCGGCCGCCGGGGCGTAGGCGCCCGCTCTCCTCGGCGGCGAGCACCATCTGGCGGGCCATGCGGATCTTCGCGGTGCCGGTCGGGTTGTACATCTCCAGCTTGAGTAACAGCCGGCTCCCGGACGGGGTGTGGCACAGCTCGAACAGTGGCGTGTAGCCGATGAGGTCGGACACGCGGGAGACCACGGCGGGGCGGTCGAGTGCCTGGTTCACGAGGGGCTCCCAAGGGGTGCGGCGGGTCAGCTGGCCGGGCGGCGGTCAAGACGCCAGCGCGGTGGACCCTCGGCCGGCTCGATGACGACCTTCGGGGGCAGGGCCAGGTCGTGGAAGGGTGACTCGTTGGAGTCCATCTGGTATCCGGCGGTGTTGGGGTAGACCAGCAGGTCACCGATGGCGGGCCGGGCGGGGAAGAGGATCTTGCGCCAGGTCAGTACGTCGGACTCCAGACAGCTCGCCCCGGCCACACAGGCCGGGTACGGCTGGCCGGGCCGGGCCCGCCCGCGCGGGGTGATGAGCACCGGGTCGGGGGCGAACTCGCTGTTGAACCATTGCTCGGACAGGCTCAGGCTGGTGCCGTCCACGGTGAGGATGCCGTAGCCGTCGGTCTGGGTGGGCTGGCCGGCGCCGGCCCGCGCGCGGTCGGTCGGCGCCGGCGCACCGTCCCCCGCCGGCCGGTCCTTGACTCCCTGGACGCGGAAGACGGTGCAGCCGGCGCGGTCGAGCAGGGCACGGCCGGGCTCCAGGAGCAGGGTGAGGCCCGCCTCGCGCAGCAGGTCGGCCAGCGTCTTCGTACGTCCTGGCGGGACGGTGGTCAACAGGGCGCGCAACGCGGCTGGTCCGGCGGTCGGCGAGTGGTAGGGGTAGAAGTCGGCGGCGGTGAAGACCTTCCCGGCGTGGTAGTGCGTGGGCCGCTGGGTGGCGAGGAAGTCCCGCCAGGCGGCGTGGGGCACGTAGTCCACGGCGAAGCCGCCGCCGACGCTGATCCGGTCGGCGGGCAGCCCCATGGCGCGGGCGTGCGCGCAGAGCCGGATCAGCTGGGCGGCGAGCGCCGCACGCGGTCCGATCGCGTATCCCGTCAGATGGAAGCTGAACCCCACCACGCACAGGTCGGCGCCCGCCCGGACGCAGCGGCGCAGGGCGGCGTCGAGCTCGGCGGTGGTCATCCCGAAGCGGCTGGGCGGCGAGCCAGGGGGCAGGACGCGCAGCAGGACACGGGGCGAGGGGCCCTGGGGTCCGAGGGCGAGCAGGCGCTCCAGTTCGTCCGGCGCGTCCACGGTGATCAGGCACTGGTGGGCCCGCGCCAGGCGCAGGAGTTCGTCCGCCTTGGCGGGGCCCGTCACGACGAGGTCCGGGCCACGCACACCGTGGCCGAGGGCCTGGCGCAGTTCGCCGACGCTGGCCACGTCGACCCCGACGCCCATGGCCGCGCAGCGCTCGATCCAGGCGGCGGCCTTGTTGGCCTTCTTGGCGTAGTAGAGGCGGCCGCGGACGTCCAGCGCGTCGAGCACGGCGCGAAAGGCGGCGACGTTCGCGTCGAAGCGGTGGGGCAGCAGGAAGTGGAAGGGGCCGCCGAAGGCGTACGCGAGCTCGTGCGGCAGGCCGCTGTCGCACAGGGCCTCGGTCTCGGGGTCGGCGTGGACGGGCAGGGCGGGTGCGTAGGGGGCGGGCCCCGGGCGTATCGGGGTCACCGCCACAGCGTCACCCGCTCGCCCCGGCCCTCGGCTATCGCCTGTTGGGCGAAACGGTGGCCCAGGGCGATGTCGGTGACGACCAGGCCGCTGTTGTACGCGAAGATCCGCTCGTCGGCCCTGCGGCGGCCGGCCGTGATGCCGGCGATGACCGGCGGGAACTCGGTGTCGACGGCGGGCAGCGTGCCGTTGGCGTCGGCCATGTCGGTGCCGGTGACCCGCATCTGCGCCTCGCTGGTGGCGACGACGCGATCGGCGCGGTGCAGTGTGGAGGGCGCGAGGCCGTGGCCGACGAGGATCGTCAGGGCGCCGGGGCGCAGCCACCCGGCCTCGACGGCGGCTCGGGTGTGTCCGCCCGCGGTGGCCAGCACGATGTCGGCCTCCCGGGCGGCGGCGCGCAGGTCGCTGACCAACTCGACCTCGCGGCCGGGGAAGTGGGCCCGCAGTTCCTCGCGCACGGCGACGATCCCGGCGGGGTGGCTGCCGGCCAGCATCAGACGGTCGAGCCGCGGCAGCGTGGTCAGCAGGAACGGCAGCGCGAGGCGGCCCTGGGTGCCGGTGCCGATGACCAGGGCGCTGCGCGCGCCGGGGGTGGCGCACTCGCGGGCGAGCAGGGCCGAGGCGGCGGGGGTGCGCAGCGAGCCGATGCGCCCGCAGTCCATCATCGCGATCGGCAGTCCGCTGACGTCGTCGTAGAGGGTGAGCGTGGTGTAGTAGCGCTGCCCCGTGCGCGCCCTGTCCAGGCCGTGTTTGTACGAGGTTTTGATCGCCACCACGTCGCGCGAGCCGTCGCGCCCGAGCATGGCGTAGGAGACCGAGTGCCCGTCCTCCGGTGTGACGCTGAGCTTGCGGGGGTTCTCCGATACGCCGGCGTGGAGCGTGCGGTAGGCGCCCTCCACGGTGGCGACGACGTCGGCGAGGGAGATCTCCAGGCCCGCGAGGTCGGAGGTGCTCAGGACGCGCAGGCTGGTGCCGTCGTGGGGGGAACCGCCCGGGGTGGCGGAGGTCGTGGCGGAGTCGGTCATCGTGTCCCCTGTCTGTGGGTCCGTCGCTGGTGGGTGTGGTGTCCGTTCCGTCGGGGTGGCGGAAAGCGTCCGCACGGAGGTTCGTACCCCGCCGGGCGTGAGCCGGCCCGTCGTGTGCGCCTTGCCGCCCTTCACGCGCCGCGCACGCGGGCGCAAAGTCGACGAGTCGCCCGGCAAGTCGGACAGCTCGGACAGCCCGGCGGCACATGTCGCGGGCCTCGCGCGCCGGCGGGGAGCGCGACGGCTAGTCGTCGTACGCCTCCAGCACGGCGTGGCCGTATCCGTCCTCACGGTTCTCGGCCACCGGACGCGTACGTCGCCCCGGGACGCGCACCGAGGCACGCTTGAGCCAGCGGTCGGTGCCGTCGTAGCGGGCCGTGAACGGCGCGCGGCCGTGCACGACGAGGTCGTTGTCGAGTACGAGCACCTCGCCGGGGCTCAGGCTCACCGATGTCGACACGCGCTCCAGTTCGGCAGCCAGGCGCCGGTAGGCGGCCCGATAGGTGTCGCTGGCCCGTTCCAGCGGGGTGTAGGCGGGGTCGAAGCGCAGGGCCGGCCCCTGCTCGTCGCGCCAGAGCGTGGGCACCGCGGGTGCGCTCCCGGTGAGGCCGCGCGCCCGGGTGTACGCGTCGTCGGGGAGGATGGGCAGCTCCGCCCGGCACAGGGTCGTCACGTCCGCCTCGGTGAGCCGCGCGCGCCGGACGCTGGCCGCGGTGGTGGCCACGGCGTCGTGGTTGCGCAGACAGCCGAGCAGCAGCAGGTGCGCTCGGCCGGGGTGGAAGGCGTCCTCGGTGTGCGGGCTGAGCAGGACCTCGCTGCTGGCCCCGGTCTGCTCGCGTTCGCGCCCGGGTGCGGGGACGATGTTGTGGACGAAGCGACCCCCCTGCTGCCCCTCCCAGGCCATGGGGCGGCCCATCGCGCTGGCCAGCAGCAGCAACACCAGGTCCCAGAAGGCGCCCGAGTCGCCGGCCGTGGCCCAACTCGCGGGGGTGACACCGATGTCGGTGTCGTCGACCTGGAGCCCGCGCAGGACGTAGAGCCCGTGATCGGTGTCGACGGGTCGGCAGTACGCCCGGGTGGCCGCGCTCAGCCGTGCCGCCGCCCGGGCGACGCGGGGCAGCGGGTCGGACCGGTTCGCGCAGGTGCGGGTGTCGGCGTGGACGTGGCGTACGGCGTGGGTGAGTTCGGCGATCGCGAGGTGGTCGAGCTGGCGGACGGGGGCGTGTCCCGTGGTCATGGGCGGTTCATCCGTTCCGGTGGAGGGAGGGGATACGGCCCGGGGCGCGAGGCGCCACACCCGCTGACCTGTCGGGAGTGTGGTCGACTTCGACGAGGGAGGTGAACAGGCCAACCACGAACCGTCGTTGGCGCCTCGGGACGCCGTGAACCTACCACCTGACTAAGGTTAGCCAAACCTTACTTTACCGAGTTTCCCACACCCCTCTCCGCCGTCTCCCGAAGAGGGCACGCCGCATCGCGAGAACGGCCAACTCGCTTCCTTACGGCCATAGCTGACGTTCAGTCAGGTGCTGCTACCGCCAGCCGCCCGACCCGTTCTCCCGCGAGCGTCAGACCACCTCACCCGCCGTCGCGCCACCGCAAAGCACCCCACTCAGGACACGGGCGCAAGCTGGCCGAATATGCGTGTGGCAGTTGAGCCGCCCCGCTCGACCGGCGCGCACGCCCCGGCGCCGTACGGTACGAGCGGAACCCGTCGCGAGCCGATGCGCCGCGGAGGTCAGACCACCACGGCGAGCGTGGCCCCGAGGCACGCCGAGACGTCGGGCGGCCACCCGCCGCGCCGTCCTTCACATATCGATCCGGCAACGATGATCACCGCGCTCGATACCTCGTCGCGCGTCAGTGGTTATGCCACTGGGGCATGTTGCCGGCGCCTCCGATGACCACGACACAGGGCATACGGGGAGTCCTATGCGATACGAACTACTGGGTCTCATCCGGGTGATCGGTCCCGAGGACACGTCGTACATCACCGCGCACAAGGCGGAGGTCCTGCTCGCCGCGCTGCTCGCCAGGGCCGGCCAGGTGGTCACCGCCGATCAGCTCATCCACGAACTCTGGGGGGACCGGGCGCCGCGCCGCGCCCACGCGGCACTGCACGTCTACGTCTCCCAGGTGCGCAAGTTCCTGCGTGCCGCCGGGGACGACGGCCGATCCATCGTGACCCGGCCGCTGGGCTACCTCCTGCGCGTCGGCGCCAACGAGCTCGACAGCGCGGACTTCCAGCGGCTCATGGACGACGGGCGGGAGCGGATGCGCCTGGGGCGGCATGAGCAGGCCCTGCGGAGCTTCCAGTCCGCGCTCGCGCTCTGGCGCGGGCCCGCCTTCGACGACGCCCGTGACGGACCCATCGTCAACGCCAGCGCGACATGGTTGGAGGAGACCCGGTTGCAGTGCCTGGAGCTCCTGGTCGCGGAGTACCTCACGCTCGGCCGCCACCGTGAGATCGTCGGGCAGCTCTACGCGCTGATCAGCGACCACCCGCTGCGTGAGACGTTCTACCGTTATCTGATGATGGCGCTCTACCGGTCCGAGCGTCAGGCGGAGGCACTGATGGTCTACCGCGCCGCCTGCGGGCGCCTCAACGACGAGCTCGGGCTCGAACCCTGTCGCCCCCTGCGCGACCTCCACCAGGCCATCCTGGCCGGGGACGACCAGCTAAGCGGGCGGCCCAGCTGACCGTCGCCGCCCACCGGGCCGTCTCCGACCAGGGGCCGGCCACCACGGCCGGCCCGCACGGCGCGACCCGGTGGGCCGTGTCGTCATCGACGACCGGCCGCCGCCCGCTGGGCCACACGGTCGTGGTGCGGGCGACCGGCCCGCGCGGGTGCGCGAGCCAGCCGTCCACGACTCTCACCCCTCCGTCGAGTCGTCCGCGTCCTCGACCGAGATCACCTGAGCGGGACAGTTGCGGACCGCGTCCCACACCGCCTCGTGCTGACCCTCGCCCGGCACCTCGTGCAGCACGACGACCACGCCGTCCTCCTCCCGCTGGTCGAACACCTCGGGTGCCAGGTAGGCGCACATGCCCGAAGCCACGCACGCGTCCTCGTCGATCCGGACCTTCACCGGTGTGCCTCCCTCGCGCGCGGCGCGATCTCGTCCCAGGTCACCGGCACGGCGGCGGGGCCGATGACCGGCGTGTGGGACTTGAACGGCACCTCCGACACCTCGCAGGCCAGCCGCAGGGACGGGATGCGTTGGACGAGCTTTTCCAGTACCACCGTCAGCTCCAGGCGCGCGGTCTGCTGACCGAAGCACTGGTGCGTGCCGTAGCCGAAGCCGAGGTGGCCGTTCATCCGCCGCCCCACGTCGATGGCGTCGGGGTCGTCGAACTCCTCGGGGTCCCGGTCGGCGGCCTGGATGGCCACCACGACGTAGTCCCCGCCGCGCACCGGGGTGCCACCGATCTCGGTGTCCCGCGTCACCTGGCGGGCGATGCCGGCCGCGCCCCCGAAGCAGCGCACGATCTCCTCCACCGCCCCGGGGATCAGCGCGGGGTCGGCCCGTAGACGGGCGTACTGCTCGCGATGGGCCAGGAGGGCGAACATGCCGTGCGCCAGAGCGGTGGCGGTGGTGTCGAACCCCGCCACGAGCGTCACCGCGCACATCGACACCAACTCCGCCTCGGTGAAGGGCTCGTCCCCCTGCTCGCTGCGGGCGATGATCCGGCTGACGCCGTCATCCCGCGGGTCCGCCCGGCGCGCGCGCACGAGCTGATAGAGGTACTCGTGCAGCGGGCGCATCGCCGCCGCCATCTCCGCCTCGGAGGTGACGTCGCTGAAGACCGCGCCGGCCGCCGCGTGGAAGAGATGCCGATCGGCGTAGGGCACGCCGACCACCCCGCTGATCGCCGCGGTCGTGACGGGCACCGTGAAGTCACCGTAGAAGTCGGCCCGCCCGCCGGCGGCGGCCAGCGCGTCGATCCGCTCGTCGACGATGGCCTCCACCCGTGGCCGCAGCTCCGTGAGCCGCTTGGGGGTGCCCACCTCGGGGGCGAGGTGGCGACGGAACCGCTGGTACTCGGCCCCGTCCATCCGCGTGAACTCACCCGGCAGCACCGGGCGTTGCGGGTCGGCGTGCCCCATCATGTGCGGCACCTGCCCGGTGCGGCTGCTGAACCGCTCCGCGTCGCCCAGCACCTCGCGGACGTCCGCGTAGCGGCTGACCAGCCAGGCCCGCATGCCGGTGGGGCACTTGACCTGGACGACGGGCGCCTCGATGCGCAACCGGGCGAAGTCGGGCGAGGGGCCGAAGGGGCACTCGCGCGGTCGGGGCAGCGGCAGGTCCATGACGTCCCCCGCCGCGGTCAGGTCGGTACGTTGATCCATCGGTTCTCCCTCAGGCCCGGTCGCGCAGCGCGCGGCGGAGGACCTTTCCCCCGGCGTTGCGGGGGAGCGCGTCCACGAACTCGTAGCTGGTGGGCATCTTGTAGTCGGCCAGCCGTCCCTTGAGGAACAGCAGCAGTGCGCGCGGGCTGGGCTGCTCGCCCGGCCGGGGCACGACGCAGGCGTGCACCGCCTCGCCGCGCACCTGGTGCGGCACGCTGGTCACGGCGACGTCGGCGACGGCCGGGTGCTTGCTGAGCGCGTTCTCGACCTCGGCCGGGTAGACGTTCTCGCCGGCGACCAGGATCACGTCCTTGATGCGATCGCAGACGTGGACGTAGCCGTCCGCGTCCACGTAGCCCGCGTCGCCGGTATAGAGCCAGCCCTCCGACAGGGTGCGCCGGGTCTCCTCCGGGCGCTGCCAGTAGCCCTCCATCACGGCCGGGGTGTCGATGCGCAGCTCGCCGATCTCGCCGGGGGCCAGCACCGCCCCGTCCGCGCCCACGGCCTGCACCGCGACCCCCGGGTAGGGGCGGCCGGCGGCGCCGAGCCGGGGGCTGCCCGGGTAGTGGTCGCCGGGCGGCAGGCAGACGGCGGAGGCGCAGGTCTCGGTGAGCCCGTAGATCTGGGCGAACTCGCAGCCCATGACCTCGATGCAGCGCGCGAGAACCGACTCCGGGATGGGCGAGCCGCCGTAGACCACCTTGCGGAGCCCGGCGAAGTCGGCCGGTTCCACGCCGGGTTCGGAGAGCAGGATCTGCAGCATGGAGGGGACCATCAGCGCGGTGGTCAGCCCGCCGTCCCGGATCAGCTCCATGGTCCGCTTGGCGTCGAAGCCGGGGACGAGCACGTTGGTGCAGCCGGCACGGTAGCCGTGCAGGAACCACCAGGGGCCGCCGATGTGGTGGCCCGGCAGCAGGCTCAGGCTGCGGTCCTCCTCGCGCCAGTCGAGCCAGTCGAGTTCGTGCCGGGCCAGCAGGTCGTTGATCGCCCAGAAGCTGGCCTGACTGAGGACGACACCCTTGGGCGCTCCCGTGGTGCCGCTGGTGTACATCTGGGCCAGCGGGTGACGCGGGCCGGCCGAGGTGGTCGGGGCGGTGTCGGGGTGCCCGGTCGTCCAGGCCAGGAACCCGGCGTCGGGCTCACCCGCCGCCAGCGGCACGACCAGGCGCAGCCGGTCCAGGCCGGCCCGGATGCCGTCGATGGCGGGCAGGTGCCGCTCCTCGGTGAACAGCAGCTCGGCCCGCGCGTCCCGGAGCACGTGCTCGATCTCGCCCGGGGTGAGTCTGGGGTCGGCCGGTACGAGGACGACGCCGGTCTTCGCGCAGGCCAGCAGCAGGTCGTACAGGTACTCGCTGTCGTGGCCGAGGTAGCCGACGCGGGTGCCCTGGGTGGCGCCGGCCGCCAGCAGCGCGTGCGCGGTGCGGTTGCTGCGCAGGTGCAGTTCCCGGTAGGTGAGGGTGCGGCCCTCGCAGACGACGGCCGGGTGGTCGGGCCTGATCTCGGCGTGCCGGGCCGAGGCGGCGGCGATGGTGCGGGGCCGCTGGTCGGTGGTGGGCGCGCTCATCACCGGTCTCCTTCCGTGGCCGAGGTGAGCTGGCCGTCGATGAACTCGCCGAGCAGCGAGACCGAGGGGTGGTCGAAGACGCTGGAGGCCGACAGGGGCAGTCGGAAGCACAGCTCCAGCGCGTTCTTGAGCTCCACGGCGGCCAGCGAGTCCAGGCCCACCTCGAAGAACCGGGCGTCCGGTGGCACGTCGTCGGCGCCGTCGAAGTGCAGGAGGTCGGCGATGACCCCGCGCACCACGAGGGAGACGCCCTGGCGCCGCTCCGACCTGGAGAGCTGGAGCAGCGCGTCGAGGTCGACGCTGACGGTGTTCTGCTTGGCGCGGCCCACCTGGTGGTAGAGCGCGTTGGGCAGCGGCCGGGTGGCCACGCACTGGTCCCAGTCGACCTCGGCGATGGTCACCTGGGCCGGTGGGCGGTCCAGGAGCCGGATCAGCGAGCGCATGCCGACGGTGGGCTTGAAGAAGCCGAAGCCCTGGTGCTCGACGTTGGCGATGTGCTGCTCGTCCATGGTGGCGGCGAGTCCGATCTCGCCCCAGGCACCCCAGTTGACGCTCATGCCGACCTGGCCGGCCGCGCGCCGGCGCCACATCAGGGTGTCCAGGTAGGCGTTGCCCGCGGCGTAGTTGGCCTGGCCGCGCGAGCCGAGCACGGAGGTCAGCGACGAGTAGCCGATGAAGAACCGCAGCTCGGGGTGGTGGGCGGCCTCCAGGTGCAGCAGATGGGTGCCGTAGACCTTGGCGCTGAAGACCGTGTCGATACTCTCCCAGGTCTGGGCGGTGACAGGGGCGTCGGCCAGCACTCCGGCGGCGTGGACGATGCCGCCCAGCGGGTGGGGTCGCGCGGCCAGGTCGGCGCTGACGCGGCGCAGGTCCTCGGCGGCGCTCACGTCGGCGGCGTAGGTGACGATCTCCACGTCGGGGCCCAGCCGTGCCTGCAGGCTGGCGAGCTGGGTGTCGCTGGGTGTGCGCCGTCCCATCAGGGCGATGTGGCGGGCGCCGAGGCCGACGAGCTTTTCCGCCGCGAGCTCGCCCAGGGCGCCGAAGCCTCCGGTCACCAGGTAGGTGCGGTCGGGCCCGACCTCGGCCGCGGGGGCGGCCGCGAGGTGCTCGTCCTCGAAGGCCAGGACGGCCTTGCCGGTCAGGGCGCCCCGGCTGACGGCGCTGAACGCCTCGTCGATCTCGTCGAGGGTGTAGACGGTGGTGTCCAGCGGGGCGAACTCGCCGCTGGACACGAGTGTGGCCAGGGTGCCCAGCGCGTCCCTGGCCCGTTCGGCGACGAGTTCGGCCGACAGGTCGCTGTAGTCGGTGTACGTCAGGTCGGGTCGCACCCGCGCGACCTCCGCCGCGTCGAGGAGGCCGACCTTGCCCAGTTCCACGACGTGCCCGCCGGTGGCCACGGCGCGCAGGCCCGCCTGGGCGAAGTCCTTGTCCAGGCTGTTGACGAGCAGGTCCACGCCCTGGCCGTCGGTGGCGTCGAGCACCTCGTCGGCGAAGCTGTGGCTACGTGAGCTCATCACGTGCCGTACGCCCTGGGCGCGCAGCAGCGGCCACTTGTGCGGGCTGGCGGTGGCGTAGACCTCGGCCCCGGCGCGCTGGGCGAGGCGGACCGCGGCCTGCCCCACTCCCCCGGCCGCGGCGTGGATGAGGACGCGGTCTCCCTTCTTGACGCCGGCCACCTGGTGCAGGACGTGGTGGGCGACGAGGAACGCGGTGGGCAGCGCGGCGGCCTGGGCGAAGGTGAGGTCGGCGGGCTTGCGGACGGCCTGCGACGAGTCGACGGTCACCTGGCGGCGCAGGCTGCCGAGGTGGGCCACCATGACCGCGTCCCCGACCTCGAAGGTCGCCTCGGGCCCGGCCGCGACGACCTCGCCCGCGCACTCCTGGCCCAGCGGGGGCTCCAGGGGTCCGGTGCCGGCCTCCTCGGCGAAGACCCGGTGCAGCCCCAGGACGTTGAACACGTCCTTGAGCGAGAGGCCGGCCGCGTGCACCCGGACGCGGATCTGGCTGCCGCGTGGCTCGGGCTCGTCCTGGAGGGGGGCCGTGACGACGCCGGTGAACTGGCCGTACTCCTTGACGACCAGCTCCACGTCCTCGCCGGACGGGCCGCCGACGCCGGTGAAGACGCGGCGCACGTGGCGCAGTCCGGACCGGTAGGCCACCTGGTACTCGGTGGAGTCCTTGGCGGCCCACTCGTCGAGCAGTGCCGCGTAGCCGCCGGTGCCGTGGGCGGGCAGGTCGAGGAGGGTGACGCGCTGGGCGGGGTACTCGGTCCACATCACGTGGCCGAAGCCCCAGAGGGTGGCCGCGGCCCAGGTCTCCTGGTCCCCGCCGGGCTCGGGCGCGTCGCCCGGCACCCACTGGCCGCCCTCGGTGACCAGCCACAGTCGCTGGTCACGTCCGAAACCGACCGCTTCCAGGGCGTCCCGCAGGGCGAGCAGGTCGCGGTAGTTGCGCTCGCACTCGGCGCGCAGCGACTCCCCCGCGTCGCGGCGGGGCTGCCAGAACCAGCACACGTCGGTGGGGTGTCCGTCGCGCAGGGGTACCGCCGCCTCGGTGGCGCCGGGCACCACCGTGAGGGTGACGTTGCGCTCCTTGGCGGGGTCGGTCAGCTCGCCGAGCGCGTCCTGGCCCGCGCCGATGAGCAGCGCGTGGCGCGGCTCGGGGTCGGCGGCGCGCAGCGAGCGCTTGACCCAGCGGACCTCGGAGTACATGCGGTCGCGGTCGGTGGTGGCGCCGGCGACCTGGCGCAGGGTCAGCCGTTCCATGACGAACACCGGGCGGTCGCCTTCGAGGACGAGCAGGTCCAGCACGGGTCCGGGTGCCTGCTCTCCCGGCGCGTGCTCGTCGCCCGCGGGCCCGGCCTGGCCGGTGCTCACCAGGCGCAGGACGCTACGCAGGGTGGTGCCGCGCGGCTTCTTCAGGAGTCGGCAGCTCTTGATGCCGACGGGCATGGCGACCACGTCGCTGTCGCCACGGAGGGCGGCCAGCGTCTGGAAGGCGCAGTCCAGGATGGCCGGCGGCAGGAACTCGGGGCTGGCCCCGTCCTGACCGCGCAGCTCGCCGATGGCCAGATCGGGGCCGTGGGCCGTGGCCTGGGCGAGCCCCTGGAAGAGGGGGCCGTAGTCGACGCCGATCTCGGCGAAGTCGGCGTAGAGCTCGTCGGCGGTCAGTCGGGCGCGGGGCTCGCCGGCCACTGCGGCCAGGTCACGCAGGTCGCGTCCGGTCGCGTCGAGACCGGGGTCGGGCTCGGCGCCAAGGAGGGCGGTGACGTGGCGCCGCTCGATGGTCGGGGCCCCCGGCTCGTCGCCGGGCAGCAGGCTGACGATCTCCGCGTCGGCGGTGCCGTCGGGGCGCGGGGTCCAGCGGGTGCGGAGTTCGACGCTGCCCTCGTCGGCGATGAGCAGGGCCTCGTGCAGGCTGACGCCGGTCAGGGGCAGGCCGCTCTCGCCGAGTACGGCGTCCTGGAGGGCGATGAGCATCTCGACGTAGCCGGCGCCGGGGAAGACGATCTTTCCCATCACCTTGTGGTCGGCGAGGTAGCCGGGCCGGTCGCCGCTGACGCGCGAGGTGAACTCCCTGACGCCCTGGGCGCGCTGCTCCGGACTCGAGGTCTCCTTGCCGAGCAGCGGGTGGCCGCCGGTCGCACCGCCGGCCTGGAGCGGGGCGGCGGGGGCGGGGAGCCAGTGCCGGCGCCGGTCGAAGGCGTACGTGGGCAGGGTGATCCTGCGGCGCTCGCGGCCCCGGTGGTGTTCGGCCCAGATCACGGGCGCGCCGGCGGCGTAGAGCTGGGCCAGCGCCTGGCGGGTGACGGTGGCGTCGGTGTCCTCGGCGTGCAGGCTGTTGAGCCAGGTGTGGCCGGCCGCGTCGTCCAGGCACTGCTTGCCCATGCCGATGAGCTCGCTGGCGGGGCCGCATTCGAGGAAGACGTGCCGGCCGCGTTCGGCGATGGCGCGCATGCCGTCGGCGAACTTGACGCCCTCGCGCAGGTGGCGGGCCCAGTAGTCGGGGGTGGAGATCTCGGCGGGGCTGGCGACCTTGCCCGTCAGGTTGGAGATGAGGGTGAACTCGGGCTCGTGGAAGGTGAGTGCGGCGACGACCTCACGCAGGTCCCGGGCCGCGTCGGTCATCAGGGGCGAGTGGGAGGCGCAGGAGACCGCGAGGCGGCGGTTCTTGATGCCCCGCTCGGTGAGCTGGCGCTCCACGAAGGCCAGCGACCGGGTGTCGCCGGACAGGACGAGCTGGCGGGTGCCGTTCACGGCGGCGACGGACAGCTCGTCGTGGCCGTCCATGAGGCCGGCGACCTCGGCGACGGACGCTTCGACGGCGGTCATGGCGCCGGGTGGGGAGGCGTCCATCAGTCGGGCGCGGGCGGCCATCAGGGTGACGGCGTCCTCCAGCGTGAACAGGCCGGCGACGGTGGCCGCGACGATCTCGCCGATGCTGTGACCGGCCAGTACGGAGGGGCGTACGCCCCACGACAGCCACAGCCTGGCCACCGCGTACTCCAGCGCGAACAGCGCGGGTTGCATGAAGCTGATCTGGTGGATGAGGTCGGCGTCGTCGACCTCGCCCAGGATCATGGCGCGGATGGAACGCCCCAGGTGCGGGGCGAACAGCCGGTCGCACGCGTCCAGGTGGTCGCGGAAGACGGAGAAGCGCTCGTACAACGGCCGCCCCATGCCCACGTACTGGGTGCCGCCGCCGGAGAACAGGAACGCCACCTGCGCCCCGCCGGCGGCCGGGCTGGCCTGCCCGGCCTTGGCCAGGGCGCGGTCCAGCAGGCGGGCGACGTCGTCGTGGTCGCGGACGACGCCGGCCAGGCGGAGCGGGAAGTGGGCGCGGGCGACGTTGGTCGAGTAGCACAGGTCGCCGATGTCGGTCTCGGGCTCGTTGCGCAGCAACCGCTGGTAGCGCTGGATCTGGCCGGTCAGCGCGGGTGCGGACTTGGCCGAGAGGGTGAGGACATGGCCGCCGTCGTCGTCCTGGGGGGTGGCCGGCGCGGCCACGGGCTCGGGGGCCTGTTCGAGGACGACGGAGGCGATGGTGCCGGTCAGGCCGAAGGAGTTGACCAGGGCCCGCTTGGTCTCGGCCGTCCACGGGTGGGCCTTGGTGGCGACCGCGACCGGGGAGCGCTCCCAGGGGATCCGGGTGGAGGGGGTGGTGAAGTTCAGGTGCGGGAAGATCGTGGACTCGCGCATCTGGAGCGCGGTCTTGACGAGCCCCCCGATGCCCGCCGCCGACTCCATGTGCCCGATGTTGGTCTTCAGCGATCCGATGGTGACCGGGTCGCTGGGGCTGTGCGACTCGCTGAACACCGAGGTGATCGCGCCGATCTCGATCGGGTCGCCCAGCGGGGTGCCGGTGCCGTGGGCCTCGATGTAGGAGATGTCGCGCGGGCCGATGCCGGCGGACCTGAGCGCTCTGCGCATCAGCCCCTCCTGCGCGGTGCCGTTGGGCACCATCAGGGAGCTGCTCTCGCCGTCGGAGCCGACGGCCGAGCCACGGACCACGGCGTAGATCCGGTCGCCGGCGCGCTGCGCGTCGGAGAGCCGCTTGAGGACGAGCGCGCCGCCGCCCTCGCTGCGGCAGTAGCCGTTGGCCGCCTCGTCGAAGGTCTTGCACCGGCCGTCGGGGGCCAGCATGTTGGACTGGCTGGCGAGGATGTAGGGGCGTGGGTTGACGATGGCGTTGACGCCGACGCACAGCGCCACATCGGTCTCGTCCTGTCGCAGGCCCTGGGCGGCCAGGTGGACGGCGACCAGCGACGCCGAGCAGGCGGTGTCGATGGTCATGCACGGTCCGCGCCAGCCGAGGAAGTAGGACAGCCGGCCCGAGACGGCGCTGAGCGCGGCGCCGGTGGGCATGTAGCTGTTGAGCTCCTCGTTGGCGTACGCGCCCATCTCGCCCGCGTAGTCGGTGTTGCTGACGGCGACGTACACCCCGCCCCGGCCGTGGCGCAGTGGACCGGGGTCGATGCCGGCGTCCTCCAGCGCCTCCCAGGCGGTTTCCAGGCTGAGCCGCTGCTGGGGGTCGATGTAGTCGGCTTCCTTGGGCGAGATGTTGTAGAACTTCGCGTCGAACTGGTCGATGCGGTCCAGGAATCCGCCACGCTCGCACCGGATGACGCCCTTGGCCTCCGGGTCGTCGGAGGTGAGTCCTTCGGGGTCCCAGCGGTCGGTGGGCAGTTCGCGCAGTCCGGACTGGCCGGTGCGCAGGAACTCGGCGAACTCGTCGGGCGCGTTGCTGCCGCCGGGAATGCGCAGTCCCATACCGACGATGGCGATGGGTTCGGGCACGACTCCGGGTGCGGTGGGGGTGGCGTTCGCGGTGCGGTCCTGTGATTCAGTGACGTGAGGTGACATGGCTCCTGCTCTTCTTTTCGCACAGTCCGTGCCAGGTGTTGACGCGACGCATTTACGCGGCCCGGTTTCTCGTCGTTCGTACGGCGAGCCGCACACCGCCGTGACAGGCGGGCATGTCCTGTTCGCCGTAGCGACACAGCGTGCTGACGAGGGCGATCGAACCGTCCTCGCCATCGCGTTCGTCAATGCCGACGACATCGATTTCGCCCCAGAACCCGCGCCCGCGCATGGCGCGGCGAAAGGTGCTGCGAAAGTCGACGATAAGGATGTCGGGGAGCTGCCGCTCCCAGAACTCCTCGAGCGTCCAGGTGCTGAACGGCCACATGGTGTGCTCTTTGACGGACTTCGCCAGCAGGTAGTAGACGAGCTGGTTGAAACACAGGTTGAATTCGACCGAGTTGAAATGTCCGGTGTCGTCGATGTAGCACGACTCGGGAATGGTGAACTCCCCACGCGCGCTGACCCGCCCGCCGTCGCGGGGTTCACCCTGGCGGGTGACGGTGGCGCTGGTGAGGTAGCGGCAGTGTGGCTTGTACGGGGTGAGGACCTGGCGCAGGAGCGGCTCGTCGCAGCCGTACCGGACGGACCGCGACGAGGCGGGTGTGATGAGTTCCACGGGGTCCCCTCAGCGGCCGTCGGCCGGCTGCTGGGCGCCGATGCCGGCGTAGAACTCGTACGCGTCGTGGACGGTGACCCGGTGCGAGACGGTGGGCTCGGGCTTGACGGTGTGCCGGGCGCAGTGCACGAGGCTGCGGTTGTCCCAGACGAGGAGGTCGCCCTTGTCGAAGGTCTGGAGGTGGATGTTCTCGTGCTGGAAGGTGGGGTCGGCCTGACCGACGGCGCTCAGCAGCTCCCGCAACAGGCTGTCGGGCAGCGGCGTGCCATCGGCCTGCTGGAGTTCGAAGGTGAACGCCTCGCTGATGTAGAGCAGCGGCTCGCCGGTGACCGGGTGCGGGAAGACGGTGGGGTGGGTGACCGCCGGGGTGTGGTCCTCGATCTCGGCGAGCACGTCGGTGATCGGTCGGTAGACGTCGTCGGGGCGGATCTTGAAGTACCGCCGGACGCTGTTGCGGCTGTACGTTCCCTCGATGGCGTTCTTCATCTCGCGGGAGAGCTTCTGGTACGCCCTGCCCATGTCGATGAAGTAGGTGCCGCGGTTTTCCCGGGGCACCACCTGCGGGTAGATGAGCGTGAGCCCGAAAGGCCGGGCCATGAACGAGTAGTCGTGGTGCCAGAACTTCCCTGTCTGGGGCACGCCGATTTGCTGACCTGACTCCCTCACGTTGGAGGAGACGAAGATCTCCTTGTGCTCCGGGTGGTGGTACATCGGCTGGTAGTAGGTTTCCACTTCGCCCAGTCGTCGACCGAAGGCGACGAATTCCGCGGGCGAGAGGCTCTGCTGCTTCAAGACCACGATCTTGTGCTCGTAGACCTTCTCCTTGAGCGCGACCATTTCCTGGTCCGAGGCGCTCATGACATCGAGTTCGAGGTCCACGCCCAAGGCGGCTTCCGTTTGTGGTGCGGTGGTCATATCTCCCCCAGCGGCGTGCCGGTTGGTTAAACGATGCACTGGCGGCACCACCGTTCAGCAGCGGCCTTAGGTCAACCTTGAAGCGCGCTGAAACGGAGGGGTGATCTCACCTACAGGCGTTCGGGGGGCACTTGAGCGGACGGCGCCGAACTCCTTGGGCCGACTGGGCGGAGACCCGGGTGGCCCACTCGGCGGCAACCGGACTATATGTCACCCGTACGAGTGGACCGGGGTCTCGGCCGCGCGACGTCGTACCGGCGACTCGGCCTGGCCAATCGCCTCGGAATACGGTGCGCCGGGGCGTGCTGGAGTGAAAGGGCGGGCGCGCTGGGCCCGGTGCGATCGGTCAATCTCCTGATACACCTGTCCCCTGCGCGTGATCGACGCGCGACGTATGGGCCCGCGGGGCGTTGGGCAGTCAGTTCCCCAGCGCACGTGTGCCGTCAACCCTCCTGGTGTGACAGCCGTCCGTGGTGCGCGCCACCCGCCACCGCGTCGCCGGCCGCCGGGTCGCGGGCTGCGGTGCCGGCGGGGCGCGCGTCGGCCCGACCGTCGCCCGCGCGTACGCCATCGCCACCCCCAGCACAGATGAGGAACTCCCCGTGAAGATCCGCACGTTCGCCAAGCTGGTGCGCAGCAGTCACTTCTCGCTGGCCATGCGGCTGCCCAAGGACCTGATGGCGCCCGCCTACCGCGCCTCGTTCCTGGCCGCCGCCGCCGGCAGCGGGGTGCTGCGCCACCTGGCGCGGCAGCCGCTCGACGCGCCCGCACTCGCCGACGAGCTCGGCATGCACGGAGAGGAGCACCTGCTGGGCGCCTGGCTGGAGATGGGCGTACGGCTGGGAGAGCTCGGCCAGCGCGGGGGGCGCTACCGGCTGCGTGGTCGGCTGGCCAGGGCGTTGGCCAAGGCGGAGGCGGACGCGTACGTGGCGCTGCTCGAACAGCTCATGCGCTTCCACGCCCCGCTGCTGCTGGACGCCCCGGCGATGTTGCGCGAGGGGCGGCGGGTGGCGATCACCGACCAGGACGGCGCGCTGATCGCCCGTTCCTCGCGTGTGCTCGAACCCGCCGTGCAGGCGGTGGTGGAGCAGCACGTGGACCGGGCGGCGCCGGTGCGCCTGCTTGAGGTGGGGTGCGGCAGCGGCACCTACGTGCGGCACGCCGCCTCGCTCAACCCCCGGCTGACGGCGGTGGCCATCGACCTCCAGGACGAGGTGGTGGCCCAGGCCCGGGGGAACCTGGACAAGTGGGGGCTGGCCGATCGGGTGGAGGTGGTGCGCAGCGACGTGCGGACCTACGCCACGGAGCAGAAGTTCGACCTGGTCACCCTGCACAACAACATCTACTACTTCCCCGAGGGCGAGCGGACCAAGGTGCTGGAGCGGGCGCGCTCCTTCCTGATGCCCGGGGGCCGGCTGCTGCTGACGACGAGCTGCCAGGGCGGCGGGCCCGGTATCGAGATGCTGAACCTGTGGTGCGCCTACGCCGACTTCACCGGCACACTGCCGCGCCCGACCGAGCTGCTGGACCAGATGCGGGACGCGGGCTTCACGCGGGTGCGCTCCCGTCGGCTGGTGCCGGGTGAGGAGTTCCGGGCCTTCGTCGGTACGAGCTCGTTCGACGGCCCGGCCGACGGCCCGCGCGAGACGGCCGACTGAGCCGCGTTCACACCCCAAGGCGGCGCGCGCGGCCCTGGGCGGCGCCGTGTCGCCCCGGCGGGGCGGGGGCCGCGCGCTGTCGGCCCGCGCCACGGGGGTGCCGTCGCGGGGTGCCGGGCTCGCCGACGGCCCGCGCTGGGCGCGGCGTGACGTCTCGTCACCGCCCACACTCCGGACCGGGCGCGTTCGGCGGCTGCATGGCCCACAGCCGCGCCGCGCCGTGGAACCTCCCCGTCCGGTTTGCTGTTTCCGCAGGTCAGGGCGAGTGTGCGCGACTCGTATGGGGTACCTGTGGCGGCGCGGTTCTGCGTCACCGACGAAGGTGAAGAACTTCACATACGGCCCTTTCGGCTGCGATTTCGGGCCGTGAATGACGCAGTATCCCTATCCGACAGCACCAAGCCCCCGTCACCACGGCGGGGCGGTCCGGGCGGACGCCGAGTCCTGCCGCCGCGCGGACCCAGGGAGAAGACCACGGATCGGCAGGAACGGGAGACCCAGGTACGACGGGCCACGAATTCGGTGGCCCTTGGGGTGAAGCCACGTAGATGGCCGGGCAACTTCGTCAGCCCGAACCCGACAGGTCATCTTTCGCAGGCGGATGTCGAAGGGCTTTCGTATGTCCGCGCAGCCACGTATACCCGCGCTCGCCACCCGTATCGGCACCGCGTCCGCTCTGACCGCGACGGTGTTGGCGGGCTCCTCGCTCGTACCGGCCATGTCGACCGACGCACAGGCGGCCACGACCTCCGGCAAGGCGCTCAAGGTCGCGGCCGGCAAGAAGGGCGCGCCCTACAAGTACGGGGCGGTCGGCCCGCACCGGTTCGACTGCTCGGGGCTCACGCTCTACTCGTTCAAGAAGGCGGGCAAGAAGCTGCCGCGCACGGCCGCCGCCCAGTACAACAAGACCCGCCACCTGTCCGCGAAGTCCCGCAAGGCGGGCGATCTGGTCTTCTTCCACTCCGGCCGGAACGTCTACCACGTGGGCATCTACGCCGGGCGGAACAAGATCTGGCACGCGCCCAAGCCGGGCAAGTCGGTGCGGCTGGAGAAGATCTGGACCAACAAGGTCTGGTACGGCCGCGTGCGCTGAGCCGTCCCACGGCCGGGCCGTGGTCGTCGGGCGGGTGGCGGCGCGCGCCGTCACCCGCCCGTTCGCGGGCCAGGATGAGGCAGGGGCCTTCGGATGTCCCGGCTTTGCGCCACGCTCACCAGGCCGGGTGATGTTCCCGGGGCGGACGTCACCCTCAGGAGGCACTCGGCGTTGTCCTCGACGTGCCGACCGAATCACGGTCGGCCTGATGCAACGAGGACGAGTCATGATGCGAGGAATGACGGGTGCGGCCGTCGTTGCGGCGGCGCTGGCGTGTGCGGTGACGCCGGCCCAGGCCCGCGAGACGACCACGCCGATCCAGAACGGCAAGGCCGAGTTCTGCCTGACCAAGCCGGCCGCGAAGCGGCTCGCCGAGGCGAAGATCCGGTTGGCCGCGACGGGGGGCGCCAAGCTCACCGGCAAGCAGCACCAGTGTGTGTCGTTCCCGCTGACCGAGGGCACCCGGGACTACGCGAAGCTCAAGGGCGGGGTGACCTTCCGCGACCGGGACGACCGCCTGGACCTCACCAAGATCCACAACTATGTCAACAAGACCCCGCACACGCAGGTGTCGGCCTCGGTCAACCGGGCCAAGGCGCGGCAGGTCGACTTCCTGACGTACTCCATCAAGCGGGAGAACGCCCAGACCACGCCGAAGCAGATCAAGGCCGTCGACGTACGGACCGCGCTGACCGCCGACGGCGAGAAGCTGCTGAAGAAGACGTTCGGCAAGTCGCCGCTGCGCGCGGGTGAGCACGCGTTCGTCCTGAACGCGGTGGCTGACCTGCCGCAGGGCGCGCCGGACCTGCTCGCCGCCCTGCTCGGCTCGCTGGGCTGACCGGCCGCTGAGCCGGCGGAGGGGATGCCTTCGGCCGGCCACCGGTGAGGGTGCTGGCCGAGGGCTCACCCGGGTGCCGTCGAGACGCCGCGTGGGTCACGGCGTCCAGGGCGGTACGCAGTTCGGCGCTCGGGAAGCCGGTGACCATGTTCTGGGCGATGGCGGTGGC
>NZ_JBHVJC010000025.1:0-109950 GCF_042799315.1 Streptomyces sp. NPDC057702 | reverse complement strand
GTCGAGACGCCGCGTGGCGTCTCGACGGCACTCGTGTGTGCGGGGTCGGGTGTCCTCGCGCTCAGGTGCCGCGTACCGCGGCCAGTTGCCGCGCGAAGGGGACCACCTCGTCGTCCGGCGACCGGGGCGCGGCCGGGGTCTGGGTCAGGTGGTGGGCGAGTTGGCGCGCGGCCCGCTCGATCCGCTCGCCGAGCCCGTCGGTGCGGCTGTCGCCGGCCGTGCCCCAGTCCTCGGAGGCGGCGAAGACGCCGGTGGGAAGGGTGATGGCGCGCAGGTAGCCGAAGAGCGGGCGCAGCGCGTGGTCCAGGACCAGCGAGTGGCGGGCCGTGCCCGCGGTCGCCGCGATCAGAACGGGCTTGTCCACCAGCGCCTCGTGGTCCAGCACGTCGAAGAACGACTTGAACAGGCCGCTGTAGGAGGCGGTGAACACGGGGGTGACCGCGATCAGGGCGTCCGCGTGGGTCACGGCGTCCAGGGCGGTACGCAGTTCGGCGCTCGGGAAGCCGGTGACCATGTTCTGGGCGATGGCGGTGGCCAGCTCGCGCAGCTCGACCACCTGGACCTCGACCGACCGGCCGGCGTCCGCGAGCTGTCGCTGGGTCGCCGTGGTGAGTCGGTCGGCCAGCAGGCGGGTCGAGGACGGCTGGCTCGTGCCGGCGGTGACGGCTACCAGGCGCAGGGGCTTCATGGGGTGCTCCTCCGATGGGTGCGGGAGTGGCGTGGGACGGGCCGCCGGGTCGGCCCGGTCCGCGCTGCGGCGGGCCCACGGGGCGGGCGGGGTAGGCGGCCCGCCCCGTGGGTGGTGTGCAGGCGCGTGGTGTGCCGGCCGGTGGGCTCGGGTCAGGCGCGGGGGTTCGCGTCGGCCTCGCCCGGGCCCGGGGTGGGCTCGGCCGTGGCCTGGGCGACCAGGTCCGCGTGCGTGGGGCCGTCCGGCACCTGGGCGGGGCGGTTGGTGGCGAACTCCCGGCGCAGCACCGGGATCACTTCCTCGCCGAGCAGGTCCAGCTGCTCCAGGACGGTCTTGAGCGGCAGACCGGCGTGGTCCATCAGGAAGAGCTGGCGCTGGTAGTCGCCGAAGGACTCGCGGAAGGTCAGCGTCTTGTCGATGACCTCCTGCGGGCTGCCCACGGTCAGCGGCGTCTGCTCGGTGAACTCCTCCAGCGAGGGGCCGTGGCCGTACACCGGGGCGTTGTCGAAGTAGGGCCGGAACTCGCGCACGGCGTCCTGGGAGTTCCTGCGCAGGAACACCTGGCCGCCGAGGCCGACGACGGCCTGCTCCGGGGTGCCGTGGCCGTAGTGGGCGTAGCGCCGCCGGTACAGGTCGATCAGCCGGATGAAGTGCTCCTTGGGCCAGAAGATGTTGTTGGCGAAGAAGCCGTCACCGTAGTAGGCGGCCTGCTCGGCGATCTCCGGGCTGCGGATCGAGCCGTGCCAGACGAAGGGGGCGACGCCGTCCAGCGGGCGCGGGGTGGAGGTGAAGCCCTGCAGCGGGGTGCGGAACTTGCCCTCCCAGTCCACCACGTCCTCGCGCCACAGCTGGTGCAGCAGCGCGTAGTTCTCGATGGCCAGCGGGATGCCCTGACGGATGTCCTGGCCGAACCACGGGTAGACCGGGCCGGTGTTGCCGCGACCGAGCATGAGGTCCACGCGCCCGTCCGCCAGATGCTGGAGCATCGCGAAGTCCTCGGCGATCTTGACCGGGTCGTTCGTGGTGATCAGCGTGGTGGAGGTGGACAGGATCAGCCGCTCGGTGCGGGCGGCGATGTAGCCGAGCATGGTCGTGGGCGACGACGGGACGAACGGCGGGTTGTGGTGCTCGCCGGTCGCGAAGACGTCGAGACCCACCTCTTCGGCCTTGAGCGCGATGGCGACCATCGCCTTGATCCGCTCGTGCTCGCTCGGCGTACGCCCGTTCGTCGGGTCCTGGGTGACGTCGCCGACCGTGAAGATCCCGAACTGCATCTCGCTCCACCTCTTCCGTCGCTCGGGGCGACCCCCGAATCGTTCGTTCAATATTCAACCATCTCTTTCAACGGGGCGCCACCTCGGCCTATTCCCCCGCCCACCGGCCGCCGCGCACCGCGTCGCGGCCTTCGCCCGGCTGCCGGCGCGCCCCTCCCGCCTCCTGGTTCTCCCGTGCCGCCGGGCCCCGGCCGGCGGGTGGCTACGCGTACGGTGTGGGAGGGACAGCCGGGGGCGCGCGGCCGACGGGCGGCGGGCGGGATCGGATGGCCGCGGTCGCGAGAGGGTGATGGGCAGGATGCGAGTGGGTCTGGTACGGGCGGTGGGCGCGGCCACCGCGCTCTACGGCCTCGCGGTCACGGTGCGACCCGACCTGCTGGCCAGGCCCTCGGGGCTGGCGGAGCCCGACGGCGCGGTGGCGCCCGCGACCCGGATCGCGCTGCGGCCGGTGGCCTGGCGGGACGCGGCGAGCGGGCTGGCCATGGTGGTGGCGCCCGAGGGTCCGGCGCTGCGCGCGGCCACCCTCGTACGGGTCGCCGCCGACTTCGGCGACGCGGCCCTGCTCGGCCTGACGCTGCCGGACCGCGACCGGCGCCTGGCCGCGGTGGCCGTCTCGCTGGGCTGGGGCACGCTGTCGGTGGTCGGGCTGCTCGGTGGCCGTCGGGGTACGCCGTGAGAGCGGGCGCCCGCTTCGCGCGCGGCATCGGGGCGGACGGGGCCGCGCTGACCATGCGCCCCACGGACGCGCCGCCGCGCGCGGCGGTGCTGCTGCTGCACGGCGGGCGCGAGGACGGATTGGAGCCGCCGCCCGCGCTCAACCTGCCGGGGGCACGCATGCTGCCCTTCGCCCGCTCCATCGCGCGGGCCACCGACGGGCACGCGGTGGCGCTGGGCAGTGTGCGCTACCGGCACCGGGGCTGGAACGGCGAGCGCGACGACGCCGCCCAGGACGCGCTGCGCGCATTGGACGAGCTGGTCGCGCTGCACGGGCCGGTGCCGGTGGTCCTGGTCGGGCACTCGATGGGCGGTCGGGCCGCGCTGCGGGCCGCCGCCGCGCCACAGGTGCACTCCGTGGTGGGGCTGGCGCCCTGGTGCCCCGAGGCCGAACCGGTGGCCCACCTGGCAGGCCGGCGCGTGGTCCTGCTGCACGGCGAGCGGGACCGGATCACGGCGCCGGAGGACTCGCGGCGGTTCGCCGCGCGGGCCCGCACGGCCGGGGCCGACGCCTGCGCGCTGCTGCTGCCGGGCGGCGAACACGCCATGGTGCGCCGCGCCACCGCCTGGCACTCGCTCACCACCCGACTGGTCAGCGGCCTGCTCGGGCTGGCCCCGCTGCCGCCCGTGGTGGCCGAGGCGCTGTCCACGAGCAAGGCCGAGCGGGCCCCGACGCCGGGACCGGAGGCCCTCCCCTCTGCGTGAGGCACGCGGGGTGAGCCGGGCGCGCCACGAGGCGTGGTGCCGTAGGGCACCCGGAGGTGTGGCCGCCACGGGGCGTGGTGGCGGGCCGGTCGCGTACGGGGCGGGGCCTGCGGGTCAGGGGCGTACGGGGCAGGGCGTACGAGCGAGGCGGGGTGACGTGGTGCGCGCGGCGGGAAGGTTCGGGCGCGGGCGGGCACCGGGAGCCCGGGGGCGTACGGGCGCGGGGGTGGTGGCCTGGGCCGTCGCGGCGCGCCGGGGTGGCGGGGCGACACGTGACACGGTACGGGTGGGTGCTGGTCCGGCGGGTGGGTGGGGGGCGCGGTGGCCGAGGTGTGGCCCGGAGAATCAGCCGACGACGCCCGGGTGCCGGTCGGGCCAATCGCCCATAAGGTAGCGCCAGGGCACGCGGGAACCCGATCCGGCGAGATCGGACCCGCCCGCGGTGTGGCCTCGGGCGGTGTTGCGCCCGGGTGCGCGGTACCGCCGCCCGTCAGCGCGGCACACGGAACGACGAGGTGCGACACACGGTGCGAACACCGCTCCCCCACGGCCCACGGGCGGTCGGGTGCGCGCGACGCGCCGGCCGCGCACCACTCCCCCGCCCGCGCGCCGTACGGCACCGCGGGCCGACCGTGTCCACCGGCCGTCGAACCCGGCGGACCATCCCGCCGTCCGGCCGCCCCGCCCCACCGCCGCGAGCTGCGCCGTTTGCCCGTCGTGGTGGCATGGAACGGACGACATACCAGGTCGTGCGCGGCGGCGGGCCGACCGGGAGCTAGAGTCGGCGACCCAACGGTGCGTGGTGGGTGGATCACGGCGCGGTGGACGAGGAGGAAACGAACGTGGAGCAGGGCCGGAAGCACGATGCCGGAGGGAACACCGCGCGCGACACCTCCACGGCCGGCCCCGACCGCTCCGCCACGCAGTCCGACCCCGCGCGCGAGGAGCCCCCGCACGACCCCGAGCCATCCGGCCCCGCGCCGGACGAGCCCGCGCCCGGCGTCACCGCGGCCCGGCCCGACGCGGGGGACATCGCGCGCGGGCGGGCGCCGCACATCAGGCCCGAGGGCCCCGGGGGCGTGGAAGAGGAGGAGGAAGGCGACCAGCTGGGGTGGCTCAACGAGGCCAGCGTGCGCATCGGCACCACCCTGAACCTGGTCACCACCTCGCAGGAGCTCGCGGACTTCACCGTCCCCCGGTTCGCCGACGGGGCGGCCGTCGACCTGTTGGAGTCGGTCCTGCACGGCCAGGAGGGCGCGCACCCCGGTCGCAGCGGGCGCCCGGCCACCCGCGCGATGGCGGTCGCCGCCATCGACGCGCTCACCACGCTGGAGCCCGACCCGGTGGGCGAGCTGAGCGCGTACAACACCGACCAGTACGCCACCGTCTGTCTCACCCTCGGCAAGCCCGTGCTGGTCAGCCACATCGAGCCCGACGACTACGCGCGCATCGCCCCCAACGCCCACTCCGCCGACCTGCTGCGCCGCGCCGGCGTGCACAGCTACCTGGTGGTGCCGCTCATCGCCCGGGGCGTGCTGCTGGGCGCGGCCGATCTGATCCGGGCCGGCGACCGGGCCCCGTTCACCGAGGACGATCTCGAACTGGCCATGCAACTGGCCTCCCGGGCCGCCCTGTTCGTCGACAACGCGCGCCTGTACGAACGCGAACGCGAACACGTGGTCACCTTGCAACGCAGCCTGCTGCCGCGCGCCATGCCACAGACACCCGGACTGCGGGTCAACCACTGCTACGCGCCGACGGCCGACCCCAGCGGCGTGGGGGGCGACTGGTACGACATCGCCTCGCTGCCGGGTGGCCGTACGGCGCTGGTGGTCGGCGACGTGATGGGGCACGGGCTGTCGGCCGCCGCGACGATGGGGCGGCTGCGCGCCGTGGGCCGGACCCTGATGGCCATGGACATGGCTCCCGACCGGATGCTGGCCCGCCTCGACCTGGCCGCCCGCGACCTGGAGGAGGACCAGGTCGCCACCTGTCTGTGTGCCGTCTACGACCCGGCTGACGCGAGCTTCACCGTGGTCAGCGCCGGGCACCCGCTGCCGATGCTGATCGGCCCGGACGGCACGGCCTCGTTCGTGGAGGTGCCCGTCGGCGCCCCGATCGGCGCGGGCGTCATTCCGTACGACGGGCTGCGGGTGCCGGTCGAACCGGGCAGCCGCCTGGTCCTGTACACCGACGGCCTGGTCAAGTCCCGTACGCGGGACATCGACGGGCAGCTCGACCGGCTGCTGCGCGCGGCGCCGGCGCTGCGGTTCGCCGATCTGGACGCGGTGGCGCTGAGCGCGTTCGCGCCGGCCGGTGGTGAACGCTTCGACGAGGCGGTGCTGTTGGTGGCGGCGGTCCAGCCGGCCGCTTCGGTGAGCGGCTTGCGGGTGTGGGACCTGCCGGCCGACGGCTCGGCCGCGGGGGCGGCGCGCAAGTACGTGCGCGAGCAGCTCGGCCTGTGGCACCTGGGCGACCTGGCCGACGTCACGGAACTGGTCGTCAGCGAACTCGTCGGCAACGCGCTGCGCTACGGCGACGGGCCGGGTCAGCTGCGGCTGTTGTGCCACGACCGGTTGGTGGTGGAGGTCTCCGACACCGGGCCCGACCTGCCCCAGATCCAGCACGCGTCGCTGAGCGACGAGGGCGGCCGGGGCCTGCAACTGATCAACATGCTGTGCCGGCGCTGGGGTTCCTGTCGTACGGAGACGGGCAAGGTGGTCTGGGCCGAACAGGATCTGCCGGCCGGGGTGACGGGGCCGCCCAGCGCCTGAGCGGCGGCGAACGGTCGGGTGGCGACGCGCCGCTGAGGGTGACACGACGCTGGCTGGCTGGCTGGCTGGCTGGCTGGCTGGCTGGCTGGCTGGCTGGCTGGCTGGCTGGCTGGCTGGCTGGCTGGCTGGCTGGCTGGCTGGCGAACGGTAGCGGGTGAACCGGGTCTCGGTCCGCGCGCCACTCTCCCGTATCGGATTCCGCGTCGACCTCCCGCACCGGGCCGGTTCGTGGCACGTCCTGACCCTTCTGACGCCCGGCGCGGGCCGTGTGCGGTGGTGAGGGCGGCACGGTCAGTGCGAAGGGCGCGCCGCATGGGTGGGTGCCGGGCCTGCGGACCGCCAGGAGTACGCCGGGTTCGGCATGTCCCGTTTACGCGCGGGGAGGTGGGGGACCCGACCGGGGCTCGAGGGTGGCGGAGCGGGTGCGAACCGCCCGACCGTCGACCGTCGGGCGGTGAAACGGTCATCGACGGACGACAGGGACGAGGAGGCAGCGCCGTGATCGAACGCGCCAACCGGGAGGTCGAGTTCACCAGGGGCGGTGTCGCGCGCACCTCACCGGCGCCCGGGGATCCGGTCGGTGGGCGCCGCCTGCCGGCCGGGAGCGGGTCCGCGACGCGGATCGTGCGGGGTGAGGTCTGATGGCCGTGGTCCGGGAGGGTTCGACCGTGGGCGTCGCGCCCCGCGAGGAGGCCACCGCGACGGCCGAGCCGGGCGAGGGGTGGTGGCGCGGGGCGGCGTGCGTGTACGAGGACCCGGAGTTGTTCTTCCCCGTGGGCTCCGCCACCGCCCGCGTGTTGCAGCAGGAGCGGGAGGCCAAGGCCGTGTGCGCGCGCTGCCCGGTCAAGCGCGCCTGTCGTGACTGGGCCCTGGCCACCGGTCAGGCGCACGGTGTGTGGGGCGGGACCAGCGAACGCGAACGCGCCGTCGCGCTGCGCGCCGCTCGGCGCGAACGCGCGGCCTGAGCCCGCCGTACCCGGGCGCCGCCCCGTCCCGGCGCTCCGCTCGCGAGGGGGCGGGCCGGAGTCGGCGGGCCCGGAGCGCCGGGGGCGCGGGGAGCGAGGACGGGCCCGGGGTTCGGGTCGTGGGTGTCCGCCGGCGAAGGGTTTGGGGTGCCGGAGCGCGGCCGGATGGGGCAAGCCGCCATCGGGTGGGCCGGCTCGGGTGAGCCCGGCCCGAGGTGAGCCCGGACGGGGTGGGCTCGGCGTGGGCGGGGCCGGCGTGAGGGGGGCCGGCGTGGGCGGGGCCGGTGGATCGCTATGTCGAGGGTGTCGCCGGGTCAGGCCGCTTGCCGCCCTCCAGCAGGGTTTTCACCTCGGAGAGGATCATCGTCCAGCCGACGGAGACGGAGGCCAGCATCACGCTGTCGGGGCTGTCGAACTCGTCCTGCACGATGGTCAGCTTGGTGCCGGCCAGGGGGTCTTCGGCCGATTCGATGGTGAAGGTGACCCGGGAGCGCTCCTTGGCCGCCTCGGCGAACTCAGCGTCGGAGGTGAGGCCCACCATCTCGCGGTGCTCGGGCTGGAGCTGGTGCCAGGTGTAGGAGAGCCGCTTGCCGGGCTCGGCCGCCAGGACGCGCTGCCCGAGGTCGCGGAACTCCCCGTTCGGGTCCATCTTCCACTCCACCGCCGAACCGACCCGCCAGTCGGAGCGCGGCCCCGTGCCGCCCATGTAGACGGCGATGAACTCGGGTTCGGTCAGCGCGCGGTAGACCTCCTCGGGGGTGGCGTGGATGTAGATGACGTACACGTAGGCGGGCTTGCTCATCCTTCGGTCCTCCAGGGTCCGCTTGAGGTGGGACAGGGCTGCCAGCCGCTCCTGGTCGTAGCGTCCGATCCAGCGGTCGGCCAGCTCCCGGATCGGCACCGGATTCAGGTAGTGCAGCTTCTCCCGGCCGTGCCGGACGGAGCTGACCAGGCGCGCGGCCTCCAGCACCGCCAGGTGCTTGCTCACGGCCTGCCGGCTCATCTCCAAGCCCTCGCTCAGCTCGCGCAGGCTCTGGCCGCTCCGTTGGTTGAGCCGGTCCAGCAGTCGCCTGCGGCTCGCGTCGGCGAGCGCCCTGAACACCTCGTCCATGGTCACCCCCGGCACCACGATAGGCAACCATTTGGTTGCGTGTCTAACGGGGCGAACCGTCCGGGGCTATAGCCGTCGGAGGCGGGGCACGGCAGGGACGACCCGGCCGGGACGGCGGGCCCCGGTCACGGGGTCAGGGCGTGCTCCGTGAAGTGGCCGCAGGCGCGAAAGCCCAGGTTCCGGTAGACCGGCTCGCCGTCGGCGGACGCCTGGAGCACGGCCGTGGCGTGGCCCTCGTCGAGCGCGGTCCACAGCGCGGCCAGCGTGCTGGCGCGGCCGTATCCCCGCCTGCGGTGGGTGGCCAGGGTGCTGATGTTGTAGATCCCGGCGACACCCGCGTGGAGGAAGACCTCCGCCGAGCACACGGGCTGGCCCCCCGCGTAGCCGACCAGGTAGCGCGCCGGGCTGTTCGCCGCGAGAGCCCACGGGTGGGCGCGCTCGTAGAAGCGGCGGACGGTGGCGGCCGGCGGGTTCCACAGGGCGGCCAGGACCGTGGCGTAGTCGGCGAGCTGCTCCCGGGTGCGCACCCGGCGCAGGGTGAGGTCCTCGGCGTGGGGGCGTGGCAGGTTCGCGTCGAGGGTGGCCCACATCGCCGTCTCGCGCTCCGATGGTGGCAAGCCCGCCGCGCTCAGGCGCTGGGACAGGTCGTCGGGCGTGGCGAGCGGACCGACCCACCAGGAAAAGGGCCGTCCGGTGCGGGCCAGCGTCGCGGTCGTCTCGTCGATGCGCCGGGCGGCGTGGGCGGGGTCGAAGCGGGCCGCGGTCACGATGTTGAACGTGTCGTCCGGCAGGCCGCTGTCCGCGATCGTCAGGTCCGGAGCCTGGGTCACGGCGCCGCCCGGCAGGTCGCGGTGCGGGAAGCAGGCGTGCGCGGTCAGGTTGTCTTCCATGCGGGTCAGCAGGTCGTGCGCGAGCACCCCCGGTGGCGGTGTGGTGTCCATGGTGGCCGATTCCACCACGGTCCGACCGGGAGCGACAGCCGGTTTCACGGCCCGCCGGCCCCCGTCAGCGCGGCGTCCGAATCCCGCCAGACGGGGCCGCTGACGTGGCGCAGGCTGGTTACCAGCACCAGCCACGAGAGACGGAGGAGGGATCGGCCGATGACGGTCTACACGACCATCGACAGCCCCCTGGGAGAGCTGCTGATGACAGGCGAGGAGGCCCCGGATGTCGCCGGTGGCCTCACCGTGACCTCGCTGTCGATGACGGGGCAGCGCGACGCGCCACGGGTGCGGCCGGAGTGGCGGGCCGACCCGGCGGCGCTGGCCGGGGCGGTGGCGCAGGTGCGGGCGTACTTCGCCGGCGAGCGCACGGACTTCGACCTGGCGTACACGGCCGGCGGCTCGGCGTTCCGGCGGCGGGTCTGGGCGGCGTTGGAGACCATCCCCCATGGCACCACCACGACCTACGGGCGCGTCGCCGAACAGATCGGCGCTCCGAGGGGCGCGGTGCGCGCGGTCGGCACCGCCATCGGCGCCAACCCGCTGCTCATCCTGCGCCCGTGCCACCGGGTGATCGGCGCGAACGGCGCGTTGACCGGTTACGCGGGCGGGGTGGACCGCAAGGCGGCGCTGCTGGCGCACGAGGGCGCGCTGCCCGCGCGCCGTGGCTGAGCCGGGCACGGCCGGCGACCGGATCCCGGTGTCGGCGGAGCGCCCGGCGGTGCGGTACACGCTGCTCGACCGGGCCGGGCGGCGCTACCCGAGCGCCGTGCCGGGCGCGCTCGGCGGGCATCGCGCGGGGCGGCTGTACGGGCGGCTCGACTGCCCCAGCGCCCTGCGCGCGCTCGCCCGTGGCGGCTACCGCGCGCAGCGCGTCTTCTTCGCCGACGCGGCCACGGCGCGCGCGGCCGGCTACCGGCCGTGCGCCGTGTGCCTGCCCACGGAGTACGCGCGCTGGAGGGCGCGCCCCGCACACGGCGCGGGGACGGCCGGGGCGTGGGCGGGGTCGATCGCGCCGACCGCGCGAGGGTCCGCGCTCCGGGCGACGGGGCGGGCGAGGAGTACCGAACCGAGGGGAGGACCTGTGCCGGAAGCGGAACCGGACGCGAGGCCGAGCGGCGCGGCCCCGGTGTCGTACGACGGGAGCGGTGGCCACGCGCCCCTGGGCGGGAGCCGGGCCGCCCTGACGAGGAGCGGGCCCGACGCCCCTTCGCCGTCCTCCGGTGACCGGGGGCGCCGGCCGCGCGCCGGAGTCGCCCCCGCCCTCCCCGCACCACATACCGACCTCGAACTCGCCGCACTTCTCGACCTGTTGACGAGCCGTCGCGTGCCGGCGCGGACCCTGAGCATCGGTCACGGGCGCGATGACGCGTCGCGCGCCGCGGCCCGCGCGGTCGCCGCCGCGTGGTGTGGCCAGGGCCCGCCACTCCCGGGAGGGGCCGGGCTCGGCCGGGGCGCGGGCGAGGTCGCGCGGAGCGTACTGGAGGTGGTCGACTGGCCCGAGGAGGCGGCCTCCTGGCTACGGCAGGCGCGGCGGTTGACCGCCGGACCACCGGACGCCTGGGTGGTGTGCGGCGCCCCGGCCGGCTGGGCGGGGATGGCGCGCCGGCTGCGGCGCAGTACCGCGTGGTCCGCCGAACGCACCTACGCGCTCGCCTCGCTCGGCACACCCGAGGCCGTCGCGCTGGCCGGGGCGCGGGCGGTGGAGGGGCTGCGCGGGGCCTGTCCCGATGGCGGACACTGGGAGGTCCGCCGGGGCTGGATCACGTTCGCGCCGCCCCGGTCCCGTCCGTGAGAAAGGCCCGGCCGTGAACACCCTGCTCCCCCGGTCCCGCACCACCCCCGCCCCGGGTGCCGTGCACGTGCCCGACTGGCTCCCGATCGCCGAGCAGCGCGCCTTGGTGGAGTCCTGTCGCCGCTGGGCGACGGGCCCGGTCCCGATGCGGCACACCCGGCTGCCGCGCGGCGGGGCCATGTCCGTGCTGGCCGTCTGTCTGGGCTGGCACTGGCAGCCGTACACGTACACCCGCACCGCGAACGACGTCAACGGCCGGCGGGTGGCCCCGTTACCGGCGTGGCTGGTGGAGTGGGGGCGGCGGGCGGTGGCCGACGCGTACCAGGACCCGGCGGCCGGGGCCGACTACACGCCGGACACGGCGATCATCAACTTCTACGACGCGTCGGCCACGATGGGCATGCACCAGGACCAGGACGAGCGCTCCAGCGCGCCCGTCGTCTCGCTGAGCCTCGGCGACACGGCAGTCTTCCGGTTCGGCAACACGCGGACACGCACGCGCCCGTACACCGATGTGGAACTGCACTCGGGGGACCTGTTCGTCTTCGGCGGGCCCTCCCGCTTCGCCTTCCACGGCGTACCCCGGATTCATCCCGGCACCGCCGACCCGGCCGTCGGTCTGGCCACGGGGCGGCTGAACATCACGCTGCGCGTCACCGGGTTCCGCGACGGGCGGTAGCGGGGACCCGCCACGGCGAGCGGGCCGGGCGCGGGGCGACAGGTCGGGCGCGTCGCGTGGACGGGCGGGGCCCCGGCCGGCACGGGGGGTGACGCGCCGGCCGGGGCCGTCAGGGGAGTGTCAGCAGCTCAGCTTGTCGCCGGGCGTGGTGCCCAGGACCTGCGTGAAGCGCTGGTAGGCGTTGATCCGGCTCTGCACCTGGTTCGGGTTGCCGCCGTTGCACTCCAGGGTGCCGTTGATGGACCGGATGGTCTCGCCGAAGCCGGCGCCGTTGACCATGGCGTTGTGCGGGGTCATGGTGCCGGGGCCGGACTGGGTGTTCCAGTACCACAGGGCGGTCTTCCACGCCACGGCCGGGTCCCGCTCCACCAGCCACGGGTTACGCAGCAGGTCGATGCCGAGCGCGTCGCCGGCCGCCTTGTAGTTGAAGTTCCAGCTCAACTGGATGGGGCCACGGCCGTAGTACGCGTCCTGGCCGGCGGGGCAGCCGTAGGGCTGGTTCCGGTCGCAGTAGTGCGGGTAGTTCGCCTGGTTCTGCTCGACGATGTGGACCAGGCCGCCCGTCTCGTGGCTGACGTTGGCCAGGAAGGCCGCCGCCTCGCGGCGCTTGACGGTCTCGCTGCCGGTGTTGGCGAAGGCTGGGTAGGCGCTCAGCGCGTCGGTGAGCCCGCGGTAGGTGTAGAAGGTGTTCCGGTTCGGGAACATCTGGTTGAACTGGGCCTCACTGACCACAAAGCCCTCCTGGGGCTGCCCGTCATCGCCGCAGGCACCCTTGTCGGACCAGACGTCGGACGAGCCGGGCTTCTCGTTCTGGGTCCACCACTTGGCCGACCAGTTGTGTCCGTTGTACGAGACCGTGTTGCCGCCGGTGTAGACGGCGCCGGAGGTCCAGCTCGCGGCGCAGGTCGTCGCGGCGGAAGCGGTCGTTCCTGGGAGGAAGAGGGCGAGCGCGACAGCCGAGGCCATCGCCGCGAGCAGGGCGAGCAGGCGTTGTCTCAAGGGGCTTACTCCTTCGCGCGGCCAGCGGGGGTCCGATGGCTCCTGGGGGTGAGGGAACCAAATCGAATCGCCCTGAACCTGTCAAGGTCTAGACCAAAATGAGGTCCCGATCGTCCTCGGACCGGCCCCGACGGCGCCGCCGTCCGAGCGACGGAGACCGTCGGGCGTCGCGACCGCGAACGGTCGGGCGGGTGGTGGCGGATGATCACGTCGGGGCGGCGCGGGGCATGATGGGCCGGGAGAGGCCGCGCGCCCCGACACCGGGCGCCGCACTCGCGCACCGCACCGCGAGCGCCCGCGCGCCTGTCATCTCGCACCGACCGCACCGCCCCGGAGTAGCTCATGCACGTGATCGCCTTTGACCATCTCGTTCTGACCGTCGACGACATCGAGCGCTCCCTCGCCTTCTACTGCGGGCCGCTGGGTCTGACGCCGGTACGCGTCGACGAGTGGCGGGCGGGCACGGCCCCCTTCCCCTCGGTGCGGATCAGCCCGACGAGCATCATCGACCTCGTGCGCCGCGACGAGACCGCCGTGCGGGGCACCAACGTGGACCACATCTGCCTGGTCGTCGAGCCGCTGGACTGGCAGCAGGTCATCGACTCGGGTCGGTTCACGGTCCTCGCCGGTCCCGGCGAGCGGTTCGGCGCCCGGGGCGCGGCCCAGTCCCTGTACGTGGCCGACCCGGACGGCAACACGGTGGAGCTGCGCTGGTACCCGCAGGACGCCTGAGCCGCGCGGGCCGCCGGGCCCGCGCCGGCCACCACCACCCACCACGCCCTTCGGCGACCACGCCCCGCCGTCGGCCGGCGGGCCCCGTACCGGCCTACCGGCCTACCGGCGATGGTGTGCCCCGCGTCCGCCGCGCGTGTGCACGCCCGCGTTTCTGCCGGGGGCCGGGCCGGGCCGCGCCGGTAGGGTCGGCGGCGGGACGGCTCGCCCGCCGAGCCCGGTGACGAACCCGGTGGGGAGAGGCTAAGGAGCTGGCGGTTGGAAGGCACCCATCCCGCGACGAGCACGCGGGAGGCCCAGCGGGCCATGGACCGCTTCGTCGGCACCAGCCATCTCGCCCAGCAGGAGATCGCGCGCCGGCTCGGGCTCAACCCCGCCGACCTGACCTGTTTCCTGTACGTCCTGGAGGCGGGGGTCGAACCGCTGACCGCCGGGGAGCTGGCCGAGCGGGCCCAGGTGACCAGCGGCGCGGTCACCGGCATCCTCAACCGGCTCGAACGCGCGGGCTTCGTCGCACGTCAGGACGACCCCTCGGACCGGCGCCGGGTACGCGTCATCGCGGAACCCGCCGCCCTCACCCGGGTCTACGCGGCCTACGAGCCACTCAACGGACGCCTCGCCGCGCTCTACGCCGACTACTCCCCCGCCGAACTCGCCGTGCTCGGCGACTTCTTCCGGCGCGCCCACACGCTCGTCCACGGCTATCTGGAGGAGGCGCGGCACCGAGCCGCCTGACGCCACGGGCCCCGCCCCGGGCGCGGCGCCCCCCGTGAGTGAACGGACGGCCACGGCAGACTGTCCGCACGGCGGCCTGCTCCCCACGGACGGACGTATCCCCCTTCGCGGGCCGTCGCGCCCACAACCCCCCTCGCACCTCGCCGGTCTCACGGACAGGAGATCCACCAGGCACGACGGAGGAGAATCGGGTGCCACGAAGACTGGGACAGTCCGCGAGACCCATCACCGGCACGGGGGACGGCACGGGCCGTGGGCGCGGGGCCCGGCCGAAGGCGACGGCCGGGCGCGGCGGCGTCGGCGGGCGCCGGATCGCCGCCGTCGCCCTCGCGCTGGCGGCGCTCGGCGCCGGGCTGGCCGGCACGAGCGTGCCCGCGACGGCCGCCGGCCGTGCGGGTGAGGCCCCGGAGATGCCGTCCACCACACTGCCCGGCGCGCGCATGGCACTGCCCCGGGCGGCCGGCGCGCTCACCGCCGACGGGACGGGCTTCCTGTCCTCCGCGCGACCGAACTCCGCGAGCGAGCGGGTGACCTGGGTACGCGACGGCGGCGGCACGGTCGAGGACCTGCCCAGCGCGGCGGCGTACAACGGGGGGTACGGCCTGGAGCGGGTGGCGGACGGTCAGGACCGGCGCATCCGGCACTACGCGAGCGGCGACGTGGTGACCGTGGACGTGCCCGACACGGACACCGCCACCGAGGTGTTCGCCCGGAACCGGCTGGTCACGCTGCGCGAGGAGGCCGGCAGGAACACCCTGCGCCTGCTGGAGGTGCCCACGGGCGGCGGCCGGGTGGTGGACCGACCCGTCACCGGCCTGCCCGACGACATGGGCCCCTTCCTCTACACGACGGCCTCCGACGACCAGGGGGCCGCGTTCTGGTACAAACCGGTGGGCGGCGGCGCCTACCGCACCGGCCTGCTCGACTTCGCCAGCGCCCGGGTCACCCTGCTGCCCGCCGGGGACCTCGGCCTCCTGGAGTATCCGCGACTGACCCCCGACAAGGTCGTCTTTCTCGCGCTGACCAGGAAGTTCGACGTCGCCGGCGCCTACGTCGTCGACCGGCGCCAGCCCACGCGCCCGGGAACACTGATCAGCACGCTGGACGGGGCCACCGGCTTCCACACCGAAACGGGTGCCGCCGGCGACTGGTTGGTCTACGTGAGCCCCACCGACACGGGTCGCCCGGTGCGCGCGGTACCGCTGGCGGGCGGGCCGGCGCGCACGTTGCTGCCGCGCTCGCGCGGCCCGATCGTCTCCGCGGCCGACGGCAGTCTGCTGGTCGAGGGCGGCGCCGACGCGCGGGACTGGGCCCTGCGTCGGATCACGGCCGGCACCGACGGCGCCCCGTCCGTAGCCGTACGCACCGCGCTGCCGCCGCTGTCGGCCTGGGAGGTGGGCGGGCTCGCCGTCGACCAGGGCCGGGTACTGGTCGCCGGCGAGGACCCGCGCGCCACCGACGCCTACGCCGGCACCTCGCTCTTCGCCTCCACCCTGTCACTGGCCCCGGACGGCAAGCTGACCGCCAGCCCGCCACGGGACGAGGGCGACCTGGGTTACTGGGTGCCCGGCGACGACTCCGGCGACCCCGGCTCCAGCGGCTACCACCAGGTGTGTTACGGCGACTGCTTGCGGCTGACGGGCACCGGCCAGGGTGCGGCCGCGCACGAGGGGTACGGGACACGGGCCGTCGTCGCGGCCTTTGGCACCTACCAGGTGGTGCGCCCGCACGCCACGCGGCAGGAGGTCCGCGCCGGCACCACGGTCCTGGCGTCGTCGGCGCCGCGGCCAGCCGCGCTGTGGGGCAGCACGCTGTGGACCCCGGCCACGACGCGGGGCGCGGTGACCTCGACGGCACTGCCCTCCCTGAAGGTGACCGGCACCCAGCCCGTGGGGGCCACCTGCGCCCCCGCCGACCTGGCCGACCTCCAGGTCGTGGGCCGCTGGATCTACTGGTCCTGCGGGCCCGGCCGCGACGCCGGCGTGTACGACCAGAGCACCCGCCGCACCACCCGCGTCCCCACCGGCTACGCCCAGCTCGCCGACGGGTACCTGGTCAGCCAGGACGACGCGACTCGTACGCTGCGCATCACCTACCTCCCCGAGGCGGTCCCCGCCGACCAGGTCGGCACCCACGAACTGGCCGACCTGCCCGCGCCGTTGCACGCGCCCCAGGACCGGCGCGGCCGGTTCTGGGCCGTGGACCGCTTCAGCGGCGCCCTCGCCTACCTGGACGCGCACGGCGACGTGGCGATCAGGTGGCCGCAGGTCCGCACCTCGCCGCTCGCGGTGATCACCAGGTCCACGCCGGGCGTGCTGGACGCCCGCGCCGGCAACCTCTGGAAGGCGTCCTGGCACCTCTCGCGCCCCGTCGCCCAGTGGAAGCTGACGGTGCGCCGGACTCCGGGGGGCGCGGTGGTACGCGAGTTCACCGGCACGGACGCGCGCGGCCCCCTGGGCGTGCGATGGGACGGCACCTCCGGCGGCGGCAAGGTGCCCACGGGCGCCTACCGCTGGACGCTGACCGCCCGGGAGGCCGACGGCACCCGGCAGCCGATGAGCGTCTCCGGCACAGTGGCGGTACGAACCCGCTAGCGACACCCCTCCCCCGGCCCCACGGCGCGCGCGACACGTACCCGCTCGCGCGTCGTGGGGCCTTCGCCGTGCCGGTCACGGGCGCGGGCACCGGGCCCGGGAGCGGTGCCCGGGCTCACGCCGAGGCCGGGTGCCCCACGCCTCGGACACGTACACAACTCCCTTACTGCACACACTAGTTGGGGTTTGACAGGTGTTGTGAACGCCCTTCACACTTGGCCGTCGATCGTGAACAGCGTGCACGGGAGGTGCCTTGCCGGACGCATCCGAGCCGGGTGACCAGCTCGTCGGCCTGTTCGAGGTGGCGGAGATGGCCGGAGTCAGTCGGACGGTCGTCGCGAACTGGCGCACGCGCGACAGGCGTTTCCCGGCCCCCCTCGCGGACCTGCGCAGCGGGCCCGTCTTTCGCGCGAGCCAGATCCGCCACTATCTCAAGCGAAGGAAGAAGCGCGTGACCCACATCATCTCGACCATCAACCTGAAGGGCGGCGTGGGCAAGACCACCACCACGGCCGCGCTCGCGGAGTTCCTCTCCGCGGAGTTCGACAAGAGAGTCCTGGTGATCGACCTGGACCCGCAGACCAACCTGACGACGGTTCTCATCGGCGAGCAGAGGTGGAAGCGTCTCAACGACAACGGTCACACGCTGGCGACCCTGTTCCGTGACGCGCTGCGCTCCGAGGACGAGGCCCCGGAGTTCGACTTACAGAAGACGCTGCAGCGAAACGTCTCGTCCGTCGAGGCGGTCCGCAAGGTCGACCTCCTTCCCTCGTCGCTCGACCTGATCGACGTCCAGGACCGGCTGGCGTCCATGTCGTCGGGGCCGTTCTACTCCAACAACCCGACCGACCTGCTACGCAAGGCGGTCCGCAAGATCTTCGACGACTACGACTACGTGCTGGTGGACTGCCCTCCCAACCTCGGCATCGTCACCCTGAACGGCCTGCGGATCTCCCACGGTTACATCATTCCCACCATTCCCGACGTACTGTCGACCTACGGAATCCCGCAGATCCAGCGGCGCGTGCTCGCCTACGCGGACGGCATCGGGGAGACGATCACCGAAGTGGGCATCGTGGTCACGAAGTACAAGGTGAACTCCCCCGTGCACCGGACCACCGTCGCGCGGCTCAAGAGCGACAGCGAGCTCCCGACCGTGCTCGCGACCCACATCCCCGAGCGGGACAGGATCGCCGGTTCCGCCGATTTCGTCGGTCGTGGCACCCTGCGGCAGAAATACGGGTACCAGGGCGAGTACGACGCGTTCCGCTCGATGACGCAGGAGTTCATCGCGTTGGTTGAGGAGAAGGGATGACCGACCACGACGCCAGTCAGCCCCACGCCGCGACCGATCCCGGTCCCGGCGACAGCGGGCCGGGGCACAGCGACAACGCCTCCCTGCGCGCGGACGTGCGGCAGGCGGGCGAGGCCATCCTGAAGCTCGGCGAGTCCGACCCGGACCTGGCGGGGCGGCTCGCGCGCGTCCTGGGCGTGGTCGCGGCCGAGGCCGCGCGCACCACCCGCTTCTCCAGGGCGCTCAACAAGGCGCTGGCCCAGAGCGAACCGGTCACGGCGACGCCACCGACCGAGCGCAGGAGGCGCCCCCACCGGCGCACCCCCGGCGTCATCGACCCGTTCGCCGTCTTCGCCGAGTCCGGCGAGCCGGGTCTGCGCGCGCGCCTTACGGAACTCGGCATCGAGCAGCTTCGGGACATCGTCTCCGAGCACGGGATGGACCACGACCGGCTGGCCATGAAGTGGAAGGACCCGCAACGGGTCGTCGACCGCATCCTTGAGCGAGTGGATTCCAGCGTCACCAAGGGCTCGGCCTTTCGGGGACGCTCGCACCCGCCCGCCGCGCAGCACGCGGAAGAGGGCCAGAGCGCGGACGAGCCGCCGGCGTGAGGGGGGTGCCGCCGCGAGCCCGGGCCCGGCCCGGCGGGCGGCAGTGCCTCAGGAATCCTGGCTCGGCGCCGGGTGGGGCAGGGCCTGCTCAGTCCAGATGACCTTGCCGGTGGGCGTGTAGCGGGTGCCCCAGCGGTCCGCGAACTGGGCGACCAGGAACAGGCCGCGCCCGCCCTCGTCGGTGGTGGCGGCGTAGCGCAGGTGGGGGGCGGTGCTGCTGGTGTCGGCGACCTCGCAGATCAGGCCGGTGTCGCGGATGAGGCGGACACGGATGGGGCCCGTGGTGTAGCGGATGGCGTTGGTGATCAGCTCACTCAGGATCAGCTCGGTGGTGAACGCCTCCTCGCCGACCCGCCACACGGCGAGCTGGCGGCTGACCCTGGCACGCACGTCGGCCACCGCGGCGGGGTCGCTGGGCACCTCCCAGGTGGCGACCCGGTCCGGGGGCACCGCGCGGGTGCGGGCGACGATGAGCGCCACGTCGTCGTCGGGGTGTTCGCCGAGCAGCGCGTCCAGCACGCTCTGACAGGTCTCCCGTGGCGTGCGGTCGGCGCCGCGCAGGGCGTCGGCGAGCTGCTCGATGCCGGCGTCGAGGTCACGCCCGCCGTGGGTGACGAGCCCGTTGGTGTACAGCACCAGGCGGCTGCCGGGCGGCACCGCGATGTCGGCGACCTCGAAGGGCAGGCCGGTGACGCCCAACGGCAGCCCGGCGGGCACGTCGGGGACCTCCACCGCGCCGTCCGGGTGGACCAGCAGGGGCGGCGGGTGGCCGGCGCGGGCCATGACGCACCGGCACTCGACGGGGTCGTAGATGGCGTACAGGCAGGTCGCGCCGGTGACGGTGGCGGCGTCGCCCGCGCCCTGGTCGATGTGGCTGACCAACTCGTCCAGATGGCCCAGGAGTTCGTCGGGGGGCAGGTCGAGCGAGGAGAAGTTGTGCACGGCGGTACGCAGCCGGCCCATGGTGGCCGCCGCGTGCAGCCCGTGTCCGACGACGTCGCCCACCACGAGCGCGACGCGCGCCCCGGGCAGCGGGATCACGTCGAACCAGTCGCCGCCGACCCCGGAGCGCGCCAGCAGGTAGCGGTAGGCCACGTCCAGGGCGTTCTGCTCGGGTAGCCCACGGGGCAGCAGGCTCTGCTGGAGGGTGACGGCCATGGCGTGCTCGCGGGTGTAGCGGCGGGCGTTGTCCAGACAGACGGCCGCGTGCGCCACCAGTTCCTCGGCGAGCACCACGTCGTCCTCGTCGAAGGGTGACGAGTCGCCCGCGCGCCAGAAGGTGGCGACGCCCAGTACGCCGCCTCGGGCCCGCAGCGCGACCGTGATCAGCGAGTGCACCCCGTGGTCGAGGACGCGCCTGGCCCACGGCGGGTCCTGGGCCTGCCAGTCGGGTGCGGCGCCCAGCCGGGGCACCAGGATCGCGCGTCGTTCGGCCACGCAGCGGGCCTGGGGCGTGGCGGGGGCGAAGTCGATGAGCTGGTCGACCGGGTACAGGGGGTGGTTCGCGCGGTCGCCGGAGACCGCCGCGCGGCGCATCTGGCTCACGCCGACCACCGGCGGCTCCTCGCCGCGCGTCACCGCCTCGACGATGTCGACGCTGGTGAAGTCGGCGAACCGGCCGGCCGTGACCTCGGCGAGCTCCTCCGCCGTACGCCGCACGTCCAACGTGGTGCCCACCGCCACGCCCGCGTCGTACAGCAGCCGCAGGCGGGTGCGCGCGGCCTCGGCCCGGCCCGTGAGGGTGTGCAGTTCAGTGGTGTCGCGCAGGGTGGCCACGGTGCCGGGCGGGCCGCCGTACCGGTCGGTGGGGCGGTTGTTCACGGCCAGCAGCCGCTCTCCCGCGCGGATCACCTCGTCGCTGGTGGCGCGCCCCGAGGCCAGCACGTCGGCCAGCGGGGCGTCGAGGCCGAGCGCGGTCACGGGGCGCCCCTCGGCATCGGCGGGCAGATCCAGCAGGCGGCGCGCCTCGTCGTTGGCGAGCAGCAACAGCCGGTCGCCGCTGACGATGAGCACGCCCTCGCGGACCGCGTGCAGCACCGCGTCGTGGTGCTCGTACATGCGGGCCAGCCGCGCGGGGTCCAGGCCCCGCGTCTGGCGGCGCAGCCGCCGGCCGGCCAACACGCTGGTGCCCAACGCCACGGCCAGCCCGGCCGCGCCGCCGCCGAGCAGGATGGGCAGCTCGTCGCGGAGCGACTCGCGCACCCGCGTGGTCCGCAGCCCCGCGGAGACCAGGCCGACCACCGTGCCCGCGCGGTCGGTGACGGGCACCACCGCCTGGACGACCTGGCCGATGGTGCCGTGGACGGTCTCGGTGCTCGGCTCCCCGCGCTGGGCGGGGCCGATCTCGCCGACGAACTTCCGCCCGATCCGGTCGGGCTCGGGGTGGGTGTAGCGCGTGCCGTCGGGGCGCATGACGACGACGAAGTCGACGTCCGCGCCCCTTCGGGCCGCCTCGGCGCGCGGCTGGAGCGCGGCGGAGGGGTCGGCCGAGCGCAGGGCCTCCAGGGTGCCGGGGGCGTTGGCGAACGCCTGGGCCACGGCCAGCGTACGGCGGCGCGCCTCGTCCTCGTCGTCGCGTCGGGCCTGGAGCACCAGGGCCGCGACGCCGGTGGCCACGATCAGCAGGACGATGAGCACCTGGAGCAGGAGGATCTGGCCGGCGATGCTGCGCACGCTCAGCAGCGAACGCGTACGGGGACGAGCACGGCGGGAGGGGCGTCGACCGGTGGCGGTGGAGGCCGACGGGAACCGGGAACGACCCATGAGCACATGCTGGCATCGATGCGAGGGCAGGGCGACCGGTGTGTTTCCCGAAAATTCGGCCTTTACGCGGCACCTCCTCAGCCATCCGTTCGAGCACCTGTTCTATTAGGTGGGTATCCTTGACCGCATGACGGTTTCCCTACAGGGCTCGCTCCTGGACGCGACGGAGGAGATCGGGCTGCGTTCCCTGCGCGCGACGCGCCGTACCGCGCTGGCGCACGGGGCGTGGGTGGACGTCCTGCCCGGCTGGCTGACCGGCGCGGACGCGCTCTTCGCCCACCTGGCGCGGACCGTGCCCTGGCACGCGGAGCGCCGCCGGATGTACGAGCGCACCGTCGAGGTGCCCCGGCTGCTGGCCTCCTACCGGGCCGGCGAGGCGCTGCCGCACCCCGTGCTCGACCGCGCTCGCGAGGCGCTGAGCGCGCACTACGCGGCCGAACTCGGCGAGCCCTTCGTGAGCGCCGGGCTGTGCTTCTACCGGGACGGGCGGGACAGCGTCGCCTGGCACGGCGACCGGATCGGGCGGGGCGCGACCCGGGACACGATGGTCGCGATCGTCTCCGTCGGGCAGCCGCGCGCCCTGCTGTTGCGCCCGCGCGGGGGTGGCGGGCCGGCCTCGCGCTGGGCGCTGGGGCACGGCGACCTGATCGTGATGGGCGGAAGCTGCCAGCGCACCTGGGACCACGCCGTGCCGAAGTCGCGCCGGGCCACGGGCCCGCGCGTCAGCGTGCAGTTCCGCCCGCGTGGCGTCGCCTGACCGCCCGACCGCCGGCGCTGCCGGGGAGGCCGCCTCGGCGGGCGGCGTCGTCCGCGCGGCGTCGGTACGGGTACGGAGTGTCGGGCGCGGAGTCCGCCCCGCGCGCCGGTGAGGGCCGCCGGCGGCGTACGAGCGGGGCCGCTTCGCTCGCCTGATGCGTGCCGCCGGGGAAGTGATTACGGTGGAGGTGCCTGCTTGATCCAGGTTCGAGGAGATGTGTGACCCCTCAGAGGGCGCCGTGTCCCGGCCCGGCGGGCAAGTGAACACCGTGCCAGGAACCGACAGCACGCGGCGCGAGGGCGCTCACGTCCGCTCCCCGCACCGTGTCGAGCGGATACCTACCGCCCCGGCGGACCACCGCCCGCCGCCCCGGGAGCTGTTTTCCATGACGACTGCACGAGTACACGCCACGCGTTCGGCCAAACATCCGCACGACGACGCGCCCGACACCGCCGCCGACTTCCGTCGGCTGTCCGTCCTGGAGGACGGGCCGGAGAAGGACGCCCTGCGCGCGCGCATCGTGGTGGCCTGGATACCGATGGCCGACCGGCTGGCCCGGCAGTTCCGCAACCGTGGCGAGGCGTTGGAGGATCTGCGTCAGGTGGCGGCCCTCGGCCTGGTCAAGGCGGTGTTGCGGTACGACCCGACGCGCGGGATCGCCTTCGAGAGCTTCGCCGTGCCGACCGTCGTCGGCGAGGTCAAGCGACACTTCCGCGACCACATGTGGGAGCTGCACGTGCCGCGCCGGGTCCAGGAGCTGCGGAACCAGGTGCGCGCCGCCTGCCGCGAGCTGTCCCCCACCCTGGAGGACCGGATTCCGGCCGTGGCGCAGATCGCCGAGCACACCGGACTCAGCACCGCCGACGTACGCCTGGGCATGCAGGCCCTGGACAGCTACGCGGCGCTGTCGCTGGACGCCGAGCTGGCCGGCACCGACGACGGCTACTCCCTGGTCGACACGCTCGCCGACCCGGAGCCCGGCTTCGACCAGGTCGTCGACCGCGAGGCGGTGCGGCCCCAGCTGAGCCGGTTGCCCGAACGGGAGCGGCGCATCCTGTACTTGCGGTTCTTCTGCGACATGACGCAGAGCCGGATCGCCGAACAGCTCGGCATATCGCAGATGCACGTCTCGCGCCTGATCAACCGCACCTGCTCCGAGGTGTGCGACCAGGTGATGGCCGAGCGGCCCCGGCGCCCCGGGTCCGCCCCCACCCCCGTGGACGGCGCACCCGAGGCACCGGCCTGACCGCCCGGGCCGCACCGTTCCCCCATCACGGCACGGCCCCGCGCGGCCCGCCGCCCCGGCGCGCGCCGGCGGGCCCGGTCGTGCCGACCCCCGGCCCGCCGGCGCGGCCCGCTGACGGGGCGGGGACGGGGCGGGGTGCCTCCCGTGGACCGGTCAGCCCAGGGTGTGTCCCGTGGTGACGTCCACGTGCTCCGGTACCGGGTCGTGCCGGTCGCCCACGGTCAGCGTGCCGGTGGGCTCGAAGAGCAGGACCGAGGCACCTCGCTCGGACGAGGGCCGGTGCTCGACGCCGCGTGGCACCACGAACACCGATCCGACGGGCAGGGTGACCTCCCGTTCGCCCGCCGGGCCGCCGGGCGTGGTCGCCGGGCCGTCGCGCAGGCCGATCCGCAGCTCGCCCTCGACGACGAGGAAGAGCTCGTCGGTGTCGGCGTGCAGGTGCCAGATGTAGTCGCCCCGCATCTTGGCGACGCGGACGTCGTAGTCGTTGACCCGGGTCACGATGCGCGGGCTCCACGGCGTCTCGAAGGTGGCCAACGCGGCCCGGAGGTCCACCGGCTCAAGCGGTCCGGCCGCCCCGTCGGGCGCGGAGGCCGGCGCGCCGCCCGGGCGCGTGCCGGACGAGTCGCGCTGGTCGGGGCGGGGCGGTGTGGCGTGCTGGGTTTCATCGTTCACCAGTCCATCGTGCGCCGGTGACACCACGCTCCGGGAGTGCTAGAAATCGCGTATGCCGCAAGGATTCTCGCACCAGCCCGCTCACGGGCAAGGGCCCGCCCCTCGCGAGGCGCCTCCTCACGGGGAGAGTCCCGCCCGTCACGAGGTGCCCGTGGGCGCGCGCCGGGGCGCCGGTCCCGCGCGGGCCGAGCGCTTCCCGGGGCCCCGAAGCGCGGACGGACCCACCGCGCACGGCCGCGACCAGGGACCCGGCCCCCGCGGCGAGAGGACCGGCGGTGGGCCTGGGGCCGGGCCGGGCGGCGGGCGCCCGCACCGGGTGACGGTGATCGTCGACGAGGGCTCCAACCCCTTCGAGATGGGGGTGATGACCGAGCTGTTCGGACTGCGCCGGCCCGAACTCGGCATTCCCTGGTACGAGTTCACGCTGTGCGCGGCCACTCCCACCCTGCGCATGCACGCCGGCTTCTTCACCCTGTCCGACGTAGCCGGGCTGGACGCGGCCGACGCGGCGGACACCCTGGTGGTGCCCAACCGGCCCGATCCGGACGTCCCGCCCGCCGCCGAGGTCCTCGCCGTCGTACGGCGGGCGGCGGCGCGCGGGGCGCGCCTGGTCAGTCTGTGCACCGGCGCCGCCACATTGGCCTCGGCGGGCGTGCTGGACGGCCGGCGGGCCACCACCCACTGGCGGTGGGTGGAGTCGTTCGCCGCCCGCTTTCCGGCGGTGCGGTGGGAGCCCGACGTGCTCTACGTGGACGAGGGGGACGTGCTCACCGCGGCGGGCAGCGCCGCCGCCCTCGATCTGGGCCTGCACCTGATCCGCCGCGACCACGGCGCCCGGGTCGCCAACGCGGTCAGCCGGCGGCTGGTGTTCGCGGCCCACCGCGACGGCGGCCAGCGGCAGTTCGTGGAGCTGCCGGTGCCGCCCGCCCCTCAGGCGGGGCTCGCGCCGGTGCTCGACTGGGCGCGTGCCCACCTGGACGAACCGCTGACGGTGGCGGACCTGGCCACGCGCGCGGCCGTCAGCCAGGCGACGCTGCACCGCTGGTTCCAGGCCCAACTCGGCACCACGCCACTGAGCTGGCTCACCGCCGAACGCGTCGCCCTGGCCTGCCGGTTGATCGAACGTGGCGAGCCGAGCCTGGACCGTGTCGCCCGGCTCAGCGGCCTGGGGACCGGCGCCAACCTGCGGGACCGGCTGCGCCGCGCGACGGGGCTGAGCCCCGCCGCGTACCGGCAGCGCTTCGGCCCCGCCGTCCCCGGTCCGCGCGCCGCGCCCGACACGCCTGACGCGGCCCCCCTCGCCGGCGGGCGCTAGCCGGCCCGCCGCCCACGCCCGCGCGCCAGCCGCTCCCGCCGCGAAAGGGGGGCGCATGTCCGCGCCGTGCCCGGCGTGCCCGCCCGTCGACCTCGCGCGCTCCCCCTACACCGGTGGGACCCGGCCGCACCGGGAGGCCATGGCCGATCGCCTGTTGGCGGCGCCGGTGCCGTACGCGAGCCCCGGCTTGGCCCCCTACCGGCTGCCGGGGCGGGCCAACGCTCGACGCCAGGTCGGACGGCCTGGAGGGGGTCGCGCGCTCCTTCCTGTCGGCCGTCTTTCGCCTCGCGGGCGCGCGACGCGGTGAGCGGGCGGGCGGCTGATCGAGCGGTACGCGGCGGGGTTGGCCGCCGCGTACCGACCCGGCCAGCGGCCAGATGTGCCCCCCGCTGACGGACCGCTCCCAGCCGAGGGGGGAGGCGGCGTCGGTGGCCCTCGGCCCGGGGGAGAACCAGGTGCACCACCCGCACGCGCCGGCCGGTGCGCGGGGGCGAGGGCGGGTACGCGACGGCCGCCGACCTGCCACCGGCGGGCGCGGGCGAGCCGGCTCGGCATCGGCCCGCACCGTCGACGAGTTGACCAGTGCGCTGGTGGCCCCGCCCGGATCGAGACCCTCGCCCGGCAGGCTGGCGCGTGGGGCGCGCTCCCCCGCGTTCGGTCCGCGCGCCGGGCCCCACCCTGTGCCTGGACGCGCGTCCGGGCGCCCCAGTGGTCCTGGTAGGCGGTCGGCCCCAGCCGGTGGCGGTGCGCGCCTGGGTCCGGTGCGCGTCGCGGCGAGGGCGGTGCGGGGACAGCCACCGGAGGGGACCTCGCGAGGCCCCCTCCCCGGCCGCCAACACGACACCGTGGCCGTTCGGTTCGACACCGCCGGTTCGCCGATCGCGCATACGTTCCCCCCTTCCGGGCACTCGCCTGACCATCACACGGTGGCGGGTGGCCCCGTCGGCGAACGAGAGACAGGGAGCGGGAATGGCGAGAAGCACCGACGACCACAGCGCCCGGATCGGCGCGCCCGAGGCCATGCGCGGCGCCGCCCGACAACTGGGCGAGCTGCTGGGCACCGAGCCGGCCGCGGTCTCCACCCTGCGGGCCACCGACACCGGTTGGCTGGCCCAGGTCGAGGTGGTGGAGGTGGACCGGGTACCCGAGACCACCAGCATCCTGGCCTCCTACCGGGTCGAACTCGACCCCGAGGGACGCCTCCTGGGCTACGAGCGCACCCGCCGCTACGCCCGCGGACAACTCGACCGCTGAGGCTCCGCCGGTGGCCCGGCCACCGACGCACCGAGACCGAACGGCACACGAGAGAGCCGGAAGAGAGCAGAACCGAGAGGAACCGAGAAGAAAGGAGCCATCATGGCTGCCTTGTCACAGGCCCCGACAGCCGCGCCGGCCCAGGGAGGCGGCTCGGGAACGTTGTACGACGTCCTGGAGCTGATCCTGGACCGGGGCCTTGTCATCGACGCGTTCGTACGGGTCTCGCTGGTGGGCATCGAGATCCTCAAGGTGGACGTACGGGTGGTGGTCGCCAGCGTCGACACCTACCTGCGGTTCGCCGAGGCGTGCAACCGGCTTGACCTGGAGTCCGGGCGCAAGGCCCCCACCCAGCTCACCGACATCGTCGGAGAGGCCACCGAGAGTGGCGCCAAGGGCAAGTCCAAGGGCGCGCTGACCGGCGCGGTCGAGGCCGTGGGGCAGACCCTGACGCGCGGTCGCAAGAGCGACGACACGCAGGAGGCAGCGGAGGCGGAGAGCAAGAAGACCAGCGGCGGCCGCCGTTCGGCGGCGCGGGAGGAGTAGAGCCATGTCGACGTACGTGTACGCCATCACGCCGATCGACCACCCGCTGCGGCTTGAGGGGCTGCACGGGGTCGGCGAACCCGCGGGCGAGCTGCGCGTCCTGCGCACCGACGAGCTGGGCGCGGTCGTCAGCGACGCCCCCGGAGACCTGCGGGCCAAGCGCCGGGACCTGATCGCCCATCAGAGTGTGCTCAGTCGACTGCTCGACGAGGGCACCGCCCTGCCGATGCGGTTCGGCCTGGTCGGCCCGGACGACGAGCAGGTGCTGTCGGTGCTGCGGGAGCGGCGGGACGAGTACGGCCAGCGACTCGGGGAGATCGCCGGATGCGTCGAGTACCACGTGAAGGTCGCCCGCGACGAGGGCGACATGCTCCGTGAGATCGTCGCCGCCTCGCCGGAGATCCAACGGCTCAACGAGGTGACACGCGAGCGGCCCCAGGCCCACACCGAGCGGCTGCGCCTGGGCGAGCTCATCGCCCACGAGGTGCGCGAGCGCGAGGAGGAGGTGACCGAAAGCGTCGTGGCCAGTCTGGCCCCGCACGGGCTCGGACACCGCGTGGCGACGGCCACCCCGAGCCACTTCCTCAACGTGTCCTTCCTGGTCAAACGGGACCAGGCGGAGGCGTTCGCGCAGGCGGTGGACGAGGAGACCCAACGGCGGGGGGCCGGCTACGCGCTGAGCCTGCACGGGCCCCTGCCGCCCTACAGCTTCGTGTGAGGGGGCGTCGGATGACGCGCCGGCACCGGACGGGCCACCGGGCCAGGCACACCCCGGGCCCGGTGGCCCCGGGAGGAGAGGAGAGACGGCCGTGGGACTGGTGACCGGGCTCCTGACGTTGCCCTTCGCCCCGCTGCGGGGCACCGCCTGGGTGGTGGACCAGGTGGTGACCGCGGCCGAGCGCGAGGCGTACGACCCCGAGCCGGTGCGGGCCCAACTGCGCGCGCTGGTCGCCGCGTACGAGGCCGGAGACGTCGACGAGCGGGAGTTCGACCGACAGGAGGACGAGCTGCTCGACCGGTTGGAGTGGCTGGAGTACCGCCAGCGCCACCTCGGAGGCTCGGAGCCCTAGCGCACACCGACGTCCCGGGGGCCCGCCCCCTCTCCCTGAAACACACACCCTTCCACGCGAGGAGGCGCCCGCTTCATGTCCGATCCGCTCGCCAGCCGGCCGGGGCTCGCCACCGGTCTCGCGTCCCGGGGCCAGGACACGTCCGCGAACCTGGCCGACATCCTGGAACGCGTCCTGGACAAGGGCGTGGTCATCGCCGGCGACATCCAGATCAATTTGCTGGACATCGAACTGTTGACGATCAAGCTCCGGCTCGTCGTCGCCTCGGTGGACAAGGCGAAGGAGATGGGCATCGACTGGTGGGAGCGTGACCCCTCGCTCTCCTCCCTGGCCCAACGCCCCGCCGCGGAGCCCGAGGCACTCACGCCCGCCGAGACCGCGCCGCGCGACGGGCCGGGTCGGCCCACCGCGCCACTCCAGGGCGAACTGGCCGAGGAGAACGCGCGCCTGCGAGCCGAACTGGACCGCCTGCGCGCCCACGCGACGAGCGAGCCGAGCACCGCGTCGCCGCACGCCGCCCACGACGAAGGGAGCCCGTGATGAGCGAACCGACCACCACCGCGCCCACCCGCGAGGCGCGCCCCACGGCGGGTGAGGGCGGCCCCTGCTACGTGTACGCCGTCGGCCGCGACCTGCCCGGACTCGCCGCCGCCGTGGCCGACGTGCCGGGGCTGGACGGGGCACGGGTACGCACCGTGTGCGCGCAGGGCCTCGCGGCGCTGGTGTGCGCGGTCTCGCCGGACGCGTTCAGCGAGGCGGGACTGCGCGGCCAGCTGGGCGACCTGGAGCGGCTGTCGGTGATCGCCAGGTCGCACCACGACCTGGTGCTGGCCGCCAGCGCGCTGACCACCGTGCTGCCCCTGCGCCTGGGGACCGTCTACCGGGACGCGCCCCGGGTCGCCGGGATGCTCCGGGAGAACGGCCCGGCGCTGCGTGGCCTGCTGGACCGGCTGGCCGGGCACGCGGAGTGGGGCGTCAAGGTGTACGCCGACCGCGGGAGCGGCGCCCCGCCGGCGCGGCCCGCCGGCGACGGCGACCGGGAGGCCGGGGCCGAGGGGCTCGGGCGCGCCTACCTGCGGCGGCGCCGGGCGGAGCGGGAGACGCGACGGACGGCCGACCGCGCGGCGCGCGAGGTCACCGCCCGGGTCCGGGCGGCGGCCGACGCCTGGGCGGCCGACGGGGTGGCCCATCGACCCCAGCAGGGCGATCTGGTGACGGAGAGGGGGGAGAACCTAGCCAACGACGCCTACCTGGTGGCGGCGCGGCACACCGACGACTTCCACCGGGCCGTACACGAGGCCGTGGCCCACGCGGACGGCGTCCGGGTGACGGTGACCGGCCCGTGGGCTCCGTACTCCTTCGCCACTCCGCCCGGCGGCGAGCTGGAACCGGGCCTGGACCAGGAGGCGGGCCGTGACCGGTGAAGCGTCCGGAGGAGGGCTGGCCACGCCCGAGGCCGACGCCCTGGCCGGGCGACAGGTCGCACTGATCGACCTGCTCGACCGCCTCCTGACCGGGGGTGCCGTCATCACCGGGGACCTGGTGATCTCCGTGGCCGACGTGGACCTGGTGCACGTGAACCTGCGGGCGGTGATCCGCTCGATCACCCAGCGGAACCCGGCCCCCTGGTAGCTCCTCGACCCCGCTCGACCCCGGGCCGGCGCGTCCGGAGGCGGTCGGCGCCCCAGCGAAAGGAGACACCCCCGTGACCTCTTCCCACCCCCGGCCGCCGGGCCCACCCGACGCCGCTCCCCCGCCCGGTACCGCGCCCACGGCGCCGGCGCGACGACTGGCCACCGAGCCGGAAACCGCGCAGCGGGACCTGACCCGCCTGGTGCTCACCCTGGTGGAGCTGGTGCGCCAGCTCATGGAGCGCAGCGCCCTGCACCGGGTCGACCAGGGCGACCTCAGCGAGGAGCAGGAGGAGCGGGTGGGCCGCACGCTGCTCGCGCTGGAGGAACGGATGAGCGAACTGTGCGAGCGCTACGACCTGACGCCGGCCGACCTCAACCTGGACCTGGGGCCACTCGGCTCGCTGCTGCCCCGCGAGTGAGCCCGCACCCCGCCGCGTGCTGCCCGGCTGGCCAGCGGGACGGGAGGCCGACAGCGGAGACGGGCGGCGCCTCACACGGGCAGTGCCGCGGCCCGCTCGCGTAGTCCGGCCAGTGCCTGGCGCAGCAGCGGGTGGTGTTCGGTGCCCGCGCGGACGGCCGTGAACACCTTGCGGGTGGGGCCCCGGCCGCGCACGGGGCGTACCACCGCGCCGTCGGCCACGGCGCCGGGCAGCGCGGACCTGGGGACCAGCGCGACCCCGGCGCCGACGGCGACCAGTGCGCACACCGCCCGGAAGTCGTCCGACAGGGAGGCCACCCGGGGTTGGAAGCGGGCCTCCTGGCAGGCCAGGACCACGGCGTCGTGGACCGGGTTGCCCGGCCAGGGGGTGATCCACGGGTCGCCGGCCAGGGCGGCCAGTTCCACGTCCGGCGCCTCGGCCCGGGGGTGGTCCGGTGGCAGCACGACGTCGAACGGCTCGGCGTACAGCGGCTCGCGCAGCATGCGCTCGTCCCAGCGGCCCAGTGTCTCGCGGTCCTCCACGGCCACCGCGACGTCGGCCTCGCCGGCTATCAGCAGCCGGTGGCACTCCCGCCCCTCCGCGTCCTTGACCCGCACCCGTACGCCGGGGGCCAGTTCGCGCAGGGCGACCAGGGTGGGGGCGACGACCTCGGTGATCGCGGTGGCGAAGGCGGCCACGGTGACCTCGCCGGTCACGCCTGCGACGCAGGCGGCCACGTCGGCCTCGGCGCGTTCGAGCTGTGCGGCGATCTTGGTGGCGTGGGCGGCCAGCACGGTGCCGGTCGCCGTCAACCGCACGGCCCGGCCACGCCGCTCCAGGAGTGCGTGGCCCACCTCGCTCTCCAGTGCGGCCAGTTGCTGGGAGACCGCGGACGGCGAGAGGTAGAGCGCCTGCGCGGCGGCGGTGACGGTGCCGTGATCTGCGAGGGCGCGCAGCACGCGCAGCCTACGGGGGTCGATCATGACGGCAGTATGACACGCTGTGAAGCCGAGCTTCACAGGTGACCTGGGAAAATGCCGATGGACTTCACAGCGTGGGCGCAGCACAGTGGGCGCCCATGAAGGCATTGGTGAAGACCGCCGCCGAGCCCGGCATCGAACTGACCGAGGTGCCCACCCCACGGGCCGAAGCGGGGCAGGTGCTCATCCGGGTGCTGCGCACCGGGATCTGCGGCACCGACCTGCACATCGCGGCCTGGGACGACTGGGCGGCGCGCACCGTGCGCGCACCGTTGGTCATCGGGCACGAGTTCGTCGGCGAGGTCGTGGCGGTCGGCGACGGCGTCGCGGACGTGGCGCCGGGCGACACCGTCAGCGGCGAGGGCCACCTGGTGTGCGGGAAGTGCCGCAACTGCATGGCCGGCCGGCGCCACCTGTGTATCCGCACGATCGGCCTGGGCGTGCACACCGACGGCGCGTTCGCCGAGTACGTGGTGCTGCCCGCGTCCAACGTCTGGGTGCACCGGCACGCGGTCGACCTGGACGTGGCCGCGATCTTCGACCCGTTCGGCAACGCCGTGCACACGGCGCTGTCCTTCCCCGTGCTCGGTGAGGACGTGCTGGTCACCGGCGCGGGCCCGATCGGCATGATGGCCGCGGCCATCGCCCACCACGCGGGCGCGCGCAACGTGGTGATCACCGACGTCAGCGCGTACCGCCTGGACCTCGCGCGCAAGATGGGCGCCACTGTCAGCCTGGACGTCAGCCAGCACTCCGTCGCCGGCGTGATGCCCGACCTCGACATGAGCGAGGGTTTCGACGTCGGCCTGGAGATGTCGGGCCGCGCGGACGCGCTGCGCGACATGATCGCCACGATGAGCCCCGGCGGCCGGATCGCCGTCCTCGGCCTGCCCGCCGAGGAGGTCGCGCTGGACATGGCCACGGTGGTGACGCGCATGCTGACGTTGCGCGGCATCTACGGCCGGGAGATGTTCGAGACGTGGTACGCGATGTCGGTCCTGCTCCAGAACGGCCTGGACATCTCGCCCGTGATCACCCACCGGTTCGGCTTCGAGCAACACGCCCAGGCGTTCGCCACCGCGCGCTCCGGCGAGTGCGGCAAGGTCATCATCGACTGGACCCGCCCCGCCCTTCCCTGACCCGCTGCCCGGGCCGCACGCCGCGCGGAAGTGCCGGCCCGGCCCCGACCGCGAACCACCGACCCGTCCCGAAGGAGCCCCCGTGTTCGACAGCGTGCGCCAGGATCTGCGTGCCGAGTTGGAGGAGATCCGCGACGCCGGCCTGTACAAGTCCGAGCGTGTGATCTCCAGCCCGCAGTCCGCGAGCGTCCGCGTTGGCGACGCCTCGGTCGTCAACTTCTGCTCCAACAACTACCTCGACCTCGCCGACCACCCCGAGGTGGTCGCCGCGGCCCAGCAGGCCCTGGACGAGTGGGGCTTCGGCATGGCGTCGGTGCGCTTCATCTGCGGCACCCAGACGCCGCACAAGGAGCTGGAGCGGCGGATCTCCGAGTTCCTCGGCACCGAGGACACGATCCTCTACAGCTCGTGCTTCGACGCCAACGGCGGCGTCTTCGAGACGCTGCTCTCCGACGCCGACGCGGTGATCTCCGACGAGCTCAACCACGCCAGCATCATCGACGGCATCCGGCTCTCCAAGGCGGCCCGCTTCCGCTACCGCAACCGCGACCTCGCCGACCTGGAGCGCTGCCTGAAGGAGGCGTCCGGGGCGCGTCGCACGCTGGTCGTGACCGACGGTGTCTTCTCCATGGACGGCTACATCGCGCCGTTGGACGAGATCTGCGACCTGGCCGAGCGCTACGGCGCGATGGTCATGGTGGACGACTCGCACGCGGTGGGCTTCGTCGGCGAGAACGGCGGCGGCACTCCGGAGCTGTTCGGCGTGCGGGAGCGGGTGGACATCGTCACCGGCACCCTGGGCAAGGCGCTCGGCGGGGCCAGCGGCGGCTACGTGGCCGCCCGCGCCGAGATCGTCGAGCTGCTGCGCCAGCGCTCGCGCCCGTACCTGTTCTCCAACTCGCTGGCGCCCTCCATCGTCGGCGCCTCGCTGAAGGTCCTCGACCTGCTGGCGGCCTCCGCCGACCGGCGGCAGCGGCTGCGCGCGAACACCGCGCTGTTCCGCTCGGAGATGTCGGCGGCGGGCTTCGACGTACTGCCCGGCGAGCACGCCATCACCCCGGTGATGGTCGGGGACGCGTCGCTGGCCGCACAGATGGCCGCCGCCCTGCTGGAGCGCGGCATCTACGTGATCGCCTTCTCCTACCCGGTCGTGCCCAAGGGCAAGGCCCGCATCCGCGTCCAGCTCTCGGCGGCGCACTCCACCGAGGACGTCCACCGCGCGGTGGCCGCCTTCCGCGAGGTCCGCGACGCGGTGGCCGTGAGCTAGTAGCGCGAGCCACCGGCGCCGCGCGAACCGGTCCCCCGCCGGCCCGCGCGGCCCGGACATCCGAAGAGCCCCGGCCGTCTGACGGCCGGGGCTCTTCGCACGCCACGGGCCCGGGACGCGCGGCTGACGGGCTCGGGGCGCGCGCTGGGGTGTGCCGGGCGCGCGGCCGGCGGGCGTTACGGCGAGCCGGGCACCCAGGCGCGCGGCGGCTCGGTGCGGACGACGACGGTGCCGGTCGCCGCGTCGTGCAGGCACTGCTGGCACGGCTCGTCCCACAGGAACCAGAGCTGGTCCAGGCCGCAGAGCACGACCATGCCCACATGCGTCAGGTGCCGGCCCAGGGCCAGCCGGTACGGGAGGGCGGCCCCGTCCTGCTCCCGGGCGACGCGCAGCCCGAACAGCAGCTTGCCGGGTGAGCCGCCCCACCGCGCGGTGGTCAGCGGCGAGTAGCACAGCAGGAGAGCGACGGCGGCCAGCGCCGCGACGGGGGCGGCGGGCAGTCGGTCGACGAACAGGCTCGGCAGCGCCGTCAGGAAGGTCAGCAGGCCGAAGGCGAGGATGTCCACGAGGTAGGCGCTGAGCCGCTCGGGCAGGTCCGCCGGGTGCGGCTCGCCCGGCTGGGTCGGGTAGATCCTGATCCACGCCGGCCACGGGCGGCGGGGCAGCCAGTCCTGGTCGACGGGGACCGGCCGCGGGAGGAGGGGGGCGGGCGCGGTGGGGGCGGCATCGTCCATGCGCGCAAGCTAGCGCGGGGCTCCGGGGCAGGAGCTCAGCGACGCACAGTCGATCGCTTGAGTACGCCACGTGACCGTAGGGCCTCGTGAAATGTTCACCGGCGGACGCCCTTCGACGCTTCCCACGGTTCCCGGTCGCGGCCGTTCGCTCCGTCGCACCCCGCCCCGTACGGCACCGACGCCGGCGCCCGCTCGCGCGCGGGAACGTGCGGCACCCCGTCCCGGGCGGCGCGTGCCGCCTACGAGGCCGGGTGCGGGACGCTCGCCCGCGTGTTGTGCGCGATGACGGTCTGGACGAGGCCAGGCGTCGCGTCGGGGAAGTCCATGGCGACCACGCCGAGCCCGGTCAGGTGACGGCCGTGCGGGCCGGTCAGGAAGCGGCGCACCCGGGGGTTGAGGTACCTGGCGTTGGCCCTCGGGGTGCCGTGGGCGGCGGTGCCGACGTAGTTGACGTGGAGCTTGCCCGGCTGGGCGGCGGCCCGGCGCAGGTGACGCTCCACCTTCTGGTACTTCGCGGCCGGCGCCGCGCTCGTGTCGTCCTGGACGTCGACGAGCGCGGTGTCGCGGTAGGGAAGGCCGGGCAGCCCGGGCTGGTCGGCGAGGAGGACGACGCGGCCACGGGCCTGACCGAGCGTGGACGGCGTCGCGTCCAGGCGCAGCAGCCGCCGGAAGCCCGCCCCGTAGAGGTCGAAGACGCGGCGGAACTCGGCGTCGGGGACGGTCGAGTACTCCTGCCGCAGACGCAGCAGCACGGTCTCGGAGGGGTGGGCCCGCACGAACGCCTCGCAGGCCAGCAGCACGCCGCCGAACAGCAGCCGCTGGGAGAGCGCGCCGTGGTGGACGGCGAGGGCCGAGTGGGCGCTGCGGCAGCCCACGTCCAGGAAGCGGATGCCCAGGTCCAGTTGTTCGGCGACGGTGCGGCGCTGGCAGGCGATCTGGGCGCCGCCCAGACGTACGGCCGAGTGGCGCGTCCCGGGCAGGCTCAGGCGGGCCACGGGGGTGTCGTCGGCGAGTCCGGCGAGCCAGTCCCGGGCCGGTCGGGGCGCGGTGGGGGCAGCGCTCAGCCCCCCGCGCGCGGCGGCCGGGTGCCCGCCCGCGTACCCCAGGAGCCCGCCCGCGGTGACGGTCGCCGCGCCGAACAGGAAACCGCGCCGGTCCACGCTCATCTCGCGTCCTCTCGTGGCCGCATGAGGGCCCGTCAGGTCGTGCGGAAAGACGCGCCGCACGGTAACAGCTCCGGGCCCACGGCACGGGAGCCACTCGCGCTCCGCACCCGGCCCGCCCCGCATTCGTGACGGACTTGCCCCCGTACGGCCCGTGTGTCCGCCGCGGCGGCATGGCGTGAAACCGGTGCGCTCTTCGGCCATCTCGCGTGCCACGGCGCCCGCGCGGCCACCCGCCCCGGCCGTCCTTCCGGCCTGGCCCGGTGGAAATCGGGGTGCCCCCGGCGCACCGGTTCTGCCAGGGTCCACGGATGACGACAGGAGAGCGCGGCGAGGTGCTGCTCATCGGGGGACGTTCGGGGGTCGGGAAGTCGACCGTGACCTGGGAGGTCTCCGCGCGGTTGCGGGCGGCGGGCACGGCGCACTGTGTGATCGAGGGCGACCTCATGGACCAGGTGCACCCGGCACCACCCAACGACCCGGACCGCTCGGCGATCACCGAACGCAACCTGGCGGCGGTGTGGGGCAACTACGTCGCCCTGGGCCAGCGCCGGCTGATCTACCCGAACACGGCCAGCGTGCTGGAGAGCGCCATGTTCCGCCGGGTGATGGGGGCCGACGTGCGGATCGTGCCGTTGCTGCTGACCGCCGACGACACGACCGCCGGCGAGCGTCTGGCGCTACGCGAGGTCGGCTCCCAGTGGGAGGCGCACGTGCGGCGCAGCGCTCACATGGCCCGCCACCTGGAGCGCCACGCGCCACCGGAGACCGTCCGGGTGGCGACGGAGGGTCGCACGGTGGTGGACATCGCCCGGGAGGTGGTGGCGGCCACGGGCTGGTGACAGGCGCGGACTGGTCTACGGCAACGGGCTGGTGACGGGCGCGGCCCGCCCGGTGTGGGGCGGGCCGGGCCGCGCGCTCAGTGGGCGGCGAAGTCGTCCAGGGCCGCGCGCACCTGGGCGCGCGTGGCGTCGGTGGCCAGGTGTCCCATGGCGTCGATGACGTGCAACCGCGCGTCGGGCCAGGCGCGGGCCAGGTGCCAGGCGGTCTCCAGGGGCCCGCCGAGGTCGGCGCGGCCGTGGACGAGTACGCCGGGGATGCCCGCCAGCCGGCCCGCCTCGCGGAGCAGCACACCCTCCTCCAGCCAGGCGCCGTGCGCGAAGTAGTGCGAGGCGATACGCACCAGCGCCACCCGGGCGGCCGACGGGCGGCCGCTGTACTGGCCGGAAGCCCCCTCCCCCTCCATCGAGAGCACGGCGTCCTCCCAGGCGCACCAGGCGGCGGTGGCTCGCTCGCGCACCGCCGCCTCGGGGTGGGCCATCAGCCGCGCGTAGCCGGCGACCAGGTCGCCCTCGCGCTCCTCGGCGGGCAGGCCGGCGCGGAAGCGGTCCCACGCCTCGGGGAAGAACCGGCCGACGCCCCGGTAGAGCCAGTCGATCTCCGAGCGTCGGGTCGTGGTGACCGCCGCGATGACGATCTGCGCGACGCGCTCGGGGTGGCGCTGGGCGTAGGCGAGGATGAGCGTGGAGCCCCAGGAGCCGCCGTACAGCAGCCAGCGCTCGACGCCCAGGTGGGTGCGGAGCAGTTCCATGTCGGCGAGCAGGTGCTCGGTGGTGTTGTGGGTCAGGTCGGAGGTGGGGTCGCTGGCGTGCGGGGTGCTGCGGCCACAGCCGCGCTGGTCGAAGAGGATCACGCGGTAGCGCTCGGGATCGAAGGGCAGCCGGGCCCCGGGGGCGCACCCGGAGCCGGGGCCGCCGTGGACGACCAGGGCGGGCTTGCCCCGGGGGTTGCCGCAGACCTCCCAGTACACCTGGTGGCCCTGCCCCACGGCGAGCATCCCGTGCGCGTACGGCTCGATCGGCGGATACAACGACGTGGTCACGGGCGGCCTCCGCGGCGGGTGGACGGGTCGACGGGGCGAAAGAGCGCCCCACAGTACGTCAGACCCGCGAGCGTCCCGTCCGGCGGGGCCGGGCCGGTGCGAGGAGGTGGTGGTGACGGCGTCTGGTGGCGGCGCGTGCGCGACGCGGCCGGGTGAACAGGTGGGCGGCGGGATCGAGTCGGGCGCCCGTCACGTTCGGGCGGTCCGGGCCGTTAAGCCGGGTCCGCACCGGGTCGGCCGGGCCCGCGTCCGTCGCGGCCGGCCGTGCCGGTCACGCCGCGCCGGGCGGCCCCGTCCCTCGCGTCCGGCCTTACCAGTCAAGGGAGTTCCATGCGTCCCATCGCCGCCGCAGCCCTCATCGGCGCCGGCCTCGCCCTGTGGCCGCTGTCCGCCGCGCACGCGGGCCAGCGGCCCGCCCACCCGCCCACCTACGTCTGCGAGTCCATGACCTGGTCCGCCACGGCGGGCGCCTCCTTCGGTCGGGGGTGCGTGCCCACCAACGGCGCGCCCACCGACGGTGACATCCACGGTCACTTCCTCCTGCGGGGCAAGAAGGGCAGCCCGACGGTCGCCTGCCCGGCCTCGCCGCTGGGGACGCCCACGGGGCACTACGACAGCGCCGAGAAGAAGGTCCTGGCGGGCTCCTGCCACCGGGTCTGAGCCCCGGGCGGCTCCGGGCTCACGGGCCGTGGGGCCCGGGCCCGCGCTCCCCGTCCGCCGCCGGTCGATCACGGCGGGCGGGGAGCGCGAACGCCACGCGGCGGTGCGCCACCCGGGTGAGCGGGTGGCGCTTTCTGGTTTGCCCCCGGGCCGGACGGGGACGCGACCACGGGGCCACAGCAGACCAGCGAAGGGCCGTGACGCCATGGCGACGATCTCGACACCCACCGTCCAGCACCGCCCGACGACATCCGACATCACCCTGCGGGTCAACGGGGCCAGCCACCGGCTGACCGTCGACCACCGCACCACCGTGCTCGACGCGCTACGCGAGCGCCTGGACCACACCGGCCCGAAGAAGGGCTGCGACCACGGCCAGTGCGGCGCGTGCACGGTGCTCGTCAACGGACGTCGCGTCAACAGCTGCCTCGTGCTGGCCGTCGCGGCCGACGGGGACGAGATCACCACCGTGGAGGGGCTGAGCGACGGCGAGCAGCCGCACCCGGTGCAGCGGGCGTTCCTCGACCACGACGGCTTCCAGTGCGGCTACTGCACCCCGGGGCAGGTGTGCTCGGCCGTCGGGGTGCTCGCCGAGGCCGCCGCCGGGCACCCCTCGTACGTCACGCCACCGCCCGGAGCCGACCCCGGGGCCCCGCCGCCGGGCGCGCCGGTGCCGCTGACGCCGGCCGAGATCCGCGAGCGGATGAGCGGCAACCTGTGTCGCTGCGGCGCCTACCCGCACATCGTGAGCGCGATCGCGCAGGTGGCACCGTGAGGCCGCTCGGCTACGTCCGCGCCACCGACCTGGACAGCGCGATCGCCACCGTCGCCGCCGAGCCGGACGCCCGCTTCCTGGGCGGCGGCACCAACCTGGTGGACCTGATGAAGCTCGGCGTGGAGCGCCCGGGGCTCCTGGTGGACGTCAGCCGGCTGCCGCTCACCGACGTCGAACAGGTCGCGGGCGGCGGGCTGCGGGTCGGCGCGAACGTCCGCAACAGCGACCTGGCCGCGCATCCGCTGGTCCGGGCCCGCTATCCGGCGCTGTCCCAGGCGCTGTTGGCCGGCGCGTCGGGCCAGCTGCGCAACGCCGCCACCACCGGGGGCAACCTGCTCCAGCGCACCCGCTGTCTGTACTTCCAGGACGTGAGCAAGCCCTGCAACAAGCGCTCCCCCGGCAGCGGCTGTCCCGCGCGCGAGGGCGTCCACCGGGAACTGGCCGTCCTCGGCCACTCGTCGCACTGCGTGGCCACCCACCCCTCCGACCTGGCCGTCGCGCTGGCCGCGTTCGACGCGCGCGTGGTGCTGCGCGGGCCCGCCGGCGAACGCGTCGTCGCGCTGACCGAGTTCCACCGGCTCCCCGCCGACCTGCCCGAGCGCGACACCGTCATCGCCCGCGACGAACTGCTGACGGCCGTCGAACTGCCCGCCCCACCGCCGGGCCGTTCGGGCTACCGCAAGGCGCGCGACCGGGCCTCGTACGCCTTCGCGCTGGCCTCGGTCGCCGCCGTGCTCGACGTGCGCGCGGGGACGGTACGCGAGGCGCGGCTGGCGTTCGGCGGACTGGCGGCCAAGCCGTGGCGGGCCTCGGTGGCCGAGCGGGCGTTGCGGGGCGCGCCGGCCACCGAGGACTCCTTCCGTCGCGCGGCCCAGGCGGAGCTGGCGGCGGCCAGGCCGCTGCGGGACAACGGCTTCAAGGTGCCGCTCGCCCGCGACCTGGCCACCCAGACTCTCCTCTGGCTGGCCACCGCCCACCACCAGCCGTCTTCGGCACGTTGAGGAGCGACCCATGCGCCCACCGGCATCCGGTGCCCCACTCGGCCGCCTGGAAGGACAGCTCAAGGTCACCGGCACCGCGCGGTACGCGGCCGAGTACACGCCGCCGGGGACGGCGTACGCCTGGCCGGTGCCGGCGACCGTCGCGCGCGGCCGGGTCACCGCCGTGCACGCCACGGACGCGCTGGCCATGCCCGGGGCGCTGGCGGTGCTCAGCCACGAGAACGCGCCCCGCCTCGGCCCGGCCGACGACCCGACCCTCAGCGTGCTCCAGGACCCGCGCGTGCCACACCGTGGCTGGTACGTGGCGCTGGCCCTGGCCGAGTCGCTGGAGGTGGCCCGCGCCATGGCCGACGCGGTGCGGATCGACTACGCGACCGAGGACCACGACGTGGTCCTGGTGGCCGACCACCCCGGGCTGTACGAGCCGGAGCGGGCCAACGGCGGGCACCCGGCCCGCCGCGAGAGCGGCGACTTCGACGCCGCGTACGCCGCCGCCCCGGTGCGCGTGGACGCCACGTACACCATGCTCGCGCAGCACAACCACCCGATGGAGCCGCACGCCAGCACGGCCCACTGGGCCGACGGGCGGCTGACGGTCCACGACTCCAGCCAGGGGTCGACCCGCGTCAGCCAGAGCCTGGCGCCGCTGTTCGGGCTGCGCCCGGAGCAGGTGACAGTGGTCTCCGAGCACGTGGGAGGCGGCTTCGGGTCCAAGGGCACCCCGCGCCCGCAGGCGGTGTTGGCCGCGCTGGCCGCCCGCCACCTCGGCCGCCCGGTCAAGCTGGCGCTGCCGCGCGCGCACCTGGCCAGCGTCGTCGGGCACCGCGCCCCGACCATCCAACGACTGCGGATCGGCGCGGACGCACAGGGCCGGATCAGCGCGCTGGGACACGAGATCCGTACGCACACCTCGACGGTCAAGGAGTTCGTCGAGCAGGCCGCGACCCCTTCGCGCACCATGTACACCTCGCCGAACAGCCGCACCACGCACCAGGTGGTGGCGCTGGACGTGCCGAGCCCGTCGTGGATGCGCGCGCCGGGCGAGGCGCCGGGGATGTACGCGCTGGAGTCGGCCATGGACGAGTTGGCGGTCGCCCTCGACCTGGACCCGATCGAGCTGCGGGTACGCAACGAGCCCGCCGTCGAGCCGGACACCGGAAAGCCGTTCAGCAGCCGGCACCTGGTGGAGTGCCTGCGCGAGGGCGCGCGGCGCTTCGGCTGGCGGGACCGCGACCCGCGCCCCGGCATCCGCCGTGAGGGCCGGCGACTGATCGGCACCGGCGTGGCCTCCGCCACCTACCCGGTCCTCGTCTCGCCCTCGACGGCGGAGGCGCGCACCGAGCCCGGGGGCGGCTTCCGGGTGCGGATCAACGCCACCGACATCGGCACCGGCGCCCGCACCGTGCTCGCCCAGGTGGCGGCGGACGCGCTGGGGGTGCCCGTGGACCACGTGCTGATCGACATCGGGTCCAGCGACCTGCCGGCGGCGCCGCTCGCGGGCGGCTCGTCGGGCACCGCGTCCTGGGGCTGGGCCGTGCATCACGCCTGCCGCCGGCTGCGGGCGCTGGTCGAGGAGGCCGGTGGCGTCGAGGTGCCCACCACCACGCTGCGCGCCTTCGCCGACACCGCGGGCGAGGCGGACGCCGAGAGCGCCTACGCGCGGCACGCGTTCGGCGCGCACTTCGCGGAGGTGGCCGTCGACACGGACACCGGGGAGACGCGGGTGCGCCGGCTGCTGGGTGTCTACGCCGCCGGCCACGTCCTCAACTCGCGTACCGGACGAAGCCAGTTCATCGGCGGCATGGTGATGGGCCTGGGCATGGCGCTGCTTGAGGGCAGCACCGTGGACCGGACGTTCGGCGACTTCGCGGAGCGCGACCTGGCCTCCTACCACGTGCCCTGCTGCGCTGACGTGCCCGACGTGGAGGCGCACTGGATCGACGAGGACGACCGGCACCTGAACCCGATGGGCAGCAAGGGCATCGGCGAGATCGGCATCGTCGGCACGGCGGCGGCGATCGGCAACGCGCTGTTCCACGCGACGGGCGCGCGGTCGCGGGAGCTGCCGATGCGGCCGGACCGGGTGCTGGCCCACCTGGAGCGAGCTCGGGGGTGACAGGGCGCGCGGCGGCGCGGGTAGGGTGCGGGCGAGTTGTTCCATGATCGGAAGGACGCCGCGCCCATGCCGGACCTCGCCACCACCGCCCCCGCCTTCGTCGAGATGGCACACCGCATCGTCTGGGCCACCGTGGCCACCGTGGACGGCGCGGGGCGCCCGCGCAGCAGGGTGCTGCACCCGATCTGGACCTGGGAGGAGGGTGTGCTCACCGGGTGGGTGGGCACCAGCCCCACGCCCCTCAAGCGCGCGCACCTGGCGAACAGCCCGTACGCGTCGGTCAACTACTGGTCCCCCGAGCAGGACACCTGTGTCGCCGAGTGCGCGGCCGAGTGGGCCGACGACCTGCCCACCCGCACCCGGGTCTGGAACCTGCTCAAGACGGCCCCGGAGCCGCTGGGTTACGACCCCGGGGCGATCGGCGTGCCGGGTTGGGAGAGCCCCGAGTCACCCGGCTTCACGGCCCTCAGGCTCACGCCGTGGCGCCTGCGGGTGATGCCGGGCACGCTGATGGCCGGCGGCGGCGGGGAGATCCTGACCTGGCAGCGCGCGGGCTAGGTTCGGTCCTCAGATCTCACGCCCACCGCCGCGGAACGCCCACACGGTCCCCCCAGGACCCGGCGGTCGGCCGGCCGCCGCCGCCCCCGCGACGACTCGGGCGGCAACGGCCGGACGAAGTCCCCTTCCCCGTGCGGCACGTGTACGACGACGCGTCACGACACCCTGATCCACCCTTCACGATCATTCGAAGACCCCGCGCAGACACCGGACAAGCCAGCCCCGTGGGGGCACGCCGGCCCGCCGACCCGGCGGGGGAACCGCCTACTCGCGCCCAGGAGTCGGGGGTCCACCTCGCCCTGGCGCACGTTGGCGTCCACGACGCCGTTGTCGGGCCCTCCCTCAGCGGCGGCCCGGAGGGCACGGCGTGTGGCGACGGTGTCGCCCAGCGCCGCACGGCGCTGGACGACGTGCTGGCGACCGGGCTCCGGGTGGTCCCACCCGCGCGCGGGACCCACTCCCCCGGTGTGCGACGATCGCCCTCATGGCGGGTGTCGGGGGTGACTTCGAGCTGTCCGTGGACGAACTGCGCACCGTGGCGCGCTACGTCGCCGAGACGGCGCGGGAGGTTCTCCCGGTGTTCGAGGACACCCACCCCGGTGACCCCCGGCCGCGGACCGCCATCGACGCGGCGTGGGAGTTCGTCGGCGGAGCGCCCCGAACCAGGCTGCAGCGCGTCACGTCGATGGACGCCCACCGAGCGGCGAGGGAGGCGGCCACCGAGACCGCGCGGCTGGCCGCGCAGGCGGCCGGGGACGCCGCGTCCGCCGCCTACCTGCACCCGATCGCCAAGGCTCACCAGGTGGGTCACATCCTGCGCGCCGCGGCGAACGCCGCGCGCATCGCCGACATCGCGGCGGGCGGGGACCCCGGGGCCGCGCACCGGGCGATCGAAGCGGCCCGCGCACGCGCCACACCGACCCTGGTCGACATCCTCCGGCGGTACCCGCCGGCGCCCGGCGGCAGGAGCCGTGTCGCGGAGCTGATGGCCGCGCTGGACACCTCGCTACGTCGCCCTCCGCGGGCGGGGAGCGAACACGCCGACGGCTAAGGCCCACCCGGTGACGGATGCGTCGGCTGTCGCGAGTGCCTCGGCGTCGGGGTGTTCACGGACGGGAGATTCCACGGGCGCGGGCCGGGCCCGGTCGGCTCAGGCAGCCCCGCAGTCGGCGCACACCCCGGTCAGCTCCAGGGTGTGCTCCACGGCAGAGAACCCGGTGCGCTCCCCCACCCCGTCCGCCCACTCCTCGACCGCCTCCGCGTCCACCGACCGGCTTCGACCACAGTGCCGGCAGATCAGGTAGTGCCGGTGCCCGGCGGCGGGGCGGTGTCGGTAGCGGCGGCCTCCGGCGCCGTCGCGTACGACGTCGAGCAGGCCCCGCCGGGCCAGGGCGTGCACGCTGCGGTAGACCGTGGTCAGGCCGATGGCCACGCCCTCGGCGGCCAGCCGGGCGTGCAGTTGTCGTGCCGAGAGGAACTCCGGACAGTTCGCGACGGCGCGTAGGACTGCGGTGCGCTGCGCCGTGACGCGCCCGGGCGTGTCCCCGGGCGTCGCCCTCTCCCTCGCCCCTTCGCCGCCCACGGTCAGCCGCCTCCGCCCCTCGTTGGAACCGCGTCGTCCACCCGCCTCACGGTAGGTGAACCCGGTTTCCCCGCACAGCGCGACAGGGGTGGGGGCGCGGGGCGTGGGGGCGCACAGGGGGCGCCGCTCGACGACCGACCGCGAGTCGACCCGCCCCCTTTGCCGGGCTTCGCGACAATGCCCGGGTGGCCAGTCCCGCGCGCCGCCTGCCGCCGTACGCCGCGTGGTGCGGCTACGCCGCCTGTGGGTCGGGCGTGCTGTACGCGCTGTGCGGCGGGTACTGGGCGGCGGGCGGGAGTGTGGGGCTGGAGACCGTGGGCGGCGCGCTGGAGCGGCGGGCGCGGGCGCGTGAACCGGGGATGGTGTCCGTCCTGAGGCTGACCGCCGCGCTCAAGCTGACCGCCGCGGCGCTGGGCCCCGCCGTCGTACGGGACGGGCGGCGGGGCCTGTCCCGGCCGCCGCTGCGGGCCCTGTGCTGGGCCGCGACGGCCGTACTCGTCGCGTACGGGGGCTTGCTGACCAGCACTCAGGCGCTGGCCGAGGCCGGGGTGTTCGACGCGTCCGGGCGGAGCGACGGGCAGGCGTTCCACTGGCATCTGTACCTGTGGGACCCGTGGTTCCTCGGCTGGGGGCTGCTGCTGGGCGCGGCCACGTACGGAGCCGGGCGGCCGGTGCGCTGACCACGCGTGCCGGGCGGTGGTCTCAACCGGTCCGCTCCTGGCGGGGCGCGGCGCCCAGGGCCGCCACCACGCGCTCGCCCTGCGGCCACAGGAAGAAGTGGTCACCGGGCAGCACGGTCATCGAGAAGCCGCCGCTGGTGGCCGTCTCCCAGGCGGCGACCTGCTCCGGGATGGCCTCCTGGTCGGCGTCGCCGGTGAACGCGTGGATCGGGCAGCTCACCCGGGCGTCGAGGTCGGGCACGTAGGTACCGACGATCTGGTAGTCGGCGCGGATCGCGGGCAGCACCAGGGCGCGCATCTCCGGGTCGGCCAGGAGCTCCTCGCTGGTGCCGCCCATCCGGCGCAGTTCGTCGGCGAACTCCGCCTCGCCCAGCCGGTAGGTCTCGGCCCGGTGCTGGTGGCGCGGGCCCGGCCGGCCGGAGACGTACAGCCGTCCCGGGCGGGGGCCGCCGGCCCGCTCCAGGCGCAGCGCCACCTCCCAGGCCACCGAGGCACCCATGCTGTGCCCGAACAGCACCAGTTCGCGGTCGTCGAGCAGCGGGGTGCGCAGGAGCTCGGCGGTGAGCGCGTCGGCCAGCGCGTCCATCGCGACCAACGGCTCCTCCAGAAGGCGGTCCTGACGGCCCGGGTACTGCACCGCGAGCAGCTCGCTCCGGGGCGGCAGCATCCGCGCCCACGGCATGAAGAAGCCCGCGTTGCCGCCGGCGTGCGGCAGGCACAGCACGGTCGTGGTGGCGGCGGGGCGGGGCTCGGGGCGGCGCAGCCACGGGGAGGGCGCACTCGTCACGGTCGGTCTCCGTACGGTCGTTGGTGGCGCCACCGTGTACGCGACGGCCGGCGGCCCTGCCCTGGCAGTCTCCCCCATCGCGTGGCGGGCCCAGGGAGCGGGTGGCGGGCCCTTCGCACCGGGCCCGGTGGCGGGCCGCGGCGCCGGGCCGCGCTCGCCCGCCGGACAACCCGTGCCTGGCGAGGGGTGGTGCGCGGGGCGGCGGTCGGGTTCGATGGCGGGCACGTCGCGGGCCCGCGTGAGGTGGGCGGGCGACGTGTGCCCCGGTGCCGCCGGCCGTGTCCGTCGCCCGGTGCCGTGGCCGACCTGTACCGAAGGACCGTAAAGGACCGCATATGAGATCGCTTCGCACGCGTCTGGGCTGGCTCGCCACCGCCATGGTCGCCGTCGCGCCCCTGGCCGTCGTCACACCGGCAGCCACCGCGGCGCCGGTGGGGGCGCCGAGCGCCGCCGGGCCCACCGTCGAGGAGCGGCGCCTGGACCTGCCGGTGCCCCGCGAGATCCTGCGGCGCAGCGGGTTCGACGAGGTGGCCCCGCGCTTCGCCCGTGCCCTGGCCGGCGCGCGCTCGCCGGCCGCGGCCGAGCGGGTGGTGGCGCGGCACGGCCAGCAGCTGTGGCAGCGGGCCGTGGCCCGAGCGCAGGGGCACGGACCGGCCGGCGGCGACCTGAGTCGCGACGACGACCGCCCGCTGTACTGGGCGCGGCTGGGGATGACGCGGGCACTGGCCGAGTGGCGGCCGGCGTTCGCGCTGCCCGAGGCCCGCCGCACCACGCTGCTGGAGCGCCTGGAGCGCTCCTCGCGGGGCCAGGACAGCCTGCGGCTGCCGGCGGGCAGGGGCGTCAAGCGGATCGTGGTGACCGGATTCGACCCCTTCCAGCTCGACGCCGACCCGCGCCGCAGCAACCCCTCGGGCGCGGCGGCGCTCGCGCTGGACGGGACCACGATCCACACCCGTTCGGGCCCGGCCCGTATCGAGACGGCCATCTTCCCCGTGCGGTGGGACGACTTCGCGCGCGGCGTGGTGGAGCGGACGCTGGCGCCGCACTTCGCGCCGGGCCCGCGCCAGGTGGACCTGTTCACCACGATCAGCCAGGGTCGGCCAGGCCGCTTCGACGTGGAACGCACCAACGGGGCCTGGCGCGGCGGTTACCCCGACAACGCGAACGTCTCCCGTACGGGTGTGGCGCCCATACCCCCGGGTGTGCCCACGCCCGCGCCGCAGCCGCAGTGGACCACGACCTCGCTGCCCTACCAGCGCATCGTCGCGTCCGACACCGGCCCGTTCCCGGTGCGGGACAACACGGCCGTGACCGAGATCCCCGCCGGCGGCGGGGAGCCGGTGGTGCGGCCGGACGGGCCCACCCCGGGCTCGGCGGCACGCGCGGGCGGTGGGGGCGACTACCTCTCCAACGAGATCGCCTACCGGGCGACGCTGCTGCGCGACGCGCTCGACCTGGACGCGCCGGGCGGTCATCTGCACACCCCGGTGCTGGCGTTCGGCGCGGGCAACACCGACCCCGCCACCGGCACGGTCACCGACCCGGAGTTCGTCCGCGACCGGCGGGCCATCACGGCCCAGGTGCGCGCGGTGATCGCGGTGGCCGCGGGCACCGTGCGCTGAGCGCGCGTTCCCGGCGGGGCGGGGCGCTCGACGCCCCTCCCCGCCCGGTCGCGCTGCCCGCCTGCCCGTCGGTCGCGCTGACCCGCCCCCCGTCCGGTCGCGCCCGCTCGCGGGGCCGGCGGGTCGGGTGCGGTCGGCTGGCGTGAGGGCGGCCGGTGGGGCCGTGGGGCGCGGATCGGGTGCCCGGTGGGCCGGGGGCGGGCGGGCCACCGGGCGGCGCCGCCGCAGGTACGGGACCGCACGTCAGGGTCGGTGCGCGGACGTGGCAGACTCGGCCAGCGCGTTTGTCGAGCTACCCGAGGATGATCACGTTGCGTCACGTCGAACCCGAAGTCCGTCTCATCGCCCGCCCCCAGCTGGACTACGACGAGGTCGCCGCGTACCTCGCCGAGGTGGGCGGTGAGAAGTGGCTGGAGCGTGTCGACCGGGGCGAGCTGGACGACGCGCAGAACCTGGCGGAGTTCGCCGGGCGGGTCTGCTACCGCTCCTGGGAGCCGGGTCTGAACCCGAACGTCACGCGCATCCGCACCGACCAGGAGAAGTACCTGCGCAACATCCTGGCCAGCGCGCACGGCTCGGTCCTTGAGCACGTGAGCTTCACCCTCGTCCTGCATCACGTCAGTCGGGTGGCCACGCACGAGTTGGTGCGCCACCGCGCGGGCACCGCCGTCTCCCAGGAGTCGCTGCGTTTCGTCCGCCTGGACGACCTGCCGTTCTGGTTCCCGCGCTGGGCCGAGGGCGACCCGGAGCTGATGGAGCGGGCGACGGAGCTGCTGACGCGGATGGAGGAGTTCCAGCGGTGGATGGCGGACCACTTCGGGTTGGACGAGGAGGGTGTGCCGTTCGCCGAGAAGAAGGCCAAGACCTCGTTCATGCGCCGGTTCGCGCCGGAGGGGGTGGCCACCGGCCTGGTGTGGACGGCCAATGTGCGCACCCTGCGCCACGTCATCGAGAGCCGCACGGCCCCGGGCGCCGAGGAGGAGATCCGGCTGCTGTTCGGCAAGGTCGGCGAGCTGCTGACCAAGGAGGCCCCGGCGCTGTTCGGCGACTACACCGTCGATGACGGCGCCTGGGTCCCCGGCTGGCGCAAGGTCTGACCCGTCCCGGGCCGGCCCCCTCACGAGCACGCTCCAGCGCGCGGCCGGGCCCGCCCCGTGGGCGCGTCGTACGACCCGGACCACGCGGCCGCGCCACACGGTGGCCGCACCCACGCGATGGCCGTGCCCACACGAGGACCGTGCCCGCCTCCGGCGAACGGGAGGCGGGCACGGGGCGAGGCGCTCCGGGCTGGTCAGACCCTGGTCGAGCGCCTCGCGTACGGGGGTTCGGCCGAGAGCGGCGCGGCGGCGGGCCCGGGCGTGGGGCCGCCCTCGCTGAGGCCGAACCGGGTGTGGAAGCGGCGCAGCGGGCGGGGCGCGTACCAGGCTGTGCGGCCGAGCAGGCGCATCGCGGCGGGCACCAGCACCCCGCGTACGGCGACGGCGTCGATGAGCACGGCCAGCCCGCTGCCCAGGCCGAACATCTGCATGAAGCTGAGCTGGGCCGTACCGAAGGCGAAGAAGCTGACCGCGAGCAGGCAGGCGGCGGCGCTGACGATGCGTCCGGTGTGCCCCAGGCCGCCCACCACGGCGGACCCGGTGTCCTCGCCCGCGTCGTGGAGTTCCTTGATCCGGCTGGTGACGAACACCTCGTAGTCCATGGACAGGCCGAAGGCGACGCAGAACATCAGCACCGTCATCGAGGTCTCCATCGGCTGGGCCGTGAAGCCGAGCAGCGCGGAGAGGTGGCCGTCCTGGAAGATCCACGTCATGACGCCGAGGGCGGCGCCCAGGCTGACCGTGTTCAGCACCAGGGCGCGCAGCGGCTGCACGACGCTGCCGGTGAAGAGGAAGAGCAGCGCGAAGGTGGTCAGCGCGATCATGGTCAGGGCCAGCGGAAGCCGGTCGCCGACCGAGTCCTTGGAGTCGACCAGTCGCGCGTCGACGCCGCCCACCAGCGGGTGCGCACCGGCCGGTGGCGTGGCCGCCCGCACCTGTCGCACCAGGCCCTGGGCCGCCTCCGACTTCGGCTGCCGGGAGCTGACCACGGTGATCCGCTGCGCGTCGGGGCGGCCGAGCGTGGCGTCGCCGGGGCCGGTGACCCTTCCGTCGGCGTAGCTTCCCGTGCTGGCCTGGACCCGTACGACACCGTCCAGCGTGGACAGTTCGCCGGCGTACGCGGCCAGCGGGGCCCGGTCGACGCTCTGGTCGACGACCACGTGGATCGCGGCGTCGTCGCTGCCCTCGAAGTTCTCTCGCAGGGCCGTCGCGACCTGGCGGCTCTCGGCGCCCTCGGGCAGCACGCGCTCGTCGGGGGTACCGAAGGTCAGGCCCAGCAGCGGGCTGGCGGCCAGCAGCAGGACGGCCAGGACGGGCAGCGCGGTGAGCGCGGGGCGCCGCATGACGGTGCGGGCCAGCCGTCCCCACAGGGGCGTGCCGGTGGCGGGGCGGGTCGGCTTCGCCCACGGCAGTCGGCCGCTGTCCACCCGGTGGCCCAGGACGACCAGCAGCGCGGGCATCACGAACAGGGTGCTGAGCGCCGCGATGACGACGACGCCGACGCCGGCGTAGCCGAAGGAGCGCAGGAAGAACTGCGGGAAGACCAGGAGGGCGGCGAGGGCGACCGCGACCGTCGCGGCGGAGAAGGCGACCGTGCGGCCCGCGGTGCGCACGGTATGGCGTACCGCCTCCTCCACGCTCGCCCCGGCGGCCAGGTGTTCCCGGAACCGACTGATCATCAGCAGCGCGTAGTCGATGCCCAGTCCCAGGCCCAGGGCCGTGGTCAGGTTGGTCGCGAAGACCGAGACGTCGGTGACGTTGCCGAGGACGTAGAGCTCGGCGAACGTGCCCGCGATCGCGATCAGGCCGATGACCAGCGGCAACAGGGCCGCGACCACGCTTCCGAAGACGACCAGGAGCAGCAGCAGGGTCAGCGGTACGGCGATGGCCTCGGCCAGCAGGAGGTCGCGGGCGCTCTGGGCGCCCATGTCGCTGTCCACGGCCGCCGCGCCGCCGGCGCGCACCCGCAGCGCGTCCGCGTAGCGGCCGGCGTAGTCGTCGACGAGTTCCCTGGCGCGCTGTGGCCGGTCGGTGGCGTCGCCCTTCACATGGGCGACCACCAGGGCCTCGCGGCCGTCCCCGGAGCGCAGGGCGCGGTGGTGGTCGTCCCAGTAGGCGACCACGTTCTCCAGGTGCCGCTCTGTCCTGAGTTCGGCCGCCAGGGCCCGGCCGGCGCGCTCGGCGGCCGGCGCGTCAACCCGACCCTGGGGGGCGCGAACGAGCAGGACCAGGTTGCTCTGGCCGCCGAACTTCGCGTCGATGGCCCGGTCGGCCCGCGAGGAGGAGGACGCCGGATCGTCGTAACCGCCACCGCGCAGGGTGCCGAACGCGCCGGCGCCCAGGGCCCCCATGAGGGCCACGACCACGGCGGCGACGACCAGTACCAGCCGGGGCCGGCGTATCGCCAGTTCGGCTATGCGATCAAACACTGCCCGTTCTCCTTCGTGTCCTTGGGTGGGCGACGTGCGGCCGTGGTCGGCACGCGAACGCGTGGCGCCGCCCGTCGAGGGGCGCGCTGGCACGCGGGGGACGCGGTGCGCCGGGTGCGGTGTCGCACCCTTCGTCGCCGTGGACGACGTTAGGGAGGGAGCAGAAGATTTGGCAGTGTTAGATTTTCTTCACACCCTACGGATGCGGGGTGTGCCGAGAGGGCCGGGCGCCGTACGGTCACGGCATGAGTGCCCACACCACCGCCCCGGACCCGCCGTCGCTCCGTCAGCGGCGCCGGGCCGCCGCCACCCGGGAGATCCTGGCCGCCGCCGAACTCCAGATCACCGAGCAGGGGCCGGCGGCCCTGTCGCTGCGCGCGGTGGCCCGGAGTCTGGACATGACCGTGCAGGCGCTCTACCACTACTTCCCGAGTCGCGACGCGCTGGTGACGGCGCTGGTGGCCAAGGCGTACGACGACCTGGCCGACGCCGTGCGACAGGCCCTGGAGAACACGGCCGAGGAGGCGGCGACCCCCCGGCTGGTGGCGGCGGCCGAGGGCTACCGGCGGTGGGCCGTCGCCCATCCCGAGCGGTTCCAACTCATCTACGGCACGCCGCTGCGGTACTACACGGCGCCCGTCGAGGGCCCGACGACGCTGGCGATGCGCCGCCTCAGCGCGCTCTTCCAGCGCGAGGTGTTCGCCGGCTTCACGCCGGCGCAACTGGCCGCGGCCGACACCCCCGCGCTCTCCCCGGACCTGCGGGCCCGGCTGGCGGGCCTGCCGCCGGACGCCCTGGGCGCGGTGCCGCCGCCGGCGGTCTACCTGCTGATGAGCGCGTGGGGACAGCTGCACGGGCTCGTCGTCCTGGAGGTGTTCGGGCACACGGCGTTCCTTGGTGACGCCCAGGCCGAGATCTTCCGCGCGGCGATGCACGCCCTCTTCACCGACCTGCGTCGACGGATCGCCGACGGCGCCCCGGGCGGGGCGGCCGGGCCCGGGAAGACAGAACGGCCGCCCGCGCGACCGGAGAGGTGAACGGCGCGCGGGCGGCCTGGTCCAGGGGGCGGGCCGGGGCGTTCGGCCCGGCCCGCCTCGGGTCCTACGTGAGCGGCTTGCCACCGCCCCGGGGCGAGGCGTCGGCCCGCTCGGTGCCGTCCCGCGGCGCTGCGGTCGGCGGTACGGACTCGTCCGGGCCCGGCCCGGCCGCCTCGACCGGCCTCGGGGGCGGCAGCTTCGCGCCGGCACCGCCGCCCTCGCCGGGCACCGGCTCGGGCTCGACGGAGAGCGGGGCGGCCTCGGCCCCGGGCGCGGGGGGACCCACGGGCGCGGGGACGCCGCCGGTACGTCGCGCGTTCAGCCGGCGCACGACGGGCTCGGTGTACCGGGCGGCGAGCGGGCCGACGATGACCAGGATCAGCACGTACGCCGTGGCGATGGGCCCGATCCGGGGCTCGGTGCTGACCGCCAGCCCGGCGATGACGATGGAGAACTCGCCGCGCGCCACGAGCGTGCCGCCGGCGCGCAGCCGACCGCGCGGGCCGATGCCGGCGCGGCGCGCGGCGTACCAGCCGGTGCCGATCTTGGAGACCGTGGTGACGGCCGCGAGGAGCAGGGCGGGCAGCAGCACCGGGGGAATCTCGGTCGGGTCGGTCGAGAGGCCGAAGAAGACGAAGAAGACCGCCGCGAACAGGTCGCGCAGCGGCGTGAGCAGCCGCTCCGCGCCCTCGGCCACCTCGCCGGAGAGCGCGATGCCCACCAGGAACGCCCCCACCGCGGCGGAGACCTGGAGTTCCTGGGCGACGCCGGCCACCAGCAGGGTCAGCCCCAGCACGACCAGCAGCAGCATCTCGGGGTTGTCGGAGGAGACGGCGCGGCTGATCAACCGGCCGTGCCGCAGGGCGAGGTAGAGCACGATACCGACGGTGCCGAGCGCGATCAGCAGGGTCAGGCTGCCGCCCGCGAGTCCCGCGCCGGCCAGCAGCGCGGTGAGCAGCGGCAGGTAGACGGCCATCGAGAGGTCCTCGATGACCAGGACGCTCAGGATGACGGGTGTCTCGCGGTTGCCCAGCCGCCCCAGGTCGGTGAGGACCTTGGCGATGACGCCCGACGAGGAGATCCAGGTGACGCCGGCCAGGGCGACGGCGCCGACCGGGCCCCAGCCGAGCAGCAGGGCGGCGACAGCGCCGGGGACGGCGTTCAGGACGAAGTCCACCGCGCCGGAGGGGTACTGGGTCTTCAGGCTGGTGACGAGTTCCGACGCGCTGTACTCCAGACCGAGCAGGAGCAGCAGCAGGATCACGCCAATCTCCGCGCCGACGCCGACGAACTCCTCACTGGCCTTGAGCGGGAGCAGGCCACCTTGCCCGAAGGCGAGGCCGGCCAGCAGGTAGAGCGGGATCGGGGACAGGCCAAAGCGCAGTGCCATCCGGCCGATGAGCCCAAGGCCCAGTATGACGGCCCCGAGCTCTATGAGGAGTGTGGTGGTGTCATGCACGCTGGTCAGCCCTCCGCGATGATGGTGGAGAGCGCGTCGACGCCCTCTCGGGTGCCGACCGCGACGAGCGTGTCACCGATGGCGAACCGGAAGTCGGGACCGGGCGAGGGATGCGCGCTGGTGCGGCGCAGCACCGCGACGATGGACGCTCCGGTCCGAGTCCTGGCGCCGGTCTCGCCGAGCAGTCGCCCCGCGTACGGTGACCTGCTGCCGACCGGTATGTGTTCGGTGACCAGGTCGATGCCGTCGGTGCGGACCGCGGCGATGGGCACCGGGTCGATGAGGTGGGCGACCGCGGTCGCCTCCTCGGGGGCCAGACAGATCGACACCTGACAGGAGTCGGGATCGTCCTGGGAGTAGAAGCCGATGAAGCGGCGGCCGTCCTGGTGGACGACGACGGACAGGTGCTGTCCCGCGTGCGTCGTGAAGTCGTACTGGGTACCGACACCGGGCAGCGTTGTACGCCGTGTGCCCATGGTTGCCTCCTGGGACGCACGTGATCAGAGCAATTTCTTTAACGTTATATGACCGAGGGTCACGGGAGGAACGCTGGGTTCCGGCCCCGAAGGCGTCGCCCGCGCGCCACTTCGGAGCCCATCGCCGTCCTCCCGGACGCCCCCTCGGCGCGCGGTTCGCGCGCGCGGACAGCCGCTTCGGCGGCCCCGTCACAGGCCACGCACCCGGGCGAACCGTGCACGAGGAGCGGACCCACCCGCCGCGCCGCCGACCCTTATACCCGACGCGCGTGGCATCGTCCACCCCATGTCCGCAGCCCCCGACCGGCAGTCCGTGCGGGTGGACGGCCACCAACTGGCCCTCACCCACCTGCGCAAGACGCTCTTTCCGACCTCCGCGCACACCAAGGCCGAGCTGTTGCACTACTACGCCCGGATCGCCCCGCTGATGCTGCCGCACGTCACCGACCGGGCCGCCTCGTTCGTCCGCGCCCCGGACGGCGTGGCCGGCGAGCGCTGGTACGCCAAGAACCCGCCGCCGGGCTGCCCCGAGTGGGTCGCGGTCACGGAGGTGCCCGGCAGCAGGGGACCGGCCCCGCACGTGGTCGTCGACTCGACCGCGACGCTGGTGGCGATGGCCAACCTCGGGGCGTACGAGGTGCACGTGCCGCAGTGGCGGGCCGGTGCGGGGCCGGCCGTGCACGACCGGATCGTCTTCGACCTCGACCCGGGGCCCGGCACCGATGTCACCCACTGTTGCCAGGTCGCCCTGCCGCTGCGCGCCGCGCTGGCCGCCGACGGCCTGAGCGCCTGCGCGGTCACCTCCGGCTCCAAGGGGCTGCACCTGTACGTGCCGTTGGAGCCCGTCCCCGCCGAGGCCGCGGTGGCCTACGCCCGGCGGATGGCGGCGCGGATGCGCGCGGAGCTGCCCGATCTCGCGGTGGCGACGATGGCGCGCGCCGCCCGGCGGGGCAGGGTGTTCATCGACTGGTCACAGAACGCCTCGGCGAAGACGACCGCCGCGCCGTACACGCTGCGGGTGCGCGAGCGCCCCGGCGTGGCGACGCCGCTGGACTGGGACGAGGTCGAGACCCCCGCGCGTCCGGGCGAACTGGCCTTCGGCCCGGAGGAGGTGCTGGAGCGGGTGGCCGAGCGGGGCGCCGATCCGCTCGCCCCCCTGAGCGACCCGGCGCTGCGCGGCCGGCTGCCCGCCACGTAGCGAAAGCGCCGCCCCGCGCGGTGGGGGCGTACGCCGCCCGGAGCGGACCGGTGCGGGACTGGACGTCGGCCCCGGCCCCGGCCCCGCGCGATGTGACGCGGCCCGCCACCGCTGTCGGATCGGGGCGGGCCGCGTCACAGTCGTGCGAGGGTCAACGCGGTTCCTGGGGGCCCTCCTTGCCGCCGCGCTGGTCGCCACGACGCCCGCGCTCGGTGCCCTCGGCGCCTTCGTACTCCACCCGCTCCTTGCGGATCTGCGTGGAGACCTCCTCCTGCTCGGTGACGCGCTCGGTCTCCAGCCGTACGCGCTCCACCGGCACGGTCTCCTTGCGGACGACGGCCCGCTCCTCGTGCAGGGTGACCTCCAGCTGGCCGTCCTCGATGCGCGCCTGCCGGTCCTGCCGCCGCAGGTCGTCGGCGGTGATCGGCTCGCGCGTGAGGTGCACCTCCTCGTGGCTGACGGGCACGGTGCGGGTGACGTTCTCGGTGACCACGTGCTTGCGCAGGCGGGCGCGCCCCGCCTCGTGCTCCTCGGTGCCCACCCGCACCTGCTCCTCGGAGAGGATCATCTCCTGGACGCCCTCCCGGGCCGCGTGGCCCGGCCGCGCCCCACGCCCCTCCTTGGCCGTCTCGCCGGCGCCGGCCTCCCGGCTCTCGCTCATCCGCTTGGCCGACGCGTCGCCCTCGTCGGCGCCGCGTCCGGCACCCGCGCCGACGAGCTTGGGCCCCTCGGCCCCGGCGCGCTGGCCGGACTCGTGGCCCGTGGCGTACCCGGCGGCCCCGCCGCCCGCCGCGCCGCCCGCGGCCCCGGCCACGCCGGCACGCCCGGCCCTCGCGTCCTCGCCCGTGGTGGTGCCGGGGCTGCCCGCGGCGCCCATCGCCTGGCCACGCCCCGGCTGCCGGCCGGGTTGACGCAGGCCGTAGTGCCGGTAGAGCTCCGTCTCCTCCTCCGGCGACAGGTGGCCCGCCGCGTCGATCCGCGGCGCGTCCTTGACCTCTTCCTTGCTGTACGGCACGCGCAGGTCGCCGCCCGAGTGCTGGGCGCCGGCGAGCGGGACGAAGGTCTCCTTCATGCCGAACAGCCCGGTGCGCACGGTGATCCACTCCGGCACGCCGGTGATGTCGTCGCTGTAGACCTGCTGCACCGACCCGACCTTCTGGCCATCCGGGTCGACCACGTGCATGCCTGACAGCTCCTGCGGGGTGTCGCCCTGAGGTGCGGTCATCGCCACTGTCTCCTTTCGCGCGTAGCACGCGCCGACACGGCTGGGCGCGCTCCGGCTTCCATTGCGCGCGTCCCGGGAGCACACGGCGACCGCAGGCGCGACGCACACGGGCGCGTGTCGCCCCCTCGGGACCGGCCCAAAGGCCGCACGAGCGCGCTGTGCCCGTCCGGTCCGGGAAATCCCGATGTACTCCATTCGGGTGAGCGCCGTGCGGTCCGCGGCCATGGGAGACGGGTCGTCAGCGGATCGGCAACCCGGACAGCGTGCGGGCGATGACCAACCGCTGGATCTCGCTGGTGCCCTCGAAGATGGTGTAGATGGCGCTGTCGCGGTGCATGCGCTCGACCGGGTAGTCGCGGGTGTAGCCGTTGCCGCCCAGGATCTGTATCGCCTGGGCCGTGACCTTCTTGGCCGTCTCGCTGGCGTACAGCTTGGACATCGACCCCTCGGCGGAGGTGAACGGCCGCCCGGCCGCCGCCATCCACGAGGCCCGCCACACCAGCAGCCGGGCCGCGTCGATCTGGGTGCGCATGTCGGCGAGCTGGAAGGCCACGCCCTGGTTGTCGATGATCGGGCGGCCGAACTGGGTGCGGGTCTTCGCGTACTCCAGCGCCTCCTCGTACGCGGCGCGCGCCGTGCCCACGGCCATGGCGCCGACGGCGGGGCGGGACGCCTCGAAGGTGGCCATGGCCGCGTTCTTCACGCGTTCGGCGCCGGCCGCGCCCTGGGCGGCGCGCTCGCGGGTGCGGGCCAGCCGCTCGTCCAGCCTGTCCTTGCCGCCGAGCAGGCAGGCGCCGGGAACGCGGACGTCCTCCAGCACCACCTCGGCGGTGTGGGAGGCGCGGATGCCGTGCTTGTGGAACTTCTGGCCCTGGGTCAGGCCCGGCGTGTTCGGCGGCACGATGAAGGAGGCGTGTCCCCGGGAGCCGAGTTCGGGGTCCACCACGGCCACCACGACGTGGACGCTGGCGATGCCGCCGTTGGTGGCCCAGGTCTTGGTGCCGTTGAGCACCCACTCGTCGCTGGCCTCGTCGTAGACCGCGCGGGTGCGCATGGAGCCGACGTCCGAACCGGCGTCGGGCTCCGACGAGCAGAAGGCGGCGACCTTCACGTCACTGGCGTCGCCGTACATCTGCGGCACCCAGGTGCCGATCTGCTCCTCGGTGCCGTTGGCCAGGACGCCCACGGCGGCGAGCCCGGTACCCACGATGGACAGCGCGATGCCCGCGTCGCCCCAGAACAGTTCCTCCATGGTCATCGGGATGCCGAGACCGGTGGGGTCGAAGAACTGCTGGGCGTAGAAGTCCAGCGAGTACAAGCCGATCTTGGCCGCCTCCTGGATGATCGGCCAGGGGGTCTCCTCCCGCTCGTCCCACTCGGCGGCGGCCGGACGCATCACGTCCCGCGCGAAGCCGTGAATCCAGTCGCGGACGGACTTCTGGTCGTCGTTGAGTTCGAACGAGAACTCCGGCATGATCCCCTCCAGCCGATTATTACCTTCGGTAACAGGAGTCTGTTACTCGTCAGTAGCGGCTGTCAACTCCCAGGTCGCCGGATGGGTTACGGGTCAGGGGGTGTTACGTTGCGCGGGCGGCACGGGACACCGGGGGACGGGAGGCGCATCATGGACACCACGCAGCGCGACAGCCAGCAGCGCGCGCACGAGGCGCGCAGACGGGAACTCCTGGAGGCCGCCGACCGGGTCGTGCTGCGGGACGGCCCCGGCGCCTCGATGAACGCCATCGCCGCCGAGGCGGGCATCACCAAGCCCATCCTCTACCGGCACTTCGGCGACAAGGGCGGCCTCTACCGGGCGCTCGCCGTCCGCCACACCGACGCCCTGCTCGCCGCGCTGCGCGCGGCCCTGGACGCGCCGGCCCGACGCCGGGCCCGGGTCGAGGCGACCCTGGACACCTATCTCTCCGCGATCGAGGCCCGCCCCCAGGTCTACCGCTTCCTCATGCACCCGGCCGACGACCAGAGCGAGGGCCACCACGCCGAGCAGGGCTTCGACGTCGGCCGGCACGCGGCCCCGCTGCTGCGCCGGCTGGGCGAGGAGCTGGCCCAGGTCATCGCCGAGCGGGTGGACCTGGGCCCCGACGGCGCCGAGAAGGCCCGGGTCTGGGGGCACGGCATCGTGGGCATGATGCACGCCGCCGGCGACTGGTGGCTGCGCGACCGCCCCTGCCCGCGCGAGCAACTGGTCAGTCACCTCACGGATCTGCTGTGGGGGCGCCTGGCCGAGGCCGGCGACCTGGAAGGCGGACCCGGCTTCTGAGCCGGGCCCCCCGGCCCGCCCACCGGACCCCGGTGGGGCTAACGCCCGCCGGCCCAGGGCGCGCGGGCCGCCGCGCGCAGCGCCCGGCGCTGGCGGCGGCCCTCAAGCCGGTCGGTGAACAGCTTGCCGTCCAGGTGGTCGCACTCGTGCAGCAGACACCGGGCGAAGTAGCCGCTGCCCTCCACCCGCGCCGGAGTGCCGTCGGCGCGTACGCCCTCCACGACCGCGTAGTCGAAGCGGGGCGTGCCCGCCTCGATCCCGGGCAGTGACAGGCATCCCTCCGGGCCACGGATGATGAGCCCGTCCGCCTCCACGAGACGGGGGTTGACGAGGTGTCCCAGATGTCGGCGGTCCTCGTCGTCGGGGCAGTCGTAGACGAACACCCGCAGGGGGACGCCGATCTGATTGGCCGCGAGCCCCACGCCCGCCGAGGCGTACATCGTCGCGTACATGTCCTCGATCAGTCGGGCGAGCTCGAAGCCGAAGTCGCTGACCTCCGCGCACGGGGTCGCCAGGTGGGGGTCGCCGAGCAGCCGCAACGGCCGTACCCGCCCCGAGCTGCCGGGGATCGCGCCAGTTCGCATCGCACCAGGGTACGGTCCGGCCCGGCGGACAGGGCGCCACGTGGTGGACCGGGAGGCCCGGCACGGACGGCGGGGTTCGGGCCGGCGTCCGGATCTCGATAGGCTGAACCCCGACCCAAGCCTCCCGGCTGGCGATTCGGCATCAAGGGGGCGTTTGACCGGCAGCCCCGGGGGCGGGCACAGCGCCGGAGGCAAGGAGGAACAAGGACGATGGCAGGCAACACGGAGCCGCTGCCGCCGCGCGCCAAACTGGCCGTGACGGCGGGCAGGGCAGCGGCGGCGGTGTCGCGAGTCGCGGGGCGCGGCAGTGGATCGGTGATCGGAGGGAAGGTCTCCCTTCGCCTCGACCCGGACCTGCTGGCCCGGCTGGCGCGGCATCTCGACGTGATCCTCGTCTCCGCGACGAACGGCAAGACCACCACCACCCGGCTGATCGCCGAGGCGCTGCGCGCCAGCGGGCCGGTCGTCTCCAACGCCCTGGGCGCCAACATGCCCGCCGGCATCACCTCCGCCCTCGCCGGCGGTTCCGACGCCCGCTACGGCGTCATCGAGGTGGACGAGAAGTACCTGGCCGGCGTGGCCCGGGACACCACGCCCAAGGCCATCGCGCTGCTGAACCTCTCGCGCGACCAGCTCGACCGCGCCGCGGAGACCCGCATGCTCGCCGAGAAGTGGCGGGAGGGCCTGGCCGGCTCCAAGGCCACGGTCATCGCCAACGCGGACGACCCGCTCATCGTCTGGGCGGCCTCCTCCAGCCCGAACGTGGTGTGGGTGGCGGCCGGCCAGGAGTGGAAGGACGACGCCTGGTCGTGTCCCTCCTGCGGCGGCGTGCTCCAGCGCCCGGGGGACGACTGGGGCTGTGCCGACTGCGGCTTCCGTCGCCCCCGCCCCACCTGGGCGCTGAACGGCGACTACGTGCTGGACCCGCAGGGCTCGGCCTGGCCGATCCACCTCCAGCTCCCCGGCCGGGCCAACAAGGCCAACGCCGCCACCTCCGCCGCCGTGGCCGCCACCTTCGGCGTCCCGCCGCAGGTCGCGCTGGAGCGGATGTACGCGGTGCAGGCCGTCGCCGGCCGCTACGACGTGGTCACCTTCATGGACCGCCAGCTGCGGCTGCTGCTGGCGAAGAACCCGGCCGGCTGGCTGGAGACCTTCTCGCTGATCGACCCGCCGCCCACACCGGTGATCCTCTCCGTCAACGCGCGCGGCGCGGACGGTACCGACACCTCGTGGCTGTGGGACGTGGACTACACCCGGCTGGCCGGCCACCCGATCATGGTGATCGGCGACCGGAAGCTGGACCTGGCGGTGCGCCTCGAGGTCGCCGGGCTGGACTTCCGGGTCTGCGAGAACGCGGACGAGGCGGTCCAGATGGCCCCGCCCGGCCGGATCGAGGTCATCGCCAACTACACCGCCTTCCAGGACCTGCGCCGCCGCGTCGGCAACTAGCACCGACCGCCCCGGTGCCGACCGGCCCCGAGCGGCGCCGCCCGCCGCCGGGGCCGCCGGCCCAAACGGCCGGCGGCCGACGTCCCACCGCCACCGAACCGCTGAAGCACGAAGGAAGCCGAGGATGAGCCAGAACAGCCTGCGCCTGGTGTGGGTCTACCCCGACCTGCTGAGCACGTACGGAGACCAGGGCAACGCGCTGGTCGTGGAGCGGCGCGCCCGCCAGCGCCGGCTGAACGTCTCCCGTGTGGACGTCCGCTCCGACCAGCAGATCCCCACCTCCGGGGACATCTACCTGATCGGCGGCGGCGAGGACCGGCCGCAGCGGCTCGCGGCCGAGCGGCTGCGCCGTGACGGCGGCCTCAACCGGGCCGTGGAGAACGGCGCCATCGTCTTCTCGGTGTGCGCCGGTTACCAGATCCTGGGCCACGAGTTTATCAACGACCTGGGGCAGCGCGAGCCGGGCCTGGGCCTGCTGGACGTGGTCAGCGCGCGCGGCGAGGGCGAGCGGTGCGTGGGCGACGTGCTCGGCGACATCGACGAGCGGCTCGGGCTGCCGCCGCTGACCGGCTTCGAGAACCACCAGGGGGTCACGCACCTGGGGCCCACCGCGCGCCCCTTCGCGCGCGTGCGGCTCGGCAAGGGCAACGGCACCGGCGACGGCACCGAGGGCGCGTGGAACGACACCGTGTTCGGCACCTACATGCACGGCCCGGTGCTCGCCCGTAACCCGCAGATCGCCGACCTGCTGCTCAAGCTGGCACTCGACGTGAACGCGCTGCCCCCGGTGGACGACCGCTGGTACGAGGCGCTGCGCGACGAACGGATGGCGGCGGCGACCCAGACCGCATGACGGACACTGGCCCCCCGAGGGCGCGGTGCGCTTGTAGGCTGACTGCGATCCAACCGGACGACGGGGTCCGGTCGTCCGGTTGAGTTGCAGAGGTATCACAAACCATGCGTATTGGTGTGCTCACTTCCGGCGGTGACTGCCCCGGTCTCAACGCCGTGATCCGATCGATCGTGCACCGGGCGGTCGTCGACCACGGCGACGAAGTCGTGGGGTTCCACGACGGTTGGCGCGGCCTTCTCGAAGGCGACTACCGCAAGCTCGACCTCGACGCCGTCGGCGGCATCCTGGCCCTCGGCGGCACCATCCTCGGCTCCTCCCGGGTGCGCCCCGAGCACCTGCGCGGCGGTGTCGAGCAGGCCCGGGGCCACGTCGCGGACCTCGGTCTCGACGCGGTCATCCCGATCGGCGGCGAGGGCACCCTCAAGGCGGCCCGACTCCTGTCGGACGCGGGGCTGCCCATCGTCGGCGTACCCAAGACCATCGACAACGACATCTCCTCGACCGACGTGACCTTCGGCTTCGACACCGCCGTCGGCGTGGCCACCGAGGCCCTGGACCGGCTCAAGACCACCGCCGAGTCGCACCAGCGGGTGCTGATCGTGGAGGTGATGGGGCGCCACACCGGTTGGATCGCGCTGCACTCGGGGATGGCCGCCGGCGCGCACGCCATCGTCGTGCCCGAGCGGCCCTTCGACATCGGCGAACTGACCGAGCTGGTGGGTCGGCGTTTCCAGGCCGGCAAGAAGTTCGCCATCGTCGTCGTCGCGGAGGGCGCCAAGCCGCGCGAGGGTTCCATGGAGTTCGACGCCGGCGGCAAGGACGTCTACGGGCACGAGCGCTTCGCCGGTGTGGCCCGACAGCTCGCGGTCGAGTTGGAGGAGCGCCTGGGCAAGGAGGCCCGCCCGGTCATCCTCGGCCACGTCCAGCGCGGCGGCACGCCCACCGCCTACGACCGGGTGCTGGCCACCCGGTTCGGCTGGCACGCCGTGGAGGCCGCGCACCGGGGCGACTTCGGCATGATGACCTCACTGCGCGGCACGCAGATCACCCTGACCCCGCTCGCCGAGGCCGTGGAGCACCTGAAGACGGTGCCCGTGGAGCGGTACGCGGAGGCCGAGTGCGTGCTCTGAGCTGAGCGCGACCGTCCGCGTACCCCCGCTCTCGTCCGCGTTCCCGCGCGCCGACCGCCCCCGGCCCACGACGTGGCCGGGGGCGGTTCTACTCTGGTGCGAGCGTTTGCGGCGATATGAGGAGAGAGCGGATGGATCACGGCGGACACGGCATGGACATGAATCTGCCGCCGTTCACCCTGGCTCGCGGGTTGGAGTACAGCAGTGAGCCGTTCTTCCTGATCGGCTGCCTGCTGGCGCTGGCCCTGTACGGGTGGGGGGCGCTGCGGCTGCACCGGCGCGGGGACGGCTGGCCCGTGATGCGCACCGTCTCCTTCGCCGTGGGCGTGCTCACCGTCGCGTTGGTGATGTGCACCAAGCTCAACGACTACGGCATGGTCATGTTCAGCGTGCACATGGTGCAGCACATGGTGATCAGCATGCTCTCGCCCATCCTGTTGCTGCTCGGCGCGCCGGTGACGCTGGCGCTGCGGGCGCTGCCGGCCGGCCGGGCGCGCTCCGGGCGCGGCGGCCCCGGCCCCCGCGAACTGCTGGTCGCCGTGTTGCACAGCCGCTACATGCGGATCATCACCCATCCGGCGTTCACGATCCCGCTGTTCATCGCCAGCCTGTACGCCCTGTACTTCACGCCGCTGTTCGACTTCCTCATGGAGTCCAAGCCGGGGCACATCGCGATGATGGTGCACTTCCTCGCCGTCGGTCTGGTCTTCTTCTGGCCGATCATGGGCGTGGACCCGGGTCCGCACCGGCCGGGCTACGTGATGCGGATGCTGGAGCTGTTCGCCGGCATGCCCTTCCACGCCTTCTTCGGCATCGCCCTGATGATGGCGTCCGAGCCGATGATCGGCACGTACAAGAACCCGCCGGACTCGCTGGGCATCGACGCGCTCTCGGACCAGAACGCCGCGGGCGGCATCGCCTGGGCGTTCAGCGAGATCCCGTCCGTGGTGGTGCTGATCGCGCTGGTCTTCCAGTGGTACCGCTCGGAGCAGCGCACCGCCCGTCGCTCGGATCGGGTCGCCGACCGTGACGGCGACAAGGAGCTGAACGCCTACAACGCGTACCTGGCGTCCTTGCAGGCCAAGAGCAGGTAGCCGGGGCCGAGCGCTAGCGGTGGTGCCCCGACCCGGGAGACGATGGCCCCCTGGCCGTGGTCGGGGCGCAGGTGCTCGGGCCGCCGTGAGGAGGTTGCGGGGATGCCCGGATCTGCGAAGGCGATGGCAGTTTTCACCGTGGGTGGTCTGGTGATGGTGACCGCCTACACCGTGACGTTGGGCAACAACGGCTGGCTGTGGTTCGGCTGGGTGGTGCTGGGCCTGCTGACCGTGGGCGTGCTGGCCGCGCGCGGCACGTGAGGCCGGACGTCTGATACGGGGGCGCCGCGCGGTGTGTGGGGCGCCCCCGGCCGTCGGCTCGGCCCCCGGGCGGCGGGTCAGCTCCGGTCGGCGGGGAACGCGAAGAGCGCGCCGGTGGCCGCGTGCAGGTGGCAGCTGTTGGGGTAGGTGCGGCTCCAGGTCACCGGGGTGCCGCGCCACAGGCCCGCGACGCGGGCGGTGACGGGTGCGTGCTCCTCGGTGCACACCAGCCGCCGCGCGGTCAGCCGGTCGGGGTCGCCGCCCGCCGTGCCCAGGGCCGCGCACGCCTCGGCCGCGCGTGGGTGCGTCCCCCCGGCCGGTTCGCACTCCAGTCGGGCCACGCTGACCGGGGTTCCGCTCTCCCCCGAGACGGTGAGGAAGAGGCTGCCGGTCGGCTGGGGCGCGGCGCCCGCCGAGGGGGCAGCGGCGAGGAGCGCGAGCCAGGCGATGGCGAGGACACGGGCGGTACGGGCGCGGCGGTGCATGGAACCTCCTGGTCAGGGCGTGAATCCGGGACGCGGCGGCCGGCCCGCCCGGACCCGACCGTGCTGCCACGGTGACCTCCGGGACGGTCGGGCAGGCGAGGGCCGCGAGCGCCAGCGCACCCCGGGCGAGGCGCCCGGACAAGGCGGCGCACCGCGCGGCCACCCGATCGGCGGCACCGGGCGCGGGCGGTGGCCAGCGGCCCGGTCCGACCCCGTTCGCGCCCGCGCCCGGCCGGCCGCTCCCACGGGCGTTGCGCTGACGGCGGATCAGCGCACGGCGAACGTGGCTGTCGGATCGCTGGCCGCGCCTCGTACCGTCCGGCCATGACCACAGACACGGCAGGACCGACCACGACGGACGCGACCGGGACACGGGGGACGGCGTTCGTGCTCGGGGCGCTCGGGCAGATCGGCCGGGCGGCGGCGCGCGCCCTGGCCGCCGACGGCTGGCAGGTGCGGGCGGCCTCGCTCAGCGGCGGCCGGGACCGGGGGTGGCCGAGCGAGGTGCGGGCCCTCGCGGTGGACCGGGGGGACGACGCGGCGCTGGCGGCGGCCCTCGGCGATGGCGTCGACGTGCTGCTGGACTGCGTGGCCTACGACACCACGCACGCCCGCCAGCTGGTCTCGCTCGCGGACCGGATCGGCTCCGCCGTCGTCATCTCCAGCGGCGCCATCTACGAGGACGGTCGGGGTCGCAGCTTCGACACCCAGGGCGAGCCGGACGGATTTCCCCAGCTGCCGGTCCCGGTGCCCGAGACGTACCGCACGGTGGCGCCGGGCGAGGCCACCTACGGCACCCGCAAGGTGGCCCTGGAAGACGCGCTGCTGGCCGCCGGCGACCGACTGCCCACGACGCTGCTGCGCGCCGGCGCCATCCACGGCCTCCACAGTCGCGGGCCCCGTGAGCTGCACTTCGTGCAGCGGGCACTGGACCGCAGGCCCGTGCGGGTGCTCGCGCATCGCGGCGAGAGCCGCTTCCACCCCGTGCACGCGGACAACATCGCCGAACTGGTACGCCTGGCCGCCCGCACGCCCGGGTCGCGGGTGCTGAACGCGGGCGACCCGCAGGCCCCGACCGTCGCCGAGATCGCCGGCGCGGTCGATGCCGTGCTCGGTGTGGAGAGCGAACTGGTCCTGGTGGACGGGGTGCCCGCGGTCGAGGGCGTCGGGCTGACGCCGTGGAGCACGGCGCACCCTGTCGTGTACGACATGACCGCGGCCGAGCGGGCGTTGGGGTACCGGCCCGTGGTCACCTACCGGGAGTCGCTGCCCGCCACCGTGGAGTGGATCGCGCGCGAGCTGGCGGACCGCGACTGGCGCGCCGCGTTTCCCGCCATGGTCCCCACGTACGGGGGCCTGTTCGACTACGCCACCGAGGATGCCTGGCTGGCGGCGGGCAAACCCGTGGCGCCCCGGGTCGGCACTCCGTAGCCTCGACCCCGATCAGGCACGACCGCGCGGACGCGTCGCCGACGGGGCGGGCGCGCTGGCGTGCGGGGACGTAGGGGTGTGGGGATGAGCGCGCGGTTGCGGGGGATGGCCACGGAGACCGAGCGGATCGTGGCGGTGGGCGGCTACACCTCGCCGGCCGGCCGGGAGGTGCGGCTGACACCGTGGCTGACCGAGGCGGCCGAGGGAACGCGACTGTACGGGCCGGGCCCGGTGGACGCCGTCGGGGCCACGGGCCGGGTCGAGGGGCCGCGCGTGGCGTCGGGAACCCGGTTCGAGGTGACGCCGGAGGGCAGCCTCGCCGCCGCCCGCCGGCTCGGCGATGAGCTCGGCGGCGCGGGCGGGGCGGGTCCGGCCGGTGGCTTGGCCACGGCGGGCGACCCGGACCCGATGGGGCGCGCCGGTGCGCGGTCCGTGGTGGCGGTGCTCGACTTCGCCTCGGCCCGGAACGCGGGCGGCGGCTACCTGAACGGCGCGCAGGCACAGGAGGAGGCGCTGTGTCGGGGCAGCGCGCTGTACACGTGTCTGCGGCGGGTCCCGGAGTTCTACGCCGCGCACCGCGCGGACCCGAGTCCCTTCTACAGTGACCGGGTGATCTACGCCCCCGGCGTCGCGGTCTTCCGCGACGAGGACGGCACGCTGCTCGAGGAGCCGTACCGCGCGGCGTTCCTGGCCTCGGCGGCGCCGAACGCCGGGGTCATCGCGCGGCGCGACCTGGCCGCCGTGGCCCGCGTCCCCGCCGCGCTGGCCGCGCGGGCCGAGCGGGTGCTGGCGGTGGCCGCCGCGCACGGGCACCGCCATCTGGTGCTCGGGGCCTGGGGCTGTGGGGTCTTCCGCAACGACCCGGCGCACGTCGCCGGCGCCTTCCGGGCGCTGTTGACCGGTGACGGGCGCTTCGCCGGGCACTTCGCACGGGTGGTGTTCGCGGTGCTCGACCGGCGTGCGGACTCCCCCACCCGGGCCGCGTTCACCACGGCCTTCGCCACGGAGACGGCCGCGCACACCGGCTGAGGCATCCGGGGCCGACCCGCGCTCCTGGGACAGGTATCCGGGAGGGGCGCGGCGATCGGCCCGCTTCCGGACGCGGTGGAGGCCGCCGGGCTGGGCCCCGCGGCCTCCACGGGTGCGGTCCTTCGACCGGTCAGCCCCGCGTGGGGCGCTCGGTCACCGCCGTGTGGTGATCAGGGGATGAGGCGGTCGGCGGCCAGCGTGGCCTTCGCCTTGCTCGCCTCCTGCGGCTTGGGCGTGGCGTGCGGACCGCAGACCACGTCCTTGGCGTCCACCGTGCCGCTGAGCAGGTAGGCGTCCACCCGCTGGTTGATGCAGGGGTTGACCTCGGTGGTGACACCGTGCGAGCCGGCGCCCTGCTCGGTGATCAGGCGCGAGCCCTTGAGGCGCTTGTGCAGCTCCACGGCGCCCTCGTAGGGGGTCGCGGCGTCCCGCGTGCTCTGCACGATCAGCACCGGGGGCAGGCCACGGTGGGACGCGACGTTGACGGGCCGGTACTGCGGGCCCTCCCAGGTGGCGCAGGGCAGGTTCATCCAGGTGTTGGACCAGGTCAGGAACGGGTGGTCGCGGTGCAGCCGGGTGCTGTCGCGGTCCCAGGTGCGCCAGTTGGTGGGCCACTTGGCATCGGCGCACTCGACGGCGGTGTAGACGGCGTTGCCGTTCTCGGCGGAGATGTTGCCCTTGACGTCCGAGAGGTCGGGGCCCGCCGACTCGATCAGGGGCTTGGTGTCACCGGCGAGGTAGGAGCTCCACACCGAGGCGACCGTGGTCCACATGGAGTCGTAGTAGGGCGCGTTCTGGAAGAAGCCGAGCAGTTCGGCCGGGCCGACGACCCCGCCGATGGGGTTCTTCTTCGCGGTGGCGCGCAGCTTCTCCCACTGCCGCTGGACCTTCTGCGGGGTGTCGCCGATGTGGTAGGCGGAGTCGTAGCGGGCGACCCACTTCTTCCAGTCCTCCCACCGGGTCTCGAAGGCGACGTCCTGGTCCAGGTTGGCCTGGTACCAGATCTTGTCCCGCGAGGGGTTGACCACGCTGTCCACGAGCATGCGGCGCACGTGCTGGGGGAAGAGCGTCGCGTAGACGCCACCCAGGTAGGTGCCGTAGGAGACGCCGATGAAGTTGAGCTTCTTCTCACCGAGCGCGGCGCGGATCACGTCCAGGTCGCGGGCGGTGTTCGGGGTCGTCATGTGCGGCAGCATGGCGCCGCTGCGCTCGGCGCAGCCCTGCGCGTACTGCCGGGCGAGCTTGCGCTGGGCGCGCTTGTCGGCCTCGCTGTCGGGCACCGGGTCGAGCTTGGGGCCCTTGGCGTACTCCTGCGGGTCCACACAGGAGATGGGCGCGGAGCGGCCGACGCCGCGCGGGTCGAAGCCGACGAAGTCGTACGCCTTGGCGGTCTTCTGCCACAGCGGGGCCTTGGTCGTCACGCGGCGGGGGAAGCGCAGCCCGGAGCCGCCGGGGCCGCCCGGGTTGTAGAGCAGCGCGCCCTGGCGCTCGTCGGCGGTACCGGTGTTGCCTACGCGGTCAACCGCGATCTTGATGGTGCGGCCGTTCGGCTTGGCGTAGTCGAGCGGGACGGTGACGTAGCCACACTGGATCGGCTTCTCCAGGCCCCAGTCGGCCGGACAGTCCTTCCACTCGATGCCGGTCTTCGCGGCCCGCGCGGCGGCGATCTTGACGCCGACGGCGGCGCGCTGCTCCTGGGACAGGCTGGGGCGGTGGCTGGATCGCTCGCCGGCGTTCGCCGCCGGGCTGGCAAGGGTTCCGGCGATCAGGACGCCGGTCAGCACGGTGCCGGCCGCACCGAATATCGCTGTTCTCTTCACGTAGGCACTCCCCCTACTTGGGACGCCGTCACGTGACGGCGCTGGTGGTCAGGAGGATCTTTACGTCTCCTTCACCCACCGGAACAGGTCACACAAGTGTTCTTTACCAAGACGTAAGCTGCATCGCGGGCTGGCGCAGACGGCCTACTGCCACGACGTCAAGAGCGCCCGGCCGGCCGGCGGCTGTGCCGGGGCGGGCCGTCGGGGGGTGCGAGGTCGGCCACACGTTCGGCGTACGAGGCGCGGCCCGGTGGCCCTCGGGGACGGCGCGGCCCGTGGTGCGAGGGGGGCTCGGTGGTGGCTGGTGTGGCGTCAGGGCCGGGCGGTCTCGCCGGGGCTGGGGTGGCGGCGCCGGGGCGGCGGAGTGGGTCGGCGGTCTCCGGTGGTCGTGGCGCGGGTCGTCGTAGGTCTTCGCGCACGTCAGCGCGGGGAAGGACCGGGGCCGGCAGGACGGCGGCACCGCTCCTCGGAGATGCTCGTCCGGTAATCGCTCTTGACGATGGGCGGGAAAGCATCAATTCTCATGTCCGCGTCACCCGCTCCGCACCACCCCCCACATCTGTAACGGAGCCATCGTGTATCGAAACGTATCGCCGCGTCGCGGCGCCCTCGCCGCCGCGACCTGCGCCGCACTCGCCGCCGCCCTGCTCAGCGGGGCCACCGGCGCACAGGCGGCCCCCTCCCCCACTCGGGCCGCCGCTCCTGACATCGATATCGCCGCCGTCAAGGGGCATCTGACCGAACTGCAGTCCATAGCCGACAGCAACGGCGGAAACCGGGCACACGGCCAGCCTGGCTATCGGGCGTCCGTGGAGTACATCAAGGGCAAACTGGACGCGGTCGGGTTCACCACCTCGCTCCAGGAGTTCGACTTCAACGGCTCCACCGGCTACAACCTCATCGCCGACTGGCCGGCCGGCAGCGCGGACCAGGTCGTCATGGCCGGTGCCCACCTGGACTCGGTCGGCCGTGGCGCCGGCATCAACGACAACGGTTCGGGCTCCGCCGGCATCCTGGAGGTCGCGCTCAACGTGGCCAAGGCCGACCTCAAGCCCAGCAAGCAGCTCCGGTTCGCCTGGTGGGGGGCTGAGGAGTACGGCATGGTCGGCTCCACGCACTACGTCAACGAGCTGAACTCGGGCGATCTGTCGAAGATCGACTCGTATCTGAACTTCGACATGATCGGCTCGCCCAACCCCGGCTACTTCGTCTACGACGACGACCCGGAACTGGAGAAGGTCTTCAAGGACTGGTACGCGGACAAGGACATCGTCACCGAGCGGGAGACCGAGGGCGACGGGCGGTCCGACCACGCGCCGTTCAAGGACCGGGGCGTACGCGTCGGTGGCCTGTTCAGCGGCGCGGAGGCGGCCAAAACCCAGGAACAGGCGGCCAACTGGGGCGGCACGCCGGGCGAGTCCTTCGACCCGTGCTACCACTCCTCCTGCGACACCACGAAGAACCTCGACGACACGGCGCTGGACACCAACAGCGACGCCATCGCCCACGCGCTCTGGAACCTGAGCGCCTGAGCACCCGCCGCACGTCCCCCCACCGCCGGACGCCGCGCCGGCCCGGCGGCGGGGGGAGTACGACCGCACACCACGTACGGGCCGCCCACCGCCGGGCGGCCCGTATGTCGTGTCCACGCCCGCACCCGGGGCCGGTCGCGTCACGACACCGCCCGGCGCTTGGCCGATCCGCACCTTCCCCCGCGCCGCGCGGCGTGCTTGGGTGACCGCGTCACGCGAGCGCAGGGGGGCGACGCGGCGTGGGCCGTCGTGAGAATCCGGTGGACCCGACGGCGGGGCCGGTCCAGCAGTTCGCCGCGGCGCTGCGCGCGCTGCGGCGCGCGGCCGGCCAGCCGACGTACCGGGTGATGGCCGAGCGCGCCGGGTTCTCGGTGTCGACGATGTCGCGGGCGGCCGGCGGCGAGCAGTTGCCCTCGCTCGCGGTGACGCTGGCGTACGTGGGCGCGTGCGGCGGGGAGCGCGCGCAGTGGGAGCGACGCTGGCGCCAGGTCTCGGCCGACACGCACGCCCAGCTGGCCGCCGTCGCGGCGGTGCGCTCGCCCTACCGGGGCCTGGCCCGCTTCGAACCTGGCGACCACGCCCGCTTCTTCGGTCGGGACCAGTTGACCGACGAGCTCGTGCGCCGCGTGGCCGGGCACCGGCTGGTCCCCGTGTTCGGCCCCTCCGGCAGCGGTAAGTCCTCGTTGCTGCGCGCCGGCCTCATCCCCCGCCTGCGGCAGACGCCCCCCGGAGCCGGGCCACGGCCGGCCGCCATCCGGGTCCTGACCCCCGGCGAGCACCCGGTGCGCGCCCACGCCACGGCGCTGACGCCGCGCGCGGCGGGGAGTGGGCCCACGGGGCTGGACACGGTGGTCGTGGTCGACCAGTTCGAGGAGGTCTTCACCCTGTGCGCCGACCCCGTGGAGCGGGCCGAGTTCATCGACCTGCTGCTGGCCGCCGGGCGGGCGGACAGCGGGCTGCGCGTGGTGCTCGCGGTGCGGGCGGACTTCTACGGCCGCTTCCTCGAACACGGGCCGCTGGCCACGGCCGCGCACGAGGCCGGGCTGCCGGTCGGGCCGATGGACTCCGAGGAGCTGCGTGCGGCGATCGTGGGGCCGGCCACGGCGGAGGGGCTGGTCGTCGAGCGCGCCCTGACGGCCCGGCTGGTCGCCGAGGCGGCCGGCGAGGTGGGCGGGCTGCCGCTGCTCTCGCACGCCCTGCTGGAGACCTGGCGCCGGCGCCGTGGCCGGACCCTGACGCTGGAGGCGTACGAGGCGGCGGGCGGTATCCAGGGCGCCCTGACCCAGACCGCCGAGGGCCTGTACGCCGGGCTGCCCGGCCGCCAGGCCGCCGTCGTCCGGCGCGTCCTGCTGCGCCTGATCGCCCCGGGCGAGAACACCGCCGACACCCGACGCCCCGTCGCCCGCCGGGAGCTGGACACCGGCGACCGCACGACGACGGCCGAGGTCCTCGAACACCTGGCACGCGCCCGCCTGATCACCGTGGACGAGGACTCCGTCAGTCTGGCGCACGAGGCGCTGATCGCCTCCTGGCCCCGGCTGCGCGGGTGGATCGAGGAGGACCGCGCCCGGCTGGCCACCCACCGTCGCCTGACCTTGGACGCCGGGGCCTGGGAGGAGCTGGGGCGTGACGCGGGGGCGCTCTACCGTGGTGCCCGGCTGGCCAGCGCCGAGGACGCCTTCGCCACCGCCACGGCGCGGGCCGACCTGACCGCGCTGGAACGGGACTTCCTCACCGCCAGCAGCGCCGCCCGCGCCCGCGAACAACACGCCGCGCTGCGTACCGCCCGCCGGCTGGGCCACTTCGCCACCACCGTCTCCGTCCTCCTGCTGGTCGCGCTGGTGTCCGGGCTGACCGCGTGGGACCAGTACCGCGACAGCGAACGCGAACGCGAACGGGCCGTCCGCGCCGGGCGCGTGGCCCTCTCCCGACAACTCGCGGCCCAGTCGGCCATCCTCATCGGCGACAATCCCGACCTCGCCGCGCTGCTGGCGGTGCACGCCTACCGGGCCAGCCCCACCGAGGAGGCCGCCGCCAGCCTCTACGCCGCCGCCGACCTGCCGTTGCGGCGCCGCCTGGCGGCCGGGGGCTCGGTCGGCGCGGTCGCCTTCGCCCCCGACGGGCGCACCCTGGCCACCAGCGGCCTCGACGGGACCGTGCGGCTGTGGGACGTGGCCAGCGGACGGCGACGCGCCACACTCGCCGGGTCCGCCACGGGCGCGCGTGCGCTGGCCTTCAGCCCCGACGGGCGCACGCTGGCCGCCGGTTGCGGCCCCACTGGCGTGGTACGGCTGTGGGACGTGGGCAGCCGGCGCCCCCGGGCGGGGCTGGCCGGGCCGAGCGCGGGCGCGGCCTGGGTGGCGTTCAGTCCCGACGGGCGCACCCTGGCCACCAGTGGGCCCCAACGGGCCGCGCGGCTGTGGCGGACGACCGACGGCGCGCCGGTGGGCGGGCCCGGCGACCGGATCGCCGACGCGGGGCCGGTGACGTTCGGTGCCGAGGGCCGGCTGCTCGTCGGCGAGGGCGGCGCGGCACGGCTGTGGGACGTGGTCAGGGGGGTGCCCGGCGCGCGCCTGGCCCCGCACGCGGACGCCGTGGCGGCGGTGGCCGCGAGCGTCGACGGGCGCACGCTGGCCAGTGGCGGCGACGACGGCACGGTCCGGCTGTGGCGGCCGGGCGGCGACCCGGCCCACACGACGCTGCGCGGTCACACCGGCCGGGTGACCTCGGTGACGTTCAACCCCAGCGCGCGCCACCTCGCCAGCGGCGGCACCGACGGCTCGGTGCGGGTGTGGGAGGCGGCCAGCGGCCGGGTCAGGGCCACGTTCACCGGGCACACCGGTCAGGTCACCTCGGTCGCGTACAGCCCGGACGGGCGGGCGTTGGCCAGCGGAAGCGCCGACGGCACGGTGCGGCTGTGGGACATGACCGACGGCAACTCGCACACCCTGTTGAGCGGACACACCGGCGGGGTGGGCGCGGTGGCCTTCGACCCCCGGGGGCGAACGCTGGCCAGCGCCGGTGACGACGGCACGGTGCGGCTGTGGCACGGCGGCGGGCGCACGCCGCACTCCGTGCTGCGCGGGCACCGGGGCCGCGTGGGCTCGGTGGCGTACGGCCCGGGTGGGCGGCTGGTGGCGGCCGGGGGTGTCGACGACGGGGCGGTACTGGTGTGGGACACGGGGACCCGGCGTCGCGTGGCGCGGCTGGGCGGGGACGGGCGAGCCGTCTGGGCCGTGGCCGTCAGCCCCGACGGGCGCACCCTGGCCACCGGGGGCTCGCGTGGCACCGTGCGGCTGTGGGACCTGGCCACCGGCTCGCCCCGGGCGACGCTGGTCGGACACGCGCGGCGGGTGCGCACGGTGGTCTTCAGCCCGGACGGGCGCACCCTGGCCAGCGCCGGCGACGACGGGCGGGTCCGGCTGTGGGACACGGCCACCGCCCGGCCCCGGGCCTGGCTACCGGCGCGCTCGCGCACCGTGGGCGCGCTGGCGTTCAGCGGCGACGGCCGCGAGGTGATCGTGGGCGGCGGTGACGGCACGGTGCGCCGCTGGAACGCGCGCGAGGGGCGGGCGCGGGCCGCCTTCGGGACCCGGACGTCGTTCCTGGTGGCGATGGCGCTGCGGACGCGCGACGGCACGTTGGCCACCGGCAGCGGCACTGACGGGACGGTACGACTGTGGGACCTGGCCACCGGCACAGCACGGGCCACGCTGGCCGGGGACGCGAAGGCGCTGCGCTCCCTGGCCTACAGCCCCGACGGCCGCTTCCTGGCCACCAGCGGCGAGGACGGCACGGTGCGGCTGTGGGACGTGACCCTGCCGGGCCCGGCCCACGCCATCGCCGCCGTCTGCCAGGCCGTCGGCCGCGAGCTGCGCCCCTCGGAGCGCGCCCTGTACCTACCGGGACAGCGCCACCATCCCGGCTGCGCGCCGTAGACCTCCCGGCCGGGACGCGGCTGCCCTGATGAGGGGAGCGCGGCGGCCCGCGGCCGGGCTCCGAACGGCGACACGGGGCCGGGGCCGCCGGGTGACGTACGGCCGGGGCCGGTGCGGGTCACCCGCCCGGGGCCTGGTGCCGGAACCGGTGTGGGCTCCGCGCGGCGGCGGCACGCGGCCCGGCCGTCGGGTTCACTCCGGGCGGTCCGGCCTTCGGTCGGCGTCCCGCGCGCCCCGGTGTTCGGCCGCGATACCGAAGCGGCCCCGTTCGCCCCGGGTGGTCGACCCGGGGCGCAGCGTGGAGACGGTGCTGATCACCGGCTCGTCCGCCGCCGGTGCGGGTTCCTCAAGTCGTTGCAGGTCAGCGGCGGACACCAGGGCCACGAGCGGCTTCCCGTGCCGGGTGACGACCACCCGCTCACCGCCGTACACCACGCGGTTGATCAGCTCGGCGAGCTCTGCCCTGGCTTGCGTCACCGGAATCTCGTAGGCCATGCTCCCTAGCCTATCGAGCGCCCCGGGCGTCCCGTCGAGCTCACGCGAGACCGATTACCGCAGGTCAGAGGCTTTTTCTGGGCCTGAACCCGGCGAGTTCGGCGGATTCGCGCGAGACGGGGGCCCGTCGCCAGGCGCGCCGCTCTCATGGTGGGTGGGGAGGCGCCCGCGCGGTGACGCGAGGTCAGTGCCGCCCGACCGCTGTCCAGAACGCGCCTGAAGCGGTACGCACCGCCACGGGGACGACAGCGCGCCAGTCGACGGGGCCCGGGCGCGGTTCCGGTGACGTGGGCCGAACACCCCGCCGCGTCGCCCGCCCGGCGTCACCCCGTCACGCCATCCGAGAGGGATCTTCGCGTACTCGCTCAGGCCCCGGGCGGGCCGTTCGGGCCGGAGCCGAACGGTCGGCTGGGAGACGTCGGGCGGCTTTCGCTCACAGCAGACGGCTCATCACCGCTCTGACCATTGCTTTCTCCCTCCCGTGTGGGCCATGCTCCCCACACTGACGGAATGTACGTCCTGTACATTTTTTACGTACGGGCCGCCCCGTCGCGATCACTGGACGAGACGACGAGAGGTACGCGATGCACCGCCCCACCGCCCGCTATGTCCTGCCCGAGTTCACCGAGCGCACCAGTACCGGGGTGCGCACCATGGATCCCTACTCCAAGCTGCTCGAACAGCGCATCGTCTTCCTCGGCACCCCGATCGACGACACCTCGGCCAACGACCTCATGGCCCAGTTCATGTACCTGGAGCACGCGGGGCCCGACCAGGACATCTCGCTCTACATCAACTCCCCCGGCGGCTCCTTCACCGCGATGACCGCCGTCTACGACACGATGCGCTTCGTCACCTGCGACATCGAGACGGTCTGCCTGGGACAGGCGGCGTCGGCCGCCGCGGTGCTGCTGGCCGCCGGAACGCCCGGCAAGCGCCTGGCACTGCCCGGCGCGCGGGTCCTGATCCACCAGCCCTCGCTGAACGAGCCGATCCGGGGCGAGACCTCGGACCTCCAGATCCACGCCCACGAACTGCTGCGCACCCGGGACCTGCTGGAGCGGATGCTGACCGAGCACACCGGACAGCCCCTCGACCGTGTACGCGCCGACATCGAGCGGGACAAGATCTTCGACGCCCAGGGCGCCCTGGAGTACGGGATCGTGGATCGGCTCACGCTCAGCCGCAAGCGCACGAGCGTGCCGCTGGGCCTGCGGTGAGTCGCGGTGCTGCCACCGGAGTTGCCGCCACTGCCCGCCCTGACCGGGGCGGAGGCCCAGCTCGTCGACCGCTACCTGGAGGCCGTGGACCTGCTCGGGCGGACCAACCCGGCGCGCGGCGGGGACACCTACGGCGCCCTGCGCGCGGCGCAGGCCCTGGTGGCCAGGGCGGGCGCGCTGCGGGACGCGCTGACGCTCATGCACGAGCGGGGCGAGAGCGAGTTGCACGCCGCGACCCTGACCCGAGCCCTGCGCGTGCTGGACGGGGAGCGCCGCGCGGCGCGGGTGACCGTGCCGCCCCGGCCGGCGCCCTGAGCCGCGCCCCCCAACACCATGCCCCGCTTGGGCTCCTTCGTACGGCGTAGCGCGGCACGCGGCGGCGGGCGGGCCCGACTTGCGGGCCGGGCCCGCCAGGCGTGCGCACCGCACGCCTGGTCCGAGCGCCCGCCGACGGGCACCTCGATCCCCTGGCGGGCACGGTAATCACCCGAACGGCCCTTAGGTGACGAACCTCACATAGCACCTTTTCAGCTCGGAATCACCGGGTGGGTGCGTGACGATCCCTGGGACGACAAGCCCCCGCCGACAGCGACGGGGCGGCCCGCGCGGACGCCTGAACCCGCCGCCGCACCGGGTGTCTGGTCGACGGTCGTGCGCCGGCGGGAACGGAGGAGCCCCGAGCTCGCGGCCGGGGCCCGGGGCAGCGGTCCCTCCTTCGCGGGCGGCTGACGAAGGGTTGCGCATGGACACGCGCACACGAGTCACGGTCCCCCTGTTGTCCCGCCTCGGCACCGCGTCGGCGCTCACGGCCGCCGCGGTCGGCACGTCCCTGCTGCCGCCGTGGACGTCCGAGGCCGAGGCGGCCTCCCCCGGCGTGAGCGCGCTGCGCGTCGCGGCCTCCAAGAAGGGCGCCCCGTACAAGTGGGGCGCCACGGGACCGCACCGCTTCGACTGCTCGGGGCTGACCCAGTACGCGTTCAAGCGGGCGGGCAAGAAGCTGCCGCGCACCGCCGCCGGCCAGTACAACAAGGCCCGCCGGGTACCCACCACCACGCGTACCCGGGGCGACCTGGTCTTCTTCCGCTCCGGTCGGTCCGTCTACCACGTCGGCATCTACGCCGGTCACGGCAGGATCTGGCACGCCCCCAAGACGGGCGCGGTGGTGCGCCTGGAACGGATCTGGAGCAAGCGCGTCAGCTACGGGCGGGTGCGCTAGCGCGTCGATCCGGTCAGCGCACCGGCGTGGCCCAGGGCAGGGCGATCCACACCGTCTTGCCGCCCTCGGCCGTCCGCGTGATCGACAGGCGCCCGCCCGACTCCGCCGTCAGGCTGCGGATGATGAGCATGCCGCGGCCGTTGTCCTGCTGCACAGCGGCCGGTAGCCGGCGGGGGAAGCGCGGATAGCTGTCCGTCACACCGACGCGTAACAGCTCGTCGCGGTCGAGTACCAGGTCCACGGTGAAGGTGGGCGACTGGCCCCGGGTGTGCTGCACGGCGTTGGTGGCGAGCTCGGAGACGATCAGGCGCACCGTGTCGGCGGCGACGTCGTCGCCCGCCAGGCCCCAGTCCGCGAGCACCGTGGCGACGTATCTTCGGGCGACGGTGACCGAGGCGGGTGTGCTCGGCAGAGTGACGGATGCTTCCTGGTGATCTGCCATGGCGACGATGTCCCTTTCCCACCGCGCGACCCGCCCCGGCGCGTGCGCGCCGTCCGCGAAGTCGTACCGGGCCTGCGCGCCAGAGTGCCACCGGGGCGAGAGGCGCGACGCCATCCCCGGGGGATACTCGGAAATCTGTCCTTCGAAGCGGTGAACTCTTTTGTACGCGACGGGATTTCGGTCGGCGAACCGCTAAGAGGGCATGCCGCTCTCAGGCCGTCGCCACGATGGTCTCGACGGCGGCCGCCACCTGGTCGTCCGTCAGGTCGGCCCGTGCCGTCAGGCGCAGCCGGGATATCCCGTCCGGCACCGAGGGGGGCCGGAAGCAGCCCACGACCAGGCCCGCGGCCCGGCAGCGCGCGGCCCAGGCGAGCGCGTCCTCGGGCGAGGGGGCGCGTACGGAGACCACGGCGGCGTCCGGGCGGACGGCCGCGAGCCCGGCGGCCGTCAGCCGCCGGTAGAGCGCGCCGGCCACCGCGCGGACCCGCTCGGCGCGCTCCGGTTCACCGCGCAGCAGCCGCAGGGCCGCCAGGGCCGCGCCGGTGGCGGCCGGGTTGAGTCCGGTGTCGAAGATGAACGTGCGGGCCGCGTTGACCAGGTGCTCGACGACCCGCGCCGGGCCGAGCACCGCTCCGCCCTGGCTGCCCAGGGACTTGGAGAGGGTGACGGTGGCGACCACGTCGGGCGCCCCCGCCAGCCCGGCGGCGTGCGGGGCACCGCGTCCCCGCGCGCCCAGGACGCCCAGGCCGTGGGCGTCGTCGACGAGGAGTCCCGCGCCGTGCTCGCGGCAGGCGGCGGCCAGGGCCGGCAGCGGGGCGGCGTCCCCGTCCACGGAGAACAGCGCGTCGGTGACCACCAACGCCGACGGGTGGCGCCCGGGTGGCTGGTCGAGCAGTTTGCGGACGGCGGCCGGGTCGGCGTGCGGGGCGACCAGGGTGTGGGCGCGGGAGAGTCGGCAGCCGTCGATGAGCGAGGCGTGGTTGTCGGCGTCGGAGACGATGAGCGAGGCGCGCGAGGTGAGCGCGCTGACGGCGGCGAGGTTGGCCGCGTACCCGGAGGAGAAGACCAGGGCGGACTCGAAGCCGCAGAAGGCGGCCAGTTCCGCCTCCAGTTCGGCGTGCAGTTCGGTGGTCCCGGTGACCAGTCGCGACCCGGTGGAGCCCGCGCCCCAGTGGCGCGCCGCCTCGGCCGCCGCCGCCGTGACCTCGGGGTGTCGGGCCAGTCCGAGGTAGTCGTTGCTGGCCAGGTCGAGCAGCGGCGAGGTGGCCTGACGTGGCCGCAGGGTGCGGACGAGTCCCGCGCGCTCGCGCTCTCGGCGCGGCGCGTCGAGCCAGCCGAACGCGGCCCGGGTGGCGGCTGCGGGCGCGGCGTGCTCAGACATCGACCATCCCTCGGGTTCTGTGGGGTTCGCATAGAACGTATCCGGCCACGCGCCCGGACAGGGTGTGGTGATACACACACCGACAACCCGCGTCGTTGTGCGATCTCTCCTTGGCCACGGGCGGCGCCATGAGACAGGATCAGCGCCATGGATCTGCTGAAGACGCTGGTGGAAAAGGGGTTGCGGCGCGAGTTGCCGACCCGGGACGAGGCGCTCGCCGTGCTGGCGACATCCGACGACGACCTGATGGACGTGGTGGCCGCCGCCGGACGGGTGCGCCGCGAGTGGTTCGGGCGCCGGGTCAAGCTCAACTACCTCGTCAACCTCAAGTCGGGGCTGTGCCCCGAGGACTGTTCGTACTGCTCCCAGCGGCTGGGCTCGAAGGCCGAGATCCTCAAGTACACCTGGCTGGGGGCCGACGAGGCGTCGCAGGCCGCCGCGGCCGGTGTGGCCGGCGGCGCCAAGCGCGTGTGCCTGGTCGCCAGCGGGCGCGGGCCCACCGACCGGGACGTGGACCGCGTCTCGAAGACCATCACCGCCATCAAGGAGCAGAACGAGGGCGTGGAGGTGTGCGCCTGTCTCGGGCTGCTCTCCGACGGGCAGGCCGAGCGGCTGCGGGCGGCCGGCGCCGACGCGTACAACCACAACCTCAACACCTCCGAGGCGACCTACGGCGCCATCACCAGCACCCACACCTACGCGGACCGGGTCGAGACCGTCCAGCAGGCGCAGGCGGCAGGGATGTCGGCCTGCTCGGGGCTGATCGCGGGCATGGGCGAGGGGGACGCCGACCTGGTGGACGTCGTCTTCTCGCTGCGTGAGCTCAACCCGGACTCGGTGCCGGTCAACTTCCTCATCCCCTTCGAGGGGACGCCGCTGGCCAAGGAGTGGCACCTGAGCCCGCAGCGCTGCCTGCGCATCCTGGCGATGGTGCGGTTCGTGTGCCCCGACGTCGAGGTGCGCCTGGCCGGCGGGCGCGAGCTGCACCTGCGGACGCTGCAGCCGTTGGCGCTGCACCTGGTCAACTCGATCTTCCTCGGTGACTACCTGACCAGTGAGGGTCAGGCGGGCAAGGACGACCTGGCGATGATCGCCGACGCCGGGTTCGAGGTGGAGGACGCCGGTACGACCACGCTGCCACAACACCGGGTGGACGCGCTGGCCGGCGGGGCCTGCGGCTCGCACGCCACGAACGGCGCCACGGACGGCGGGTGCGGCGGACACGGCGGCTGCGGCCCGTGCGGGGCGGACGCCGCCCCCCAGCGGAGCCCGGAGCCCGTCGCGGCGACGGCCGGCACCGCGCCCGGTGCCGACGCCTCGCACGCCGGCCTGGTCTCGGTACGCCGACGGGGCGCGGGAACGGACCTGCCGCCCAATGCCTGAACCGATGAGCCCCGCGCGGCTGCTGGACCTGGACCAGCAGCACGTGTGGCACCCGTACGGGCCGATGCCCGGACGTCAGCGCCCCCTGCTCGTGGAGTCCGCGTCCGGGGTCCGGCTGCGACTGGCGGAGCCGGTGGCCGGCCACCGCGAGCTGATCGACGGGATGGCGTCCTGGTGGTCGGCCATCCACGGCTACCAGCACCCGGTGCTGGACGAGGCCGCGCGGGACCAGTTGGGGCGGATGAGCCATGTGATGTTCGGCGGGCTCACCCACGAGCCCGCCGTACGACTGGCCGCCAAGCTGGTCGAGATCACCCCCGAGGGGCTTGAGCACGTCTTCCTGGCCGACTCCGGTTCGGTGTCGGTCGAGGTCGCCATCAAGATGTGCCTCCAGTACTGGCGCTCGGTCGGCAAGCCCGCCAAGCAGCGGCTGCTCACCTGGCGCGGCGGCTACCACGGCGACACCTGGCAGCCGATGTCGGTGTGCGACCCCGTCGGCGGCATGCACCAGATCTGGCAGGGCGTGCTGCCCCAGCAGGTCTTCGCGGACCAGCCGCCGGCCGGCTTCGACGCCGAACCCGACGCCGGCTACGTGCGGACGCTGCGGGAGCTGATAGCCCGGCACGCCGACGAACTGGCGGCGGTCATCGTCGAACCGGTGGTGCAGAACGCCGGCGGCATGCGCTTCCACTCCCCCGGCTACCTGCGCGCGCTGCGGGCGGCCTGTGACGAGTTCGGGGTCCTGCTGGTCTTCGACGAGATCGCCACCGGCTTCGGCCGCACCGGCGCGCTCTTCGCCGCCGACCACGCGGACGTCACCCCGGACGTGATGTGCGTGGGCAAGGCGATCACCGGCGGCTACCTCACCCTGGCGGCCGCCCTGTGCACGACCCGGGTGGCCGAGGGCATCTCCCAGGGTGAGGTGCCGGTGCTCGCGCACGGGCCCACCTTCATGGGCAACCCGCTGGCCACCGCCGTCGCCAACGCCTCCCTGGACCTGCTCCTGACGGGCGACTGGCAGCGGGAGGTCAAGCGGATCGAGGCCGGGCTGCGCGAGGGCCTGAGCGCGGCGGCCGGGCTGCCGGGGGTGGCGTCCGTACGGGTGCTCGGCGCGATCGGCGTCATCCAGTTGGAACGCCCGCTGGACGAGGCCCGGACGGCCTCGGCGTCCCGGGCCGCGATCGAGAGCGGCGTGTGGCTGCGCCCCTTCCGCGACCTGATCTACACCATGCCGCCCTACGTCACCGACGACGCGGACCTGGCCCGCGTCACGGCGGCCATGGGCGCCGCCGCGCTCGCGGCCGGCGGCAACTGACCGCACCCCGTGGGAGCGCCGCCGCCGGGCGCTCCCACGGACGGCACGAGAACCGGCGGCACCAGAAGGGCATGGACGCACGATGAGCACGCTGATCGTCACCGGTACGGACACCGAGATCGGCAAGACGGTGACGACCGCCGCCGTGGCGGCGCTCGCCCTGGCACAGGGCCGCACGGTGGCCGTGCTCAAGCCCGCGCAGACCGGGGTGAGCGGGGACGAGCCGGGAGATGTGGCCGAGGTGCGGCGCCTGGCCGGCGCAGACGTGACCGGCAGCGAACTGGCCCGCTTCCCCGAGCCGTTGGCCCCGGCGACGGCGGCGCGCCGGGCCGGGCGGGCCCCGGTACGCCCGCGTGAGGTGGAACGCGCGGCCCGGAAACTGGCCGAGACCCACGACCTGGTGGTGATCGAGGGCGCCGGCGGACTGCTGGTACGGCTGGACGACGCGGGCTCCACGCTGGCGGACGTGGCCCGGCTGCTGGACGCCTCGGTGCTCGTGGTGGCGCGAGCGGGCCTGGGAACGCTGAACGCGGCGACGCTGACCACCGAGGCCCTGCGCACCCGTGGCCTGACCTGCCTCGGGATCGTCTTCGGCAGCTTCCCGGCCGCCCCCGACCTGGCCACCCGCTGCAACCTCGCGGACATGCCCGAGGTCGCGGGCGCCCCTCTCCTCGGCGCCCTGCCCGAGGGCGCCGCCGCCCTGCCACCGGCCGACTTCCGCGCGGCGGCGGCCGGTTGGCTGGCCCCGCCCCTGTCCGGCACCTGGGACCCGGCCGCGTTCACGGCGACCCTGCGCGAGCGGTAACCCGCCCCCACGCCGAACGCCGCCGCGTGGCACGCCACCGCCCAACGGGCCACGCCCTTGGGAGGCCGCCGGCGCCTCCCCCGCCCGATGCGCCCTCGCCCGGACGGCCTCGGGCGCGTGGCCGTGGCCCGTCGTGCCCGCGCCCGGCCGCGTGGCCCCGCGAGGTGGTCGGGCGTGTCGCGTCGGTCTGGGCCGGCGCGGGTGACTCAGGTGGCGGTCGCCAGGTCGTACCGCACCGTGGTCAGTTCCTCCGACAGCTCCCACAGCCGGCGGCCGGTGTCGGCGTCCTTCGCGGTGGCCGAGGGACGCACCCGCGTCGGCGCGCCCCGCAGCTCCCCCGGCCCGGCCGGCCCGATGAAGTCACCGCCGGCCACCTCCGGGGCGGTCGCCGCGTACAGCTGGGGCAGCGCGCCGCGCTCGGCGCGCTGCGCGAAGAGCGGGGTGGCGATGCCCAACAGGAGCCGCCACCGGCCCACCGGCGCGCTGCTCTGGAGGCGGGTGGCCGTGTACCCGGGGTGGGCGAGCACGCTGCGTACCGGGTTCCGGGTGACGGTGAGCCGGCGGTGCAGCTCCAGCCCGAAGACGGCGTTGGCGAGTTTGGACTGGTTGTAGAACGCCATGGGCGCGTAGCCCTGCTCGCCGTGCGGGTCCTGGAAGCGGATTCTCCCCTTGTGGTGGTTGATCGAGCTCACCGTCACCACACGGGGGTCGCGCCCCGCGCTCAGCGACGGCAGCAGCAGGCCGGTGAGCGCGAAGTGGCCCAGGTGGTTGCAGGCGAACTGCACCTCGTAGCCCTGCGCGCTCAGCGACCTGGGCGGCGCCATCAGGCCGGCGTTGTTGACCAGCAGGTCCAGCCGGGGGTGGTCGGCGCGCAGTCGCTCGGCGAAGACACGGACCGCGTCGAGGTCGGCCAGGTCGAGTCGGCGCACCTCAAGGCTGGCGCCCGGGTGTTCGGCGGTGATCTCCGCGACGGCCCGGCGCCCCTTCTCCTCGTCCCGTACGGCCAGGACGACATGCCCGCCGCGACGGGCCAGCGCCCGGGTCGTGGCCAGGCCGAGGCCGCTGTTGGCCCCGGTGACGACGCACACCCGCGCGCTGAGGTCCGGGATCTGTTCGGCGGTCCACTGTTCCGGTTTCATGCGGCACAGATTGCCCCTTGTGGCACTTGGTGTCAAGACGTCACCGAGTGCCATTCGAGGCAGGGGGTTACCATACGGGGGTGAGTTCTCGCCCGGACGTGACCATGGCCCAGCGCAAGCGACAGCTCGTCGCGCACGAGCTGACCGAGGCGGCGATGCGCCTGTTGGCGCGGGAGGGGTTCGACGCGGTCACCATCGACGAGATCGCGGCCACCGCCGGCGTCTCCAAGCGGACCTTCTTCCGCTACTTCGCGTCCAAGGAGGACGTGGTCGTCCAGCTCCTGGCCGACCTCGGCGCCGGCATGCGCGCCGAGCTGGCGGCCCGTCCCGCCGGCGAGCTCCCCTCGGCGGCGCTGCTGCACGCCGTGCGCGTACCCATCGCGGCCTGCGGCGACCACGCGGACCGGGCGCTGAGCGTGGTCCAGCTCATCCTGCGCACCCCCGCGCTGCTCGCCCGCTTCCTGGAACGCCAGGCACGGTGGCGCGACGAGTTGGCCACGGAGCTGGCCGACCGGCTCGACCTCGACCCCACCACGGAGCTGTACCCACGACTTGCCGCGGGCATGGCGCTCACCGCCTTCGACGCCGTGCTCCACCGCTGGAGCGCCAGCGACGGCCGCGAGGACCCCACCGACCTGCTCGACCACGCCTTCACCGTCATCGCCCCGGCCCTGGACGTGACCCCGCCCCGCCCGGCCGCCACCTGACGACCCGACCGGCAAGGGCGTCAACTGGGCGTGGTGGTAAGCGACTTGAGGCCACCTGCCGCGTCGAGATCGGCCCCAGCGATCCGGCGCGCCCCTCGGACCGAGGATCGACGTCCACCCCGCCGGACCGGGCGCGCGGTCAGCCGAGTCGATCGGATAACCGGGCCCGGCCGGGCCCGAGCGCGGGACGAGACGGTCCCCGTAGGCGCGGTCAGGACGGCGCGGGCGACTCCCCCGCGCCCGCCGTATCGACGCCAGCCAGGTCACATGGGGCCGCTGACCGCGGGCTCCCTCGTGACGGGGCAAGTCGACACCTGCGAGCATCGCGCCCATGTGGACCTACGACGCGCCTGACGGAACCCGCCTCGCCTGCCACCGGAAGGGCCGCGGGGGCGATCAACCCCTGGTCTGCGTTCCGGGTGGCCCGATGCCGCGCTCCGCCTACTTCGGCGGCCTCGGCGGGCTGTCCGCGCACCAGGAGTCTGCGCTGCTGGACCTGCGCGGCACGGGGCACTCGGCCCGGCCGCCGGACCCCATCAGCCTCCGGCTGGACCGACAGGTCGGGGACATCGACGCGCCGTGTGTCGCCCCCGACCGACTGCCCGGCCGGGTCAGTCGACCCTCCTGACCACCCGCGCGGGAACCCCCGCGACCAGCGTGCCGGCGGGAACGTCACGGCTGACCACCGCACCGGCGGCGACCACCGCGCCGGCGCCGAGGGTCACTCCCTGCAGGACCACGGCGTTCGCCCCGATCCAGACGTCGTCCTCGATGACGATCGGGGCGTAGGAGAGGTACGCGCGGCGCTCGGCGAGCGGCAGCGGGTGTCCCCCGGTGATGAGGCTGACCTTCGGGGCGATCATGACGCCGTCGCCGACGCTGATCCCACCCCTGTCCATGAACGTACATCCCTGGTTGACGAAGACGTTCGTCCCGAACCTCGTGTTCAGCCCGTGCTCGGTGAAGAACGGCGGGTAGATGGTCACCGACTCCGGGAGCGGAGCGCCGAAGACAACGGCGAGTAGTGCGGCACGACCTTCGGTGTCGCTGAACGGAAGGACGTTCAGCCGGGACGTCGCGTCGGTCACCTCCACGATCCGCTCCACATGACGTTCGAACTCAACGGACTTGACGTCCATGACCTGCTCTGTGCGGGGAGACATGCCGCGATTCGACCACCGCGCGGGGCGGGTGATCAAACAACCGGCCGCCCTGTCGGACACCACCTTTGGTGGTGAACGTAGGCTGCGGACGTGGATGTTGAAGCCCTGCGGACGTTCGCCGCCATCGCCGAGACCGGTCAGTTCCAGGCGGCGGCGGACGAGCTCGGGATCAGTCAGCAGGCGGCCTCCAAACGGATCGCGACCCTGGAGCGGCATCTCGGGGTCACCCTCCTGGTGCGCACCGCACGAGGCTCCCGGCTGAGCCTGGACGGCCAGGTCTTCCTGCCTCACGCCCGGCAGGTCCTCGCGGCCCTCCAGGAAGCCGAGCGGGCCGTCCGTCCCGGCAGCCGGCCCCTGCGCGTCGACGTCCTCCACCGGCGCATCGCACCGGCCCAGGCCGTGTACCGGTTCTACCGCGCGCACACCGGGGTGGACCTGGACACGGTCGCCCTGGGCGAGGTGAGCGCGGACCAGGCCGCCCAGGCGGTACTTGAGGGAACCCTCGACGCGTCCTTCCGTGCCCTGCCGGCGGACCGGGTCCCCGCCGGGATCAGCGCCGAACGTCTCCTGGACGCGCCCCTGGAGCTCCTGGTCGGGCCCGGTCACCCCCTGGCGCGCGCGTCGCGGGTCAGGCCCGCGGACCTGGCCGGCCACCGCATCTGGATTCCCGGCATCCGACCGGGCACGGAGTGGGCGGCGTACTACCAGACGCTGTCCGCGACCTTCGGTCTGCGCATCGACGCCCTCGGCCCGCACTTCGGTGACGAGGCCCTGATGGACGCGCTGGCCGACTCGACCGCGCTGGCCACCCTCGTCGGCGGCGGGGACCGGTACCTGTGGCCCCAGGGTCACGACCTGCGACGCGTCCCGGTGTGCGAACCGACGCCGGTGTACCCGCACGTGTTGTTGTCGCGCACCGCCGACCGGCATCCCGTGCTGGCCGCGCTACGCGATCACCTGCGCGCGACGGGACCGCGCACCCCCAACGACGCGTGGCTGCCGGCCGGGTGGGACCGCTGACCGGACACCGATGTCACGAGGTCCTAGGCCCGGCCCAGCACCGAGAACGCCCACAGGAGTGCGGCCAGCGGTGCCGCGATGGCCACCGCGCCGAGCGCCGTACCGACCCGGGCCCGGCCCCGTCCGGCGCCCTCGCGGGTCCGCAGGCACGCCAGGGCGCCGGTGCCCGAGACCAGGGCACAGATGCCCAGCGGGAGCACGAAGTAGACGGGCACGATGCGCACCCACACCGAGGCGGTGGCCGGCAGCCAGGGGCAGCCCATCATCGCGACGGCGGCGGCGCCCAGGACCAGCGACGCCGTGCCCGTCGGCTCCTGCTGCGACACCTGTCCACGCGACCTGACGACCTGCTCTGCGGCACTCATGCCTCGGAGGCTAAACCGAGAACCGCACGCTCCACTTGGGCGCGGCTACCTAGATCGGCCTGAGTAGCCCCTCACGGGTGCGCCGGCCCGCGCGCCAGACCCTGTGACCGGGCGGCGGACCCGCGGACAACCCGCGCACCGGAGGGGGCCACGCCGGGGCTCAGCCGGCGGCCGGGGTGGTGAAGGCGGTCACGTCCTCGGCGATGGCCGCCACCACCCGCTCCCGCTGCGGGGTGATGAAGAAGTGGCCACCGGGGAAGTCACGGAAGGTGAAGCCGCCATGGGTCAGCTTCGCCCAGGCCCTGGCCTCCTCAGCGTTGACCCGTGGGTCCGAGGAGCCGGCGAGCACGCTGATCGGGCAGCGCAGCACCGGCGTGCCGCCGTCCGCGTCACACCGGTAGGTCTCGATGGCCGTGTAGTCGGCCCGGATCGCGGGGAGCACCATCCGCAACAGTTCCTCGTCGGCCAGCAGTCCGGAGTCGGTCCCGCTGAGCGCGCGGATCTCGGCGATCAGCCCGTCGTCGTCGCGCTGGTGCACGTTCTCGTCCCGGACGCTGATCGGCGCCCGGCGCCCGGAGGCGATCAGGCCGCACAGCCGCGTGTCGCCCTCCCGCTCAAAGCGGCGCGCCACCTCGAAGCCGAGCACCGCGCCCATGCTGTGTCCGAAGAGCACCAGCGGCCGGTCCGCCCAGGGGCGCAGCGCGGCGTACACGGCGTCGACCAGGTCGCCCATGGTCGTCAGGGCGGGCTCGGCGCGCCGGTCCTGACGGCCCGGGTACTGCACCGACAGCACGTCGGTGGTCTCGGCGAGCGCCTTGGAGAAGGGGAAGAAGAAGGAAGCGGCCCCGCCGGCGTGCGGCAGGAGCACCAGGCGGTGCGGACTGTCGGCTACGGGGTGGAAGCGTCGGACCCACAGGTCGTCGGTCGTGGACTCCGTGGTGCTCATGGCTACCCTCGTTCCTCACTCGTGCGGTGTGCGCCGCTGGTGGCCGCCCGCCGTGGGGACGGCGCGGCGACGGGCACGTCCTATCTCATCAGGCATCGGCGCGACGGGACAGCTGGGCCTTGGCCTTGACGCGGCGTCGGCCCCCGGCCCGGTCGCCCCGGTGGCCGACGGTTTCCTACCGGTGGCGGGCCGGGGCGGTGTACGCGGCGGCCCGCGGCGCCGTGGGACGTCGCGGCCCGCACGCACGGTGGCGCGCCACCCCCTGTCGCCGGGCCCGCCACCCGTAGCGCGCCACGGCCGGGCCCCTGAACCGGGCTCGCGTGGGTGCGCTTCGGCGTCGAGCGGTGGGAGCCGGCGCCTCCCGGACACACTCGCGGCGAGGACCTGTCGGGAAAGGGGCACATCATCATGCGCGGACGCAGCCGCGACGTAGGTCATCGACCCGTCCACCACCCGCTGTTCGCCCGTTCCTACGCCTGGTTCGCGCCGTTGGTCGACGAGCGGGCGGGCATCGCCGAGCTGCGTACCGAGGTGCTGCGCGGTCTCGCCGGCCGGGTTCTCGAGATCGGCGCGGGCAGCGGTCTGAACTTCGCGCGGTACCCGCGCCAGGTCGCCGAGGTGGTGGCCGTCGAGCCGGAGCGGCACCTTCGGCGGCGGGCGGTGACGGCGGCGCTGCGCGCGGGGGTGCCGGTGGACGTGGTGCCCGCGTGGGCGGAGGCGTTGCCGGTCAAGAGTGAGGCGTTCGACGCGGCGGTGTCGACGCTGGTGCTGTGTTCGGTACGGGACCTGCCCCGCTCGCTGCGCGAGTTGCGGCGCGTGGTGCGGCCCGGCGGCGAGCTGCGCTTCCTGGAGCACGGCCGGGCGCGGGGGCGGGGCATGGCGCTGGCGCAACGAGCGCTGGACCGCACGGTGTGGCCGGCCCTGTGCGGCGGTTGTCACACGGGCCGCGACATCGTGGCCGAGCTGCGCGGGGCCGGGTTCGAGATCGGAGACTGTCGGCGGCTGCGGGTGCCCGAGCGCGGAGTGCCGCTGCCGACCAACTCGTGGGTGCTGGGCGTGGCGTACCGGCCGGCGTGACCCGTGGTGGGGGCGGGCCCGGCCGGTGGTGGGGCGGCGTGGTCGCGCTCCCGGGGCTCGGCGCGCCGGCCGCGCCCGGTACGCCCGTGGCCCGGGTGTGGTGGAGTGACCCGACGCGTTCGTGGGTGCGGTGCGTCATCGCGGGGGAGGCGGGGGTAGAACGGAGCCACCAGCCGTGCCTGAGGAGGCCCCATGACCCGCCCGTTCCGCTTCGGCGTCAACATGCTCACGATAGAGACCGGCGAGGCGTGGCGCGAGAAGTGCCGGCGCGCCGAGTCGCTGGGCTACGACGTCCTGTTGGTGCCCGACCACCTCGGGATGCCCGCCCCGTTCCCGGCGCTGGTGGCCGCCGCCGAGGCCACCCGGCGCCCGAGGGTGGGCACCTTCGTGCTCAACGCCGGGTTCTGGAACCCCGCGCTGCTGGCTCGCGAGGTGGCCACCTGTGACGTGCTCACCGGCGGCCGGTTGGAGCTCGGGCTCGGCGCCGGCTACGTCAAGGCCGAGCACGATGCCGCCCACCTCCCCTGGGGCTCCCCGCGCGAGCGTGTGGACCACCTGGAGCGCGTCCTGACCGAGTGGGACCGGCTGTTGGACGACGCCGAGCAGCGACCGCGCCCCGTCCAGTCGCCCCGGCCCCCGGTGCTGCTCGGGGGCAACGGCGACCGTGTGCTGCGGCTGGCCGCGCGGCACGCCGATGTCGTGGCGTTCACCGGCGCCCACCAGGCCCCCGACGCGCCGGAGGGCGCGCTGTCCATGATCAGCGCCGACGCGCTGGAGGAGCGGGTGGGCGCCTACCGGGCGTTCGCCGCCGACCGCGAGGAGCCCGCGGAGCTCAACTACCTGGTGCAGCAGGTCGTCATCACCGACGACCGACGCGCCGCGGCGGCGAAGCTGACCCCGCACGCGGGCGGACTGAGCGAGGACCAGGTGTTGGCGCACCCGGCGCTGCTGGCCGGCACGGTCGCGGAGATCGCCGCGCAGGTGCGGGCCCATCGTGAACGCTTCGGCTTCACGTACTTCACCGTGCTCGACCCCTATCTGGAGGAGTTCGGTGCGGTGATCGCGGAACTGCGCGCGAGCTGACCGGCTCGACCGCCCGCCCGGCCCTCCGCTCACCCGTCGGAGGGCACCCCGGGTGTCTTCGCCTCCCAGGCCCGCTCCCCGTCCCCGGCCCTCGGACCCGTCCCGGTCGACCCGAGCCGCGCCCGGTCCCGGACAGCCACGCCGGGCCGGCACCCGGGACGTGGGCGGCGTACGCCCGCCTGCCGCGCGCCCGCCGGGCCACTTACCCCACGGGCGGCCAGCCCACGTGCCGCACCTGCCGCCCCCGTCCGCCGCGCCACCCGGCACCGTGCCGCCCGCCACGCCCGTCCCCGGCCCGCCCGTGGTGCCCGTGTCCGTCAGGTCACTTCGCCGCGCTCGCCCGGCGGGGCGTCGGCGGCGGGCATGGCGCCGGGTGGCGCGGGTACACGGCTGACCTGGCGGCTCGGTGCGCAGGCGCCTTGGAGCCCGGGGCGTGACCGGGTCCGGGTGCGGTGTGCCGTACCACTCACCACCGCGCCGTCGCCCGCTTTGCCGATCCTTTACGATGGGTGTTCGATCCTCTGTCCGTGCAGTCTTCCTGCGAAAGGTGTGAGCGTCCGTCCATGGGCGAGCCTCCCAGTAGCCGCTATCGCGCGATTCCTCCGCTCCTGTCCGACCATGGGACGGAGGTGACCCGATGATGGAAGTGCTGCTCCTGGCCGTGGCGCTCTTCCTGTCGCTGGCCTGCGGAGCCTTCGTCGCGGCGGAGTTCTCGCTGACCACGGTGGAGCGCGCCGAGCTGGAGCGCGCCGTGGACCGTGGCGAGCGCGGCGCGCACAGCGCGCTCAAGGCCGTGCGCGGCCTCACCTTCCAGCTCTCGGGCGCCCAGCTCGGCATCACCGTCACCAACCTGATCGTCGGCATGCTCGCCAAGCCGTCGATCGCCGCGCTCCTGGGTGGCCCGCTACGGGCCGTGGGCGTGCCCTCCTCGGCCGTGGGCTCCATCGCGCTGGTGGCCGGAACCGTACTCTCGACGCTGGTGCTGATGGTGGTCGGCGAGCTCGTCCCCAAGAACTGGGCGATCTCCCGGCCGCTGCCGGTGGCCAAGCGGGTCGCCACCCCGCAGCGCGCCTTCAGTGCCGCCTTCCGGCCGCTGATCTCCCATCTGAACAACACGGCCAACCGCATGGTGCGCCGGATGGGACTCGAACCGGCCGAGGAGCTGGCCTCGGCGCGTGGTCCGCAGGAGCTGGTCGCGCTCGCCCGGCACTCCGCCCGTGAGGGCGCGCTCGACCGGGACACCGCGGAGTTGTTCGTCCGCACGCTGAACCTGGCCGAGCTCTCGGCGGAGAACGTCATGACCCCCCGAGTCCAGGTGATGGCCCTGGACGTCCAGGCCACCGCCGAGGACGTCGCCAACGCCACCCGGGCCACCGGCCTCTCCCGCTTCCCCGTCTACCGGGGCAGTCTCGACACGGTCGTCGGCGTCGCCCACATCAAGGACGTCCTGGCCATCCCCGCCGAGCGCCGGCCGCGCCATCCCGTCTCGGAGCTGCTGCGCGAGCCGCTGCTGGTGCCCGAGTCGCTGACCGTGGACCGCCTCCTGGACCGGCTCTCGGGCAAGCGCACCATGGCGGTCGTCATCGACGAGTACGGCGGCACGGCCGGCGTGGTCACCCTGGAGGACATCGTCGAGGAGGTCGTGGGCGAGGTGCGGGACGAGCACGACCCGCTGGAGACGCCCGACCTGGCGCCGCGCGGCACCGACCCCGAGGGGCGGGCCCTGTACGACGCGGACGGCGCGGCCCGGATCGACCAGTTGCGCTCGATCGGTCTACGCGCTCCCGACGGCCCCTACGAGACGCTGGCCGGCCTCGTCGCCGCCGAACTGGGCCGTATCCCGGCTCGGGGTGACGCGCTGGAGGTCGCCGGCTGGGGGCTTGAGGTGGCGGACGCCTCGGGCCGTCGCGCCGCGAGCGTGCGCCTGCGGGCGCCGCTGGTCAGCGCGGCGGACGAGGCGGAGGCGGCGGACGCCGACGGTGGCCGGGAACGGTCGCACCGGGGCTGGCGCCGCTCCGGACACCGCGATGACCACGACGGTCACGAGGACCAGCCGGAGGGCGCGACCCGGGACGGCGGCGGCCGGGCCCGGCCCGACGCCCCGGACGAGGGCCCCGCGCGGCGGGTGCCCCACGAGACGGGGACCGCGCCCCTGGACGCCACGCGGCAGCGGAAGGAGTCCCGTCGATGATCGCGGTCCAACTCTTGATCGGCCTGCTGACGCTGGTGGTCAACGCGTTCTTCGTGGGGGCCGAGTTCGCCCTGATCTCGGTCCGGCGCAGCCAGATCGAGCCGCACGCCGAGCAGGGCGACCGGCGCGCGCGTAGTGTGCTGTGGGGGCTCCAGCACGTGTCCGCGCTGATGGCGGCGGCGCAGCTCGGCATCACGCTGTGCACGCTGGTGCTCGGCATCGTCGCGGAGCCGGCGATCGCGCATCTGCTGGAGCCGGTCTTCCACGCGGTCGGCGTGCCGGACGGGCTGACCCATCCGATCGCCTTCGTGATCGCGCTGGCGGTGGCCACCTACGTGCACATGCTCTTCGGCGAGATGGTGCCGAAGAACATCGCGCTGGCCGAACCGGTGCGATCGGCGCTGCTGCTCGGGCCGCCGCTGGTGGCCATGTCGCGGGCGCTGCGGCCGGTGATCTTCACGGTGAACGCCTTCGCGAACACGCTGCTCAAGCTGTTGCGCGTGGAGCCCAAGGACGAGGTGACCGCCTCGTTCTCGGACGCCGACCTGGCGCGCATGGTCGCGGACTCCAGTGAGGCCGGGCTGCTGGACGACCGGGCCACCGAGCGGCTGCGGGACGCGCTGGAGCTGGGTCAGCGCCCGGTGCGGGATGTCGTGCTGTCCGTGGACCGGGTGGTCACGGCCCGGCTCGGGGTCACCCCGGAGCAGCTGGAGAGCCTGTCGGCCGAGTCCGGGTTCTCGCGCTTTCCCGTCATCGACGAGGGCGGGCGCATCCTGGGCTACCTGCACGTCAAGGACGCCCTGGACGCCCGGCCACGGGACCTGGCGTTCCGGGTCGACCAGCTGCGGCCCATCGCCCGCGTGCGGGCCGCGACGCCGCTGGACGACGTGCTGACGGCCATGCGGGGCACGAGCACCCATCTGGCCGCCGTCATCGACGAGCACAGTCGACTGGCCGGGCTGGTGACCATGGAGGACGTGCTGCGGGAGCTGGTGGGCCCGGCGCCCAGCGCGTAGCGCCGACGCCCAGCGAGTCGCGGGGCGCCCCCCCCCCGGGTAGGGGGGGGGCGGGCCCCGGCGTGCTCACGCCCCCTCGCCGGTGCGCGTGCGACGCGTGACGTCCCGGACGTGCGCGGCGAGTGTGGCGGCCGGGTCGTCGCTGAAGGCGTGCAGGGCCACGGCGGCGGTGAGGATCACGTCGCACAGCTCGGCGGCGACCTCGTCGCGCCCGTGGGTGACGCCCTTGCGCGGGTTCTGCCCGGTCAGCCCGATGTAGGCGTTCATCACCTCGCCCGTCTCCTCGGCCAGCTTGAGCAGCCGCAGGGTGGTCTCCTGCCCCGGTTCGCGCGGGGCGTTGGCCGCGTCGAGCCAGGCCACCGCCTCGCGGGCGGCCTCCCACAGGTCACCGTCGGCGGGCTGGCGGGCGCGGGCCGCGCGCTCGTGGAGGGCGTCGAGCTGGTCGGCCCGGATCTGGTCGGCGCTCACGCGCTCGGTCATCTGGCGATCTCCTCATCGGTGCGGGCCCGGGCGCCGACCGGCGACCGGGCCCGTAGCGTACGGAACCGGGTGGGCCGGGACGCGTACGGAACCGGGCCGGCGGGGGCGTACGGGAGCGGGCCGAGCGGGAGGTACGCGACGCGGCCGGCGGGGGCGGGCCGCTGACGCGCGGGGCCGGGCGGTGGGAGTTCCCGGTGGGCCGGGCGGGGCCCGGCTGGCTCGACGCTCGTCGCCGGGCTGCCGATATGATCGCCCTCGCCATGCAGATGAACGCCACGTACTCCAGTTTCGTCGCGGTCGGCGACTCCTTCACCGAGGGCATGTCCGACGAACTGCCCGACGGCACCTACCGCGGCTGGGCCGATCTCCTCGCGGCGCGGCTCGCGACCCGAAGTCCCGACTTCCGCTACGCCAACCTCGCTGTGCGCGGCAAGCTCATCGGTCAGATCGTCGAGGACCAGACCGGGCCGGCCGCGGCGATGGACGCCGACCTGGTCACGCTGGTCGGCGGGCTGAACGACGTGCTGCGCCCCCACTGCGACATGGGATGGGTGGGCGCGCGCCTGGAGGAGGCCGTCGAACGCCTGGCGCCGCACTGCCGCCAGCTCGTCCTGATGCGCAGCCCCGGCCGACACGGTCGGCTGCTGGAGCGCGGCAGGGCGCGCGTGGAGCGGTTGTACGGCCAGATCGACACCCTGGCCGCCCGACACGGGGCGGTGGTGGTGGACCTGTACGGGGCGCCGGCGCTGGGCGACGCCCGCATGTGGGCCGATGACCGGCTGCACCTGAACGCCGAGGGGCACCGGCGGGTCGCGGAGGCGGTGTGGCAGGCGATCGGCCTGCCGGCCACCTACGACTGGCGCGAGCCGCTGCCGCCGCCGGTGCCGTCGGGCTGGCGCTCGCGGCGCGGGGCGGACCTGCGGTTCGCCAGGCGGCACCTGGCGCCGTGGATCGGCCGACGGCTGACCGGCCGCTCCTCCGGCGACGGGCGGTCCCCCAAGCGGGCCGAGCTGCTGCCCCTCGTGCTGCCGGACCAGCCCGCCAGCGGCGCCCCTACCTCCCGCCCGACCCCGGGCGACTGACCGCGCCGCCGGACGACCGACCGTCGCGGAGCCCCGGCGGCACCGCCCGGCCCCGAGCCACTGGCCGCGCGGCCCGCCGGCGGTGGGCGGCACGGTCGGTGGACGTTCGGGGCGCGGCGCTGGCCTGCGGATACCGCCAGTAGACTGTGCGTTCGTGACTGCTAAGCCGCGCATCCCGAACGTTCTGGCCAACCGCTACGCCTCCACGGAGCTGGCCCTCCTGTGGTCCCCCGAGTACAAGGTGGTGCTGGAGAGGCGGCTGTGGCTGGCCGTGCTGCGCGCCCAGAAGGACCTCGGCATCGAGGTGCCCGAGGCCGCCGTCGCCGACTACGAGCGGGTCCTGGAGCAGGTGGACCTGGAGTCGATCGCCGAGCGCGAGAAGGTCACCCGGCACGACGTCAAGGCCCGTATCGAGGAGTTCAACGCGCTCGCCGGGCACGAGCAGGTCCACAAGGGCATGACGTCCCGGGACCTGACCGAGAACGTCGAGCAGCTGCAGGTCAGGCTCTCGCTCGAGTTGGTGCGCGACCGCGTCGTCGCGGTGTTGGCGCGGCTGGGCACGCTGGCGGCCGAGCACGCCGAGCTGGTCATGGCCGGGCGTTCGCACAACGTCGCCGCCCAGGCCACCACGCTCGGCAAGCGCTTCGCCACCGGCGCCGACGAGCTGCTGGTGGCCTTCGCGCGGCTGGCGGAGCTGCTGGACCGCTACCCGCTGCGCGGCGTCAAGGGCCCGGTCGGCACCGCTCAGGACATGCTCGACCTGCTCGGTGGCGACGCGACGAAGCTGGCCGAACTGGAGCGGCGCGTCGCCGGGCACCTCGGCTTCGGGCAGGCGTTCACCTCCGTCGGCCAGGTCTACCCGCGCTCGCTGGACTACGAGGTGGTCACGGCCCTGGTGCAGGTGGCCGCCGCCCCCTCCTCGATCGCCAAGACCATCCGGCTGATGGCCGGGCACGAGCTGGTCACCGAGGGGTTCAAGCCGGGTCAGGTCGGCTCCTCCGCGATGCCGCACAAGATGAACACGCGCTCCTGCGAGCGGGTCAACGGCCTGATGGTGATCCTGCGCGGCTACGCGTCGATGACCGGCGAGCTGGCGGGCGACCAGTGGAACGAGGGCGACGTGTCGTGCTCGGTGGTGCGCCGCGTCGCGCTGCCGGACGCCTTCTTCGCGCTCGACGGCCTGCTGGAGACGTTCCTGACGGTGCTGGACGAGTTCGGCGCCTTCCCGGCGGTCATCGCCCGCGAGCTGGACCGCTACCTGCCGTTCCTGGCCACCACCAAGGTGCTGATGGGCGCCGTGCGGGCGGGCGTGGGCCGCGAGGAGGCGCACGAGGCGATCAAGGAGAACGCGGTGGCCGCGGCGTTGGCCATGCGCGAGCGGGGCACCGAGCGCAACGAGCTGTTGGACACCCTCGCGGCGGACCAGCGCCTTCCGCTGGACCGGGCGGCGCTGGACGCCCTGATGGCCGACAAGCTGTCCTTCACCGGTGCGGCGGCCGAGCAGGTGGCCTCGGTGGTGGCGCGCGTCGAGGAGATCACCCGACGGTTCCCCGAGGCCGCCGGGTACACGCCGGGGTCGATCCTCTGATCCCGGGCACCCTCACGTGACCCCCGAGGAGCTGGCCGCCGCCCGCGACCGCGTCGTGCCCGACGTGGTCGCGCCAGGACTGCGCGTCCTGTTCTGCGGCATCAACCCGGGGCTGATGTCGGCGGCCACCGGCCACCACTTCGCCCGCCCGGGAAACCGGTTCTGGCCCGTGCTGCACGCCAGCGGCTTCACCCCGTGTCGGCTACGGCCCGACCAGGAGCGGGAGTTGCTGACGTACGGGCTCGGCATCACCAACGTGGTGGCCCGGGCCAGCGCGCGGGCCGACGAGTTGGACGCCGAGGAGTACCGCGAGGGTGGGCGGGTGCTGCGCGCCAAGGTGGCCCGGCTGCGGCCGGCCTGGCTCGCGGTCGTCGGCGTCACCGCCTACCGGGTGGCCTTCGACGACCGCAAGGCCCGCGTCGGCCCGCAGCCGACCCCGCTGGGCGGGACCCGGGTGTGGGTGCTGCCCAACCCGAGCGGCCTGAACGCGCACTGGAACCTCGCGTCCATGGCCGAGGAGTACGCGCGGCTGCGCGTGGCCGCGAGCGACTGAGCCCGCGCCCGGTGACGGGCTGGGCGTCGCGGCGTTCCAGGGCGCACCAGCCCGCCCCGGCGCGGGCCGGCGTCCAGGCCGCCAGTCCCGCGGGCCCCGTCCAGGGGCCGAGTCCCGCCGCCGGCTGGGCTGAGGCCGCTGCGCCAGGACGGCGCGCCGGAGCGAGCCGACCCGGGTCGGGCCCGCGCTGACCGACGTGGACCGGCCGCCGGAGTCGGCGCGGACGGCGGGCGCGCACGTGACCGCCGAGATGCACCAGGGCGTGGACCGGCTGCCCGAGCCGCTGTCCCGGGAGGGATACCGCATCGTGCGGGAGGCACTGACCAACGCCCTGCGCCACGCGGGCACGGCGCCGGTGGCGGTGCGCGTCGTGGTCGGTGAGGCGACACGTGAGCTGGACGTTCGCGAGCCGCTGCCGGACACGGGGCAGGCCGCGCTCGGTGGCGGCAGCGGCAGCGGGTCGCGCGGCGTCCGGGAGCGCGCCACGCTCCTCGGCGGCCAGGCACGCACCGGGCCCGAGGCCGGCCACTGGCGGGCGTGCGGGCGGCTCCCGGCGGACCGGCTCGGATGCGGTGCCGGCGGGCGGCGGGGTGGGCGGGCTGGCGGTCTAGGCTGGTCCGATGCCGGTGACCGTCCTTCTCGTCGACGACGAGCGACTCGTACGGGCCGGGTCGCGCGCCGTCCTGAGCGCCCAGCCCGACATCGAGGTGGTCGGCGAGGCCGCCGACGGGGCCGCAGTGCCCGCCCCTGGTGCGCCGGTCGCGCCCCGACGTGGTCGTCATGGCCGTACGGATGCCGCCGCTGGACGGTATCGCGGCGACGCACGCCGTGCTGTGGTCCGTGCCGGCGCCGCCGAAGGCCCTGGTAGTGACGACGTTCGAGAACGACGCGTACGTCTACGGGGCGCTGCGCGCGGGTGCGTGCCGCCGTGGAGCGGGCCGCGCTGACCGCGCGCGGGCGAGATGCTGCGGCTGACGGCCCGTGGTCTGCCCGACGCGGAGATCGCCGGGCGGCTGGTGGTGGGCACCGAGACGGTCAAGACGCACGTGAGCGCGGTACTGGCCAAGCTCGGCGCGCGGGATCGCACCCAGGCGGTGTTCGCCGCGTACGAGTCGGGGTTGGTCACGCCGGGATGAGGGAACCCGGTCGGCGACACGCGGGACGGTCGCCGCCGAGATGGCTGATTGTGGCGCCTACGGGAAGGTCGCCGGGACCGACGCCAGCAGATACGATCCCGCAGACACGCACAGGTAGGGAGGCCGGATTGGGGCGGCTCACCGGTGGGGACCCGTCGCTGCTGCGGCGGATCAACTCCGCCGTGGTCTTGCACGCACTGCGGGCGGTGGAATCGGCGACCCTCACGGATCTGGTCCGGGTCACCGGACTCTCCCGCCCGACGGTCGAGGGAGTGGTCGAGGGGCTGACGGGCAGCGGCCTGGTGATGGAGACGCCCGCCGAGGAGGGCGAGGCCCGCCGCCAGGGGCGGCCGGCGCGCAGGTTCCGCTTCCGCGCGGAGGCGGGGCACCTGTGCGGCATCGAGATCGGCCCGCACCGTATCTCGGCCCTGTTGTCCGACCTCGACGGCCGCATGCTCGGCTCGGTGGCCCGGGAGATCACGGCCACCGCCCCGGCCGACGAGCGGCTGGAGCGGCTGCGCGGGGCGGTGGCGGACCTGCTCAAGCGCGCGGGCGTGGCCCGCAGTTCGCTGCGGGCGGTGGGCGTGGGCAGCCCCGGCATGGTGGACGCCGAGGGCACCGTGCGGCTGAGCACCGCGCTGCCCGGCTGGACCGGGCTGGCGCTGGGCGACCGGCTGCGCCGCTCCTTCCGCTGCCCGGTCCTGGTGGAGAACGACGCGAACACCGCGGCCGTCGCCGAGCACTGGCAGGGCGCCGCGACCCGCTCCGACGACGTCGTGTTCGTGCTGGCCGGGCTCAGCCCCGGCGCCGGCGCGCTGATCGGCGGCCGGCTGCACCGTGGTTTCGGCGGCGCGGCCGGCGAGATCGGGGCGCTGCACCTGCTCGGGGGCGAGGAACCGCCCGAGCAGGTCCTCTCGACCACCGGGGAGCCGCTGCACCCGCTGGACGAGGAGCAGGTGGCCCGGGTGTTCGCGCTGGCCAGGGCGGGCGACGCCGGGGCGCGCGCGGCCGAGGCCCGGTTCATCCGCCGCCTGGTGCACGACGTGACGGCGCTGGTGCTCGCGCTGGACCCGGAGTTGGTCGTGGTGGGCGGGTGGGCCGCCGGGCTGGACGGGGTACTGGACCCGCTGCGCAGCGAACTCGCCCGCTACTGTCTGCGCCCGCCGATGGTGACCCAGTCCATCCTGGGTGAGGCGGCCGTCGCCACGGGCGCGCTGCGGCTGGCGCTCGATCACGTGGAGGAGCAACTCTTCGCGGTGGAGAGCACGGTGACGGCACGCCGGTAGCGGTCCGCGCGGTCCCGGCCCGTTCGGTCGCGGCGGAGACGCCGCCGGTTTCGATCACGGGCCGGTTCAGGCCACGGACCCGGCCGGTGTCGTCGCCGGTGGGGCGTCGCGCGAGGTGCCCGGGATTTGGTCGGCGACGCCGTGCGCGGGGCCGCCGACGTCGACGGGGCCGGCCTCGCGTTCCGAGGCCGGCCCCACTGAGCTGACGTGGCCTCAGCCCGCCAACAGGTCGGTGGCGGCGTCGCCGAAGGTGAGCCGGCAGGTGTCGGCGCGGTAGGTGGCCACGCTGACGGCCGCCGGGCGACCCGCCACCAGGTAACGGGTGGTCACCACGAGCACCGGAGCGCCGGGCAGCCGGTCCAGGGCCTTCGCGTCGTCCGCGCGGGCCGAGCCGAGCTCCACCGTACGCTCCTGGCCCTCCAGCTCCAGCCGGTGCAGCTCACGCAGCAGAGCGCGCGCCTTGGCCGCGCCTCCGGCGGGCAGGGCCGTCGCGTTGCCGACCGGGGCCGAGGTGACCTCGCCGCGTGACAGGGCCGGCACGGAGCTGGCCGGCACGTACAGCAGCTCGGCGGCGACCGGGTGGCCGTCGGTGGTCAGCGCGCGGCGTACGGTGTGCACGGCCTCGCCGATCGCGGGGGCCAGCAGTCGGGTGACGGCGGCGGGCGCCTCGCCCACCGCGCAGCTCAACGTCTGCCACGGGTCGGCGACCGCGCCGGGCCAGGCGTGTCGGCTGTCGCCGACGGCCACACCCATGCGGGGCGGCGCGACGGTGGTGCCGACGCCTCGGCGGCGTTGGAGTCGGCCCTCCAACTCCAGTTGTTCCAGGGCCTGTCGGAGCGTGGCGCGCGCGACGCCGAACCGCGCGGCGAGTTCGCGTTCGTTGGGCAGGATCTCGCCCACCGCGAACTCCGAATCGAGCGCGTTGCTCAACACCGTCTTCAGGTGCCAGTACTTCGGCTCCGGCACCGTCTCAAGCTGCGTGGTCCCCACCCTGTCCTCCACGTTCGCCGTGTCCGGGCCGGCTCTCGCACCGGCCGCGCGTCCCCGATGAGCCAAGCGCGCCGCGGTGCGTTCCCCCGCTCCGCGATCCGGGCCGCTCGCCTTCGGGGCCCGGTCAACCCCGTTCCCGGGGTCGAAGTTATACGCGCTTCTTTATTAAAGGTTGTTTCAGTATGGGTGTGACGATAGGACGGCGGGCCGACTTGGTCAAGACCAATCCCCGAGCGGGGTGTCGCGGGGCCGTCGGGTAGCGTCGCGGCCGTGACGCCACACGGTCACGACGAACCGCGCCGCCCCACCGCCGCCCGCGTCTCGCACCGGGTACGCGGGGCGAACGGCACGGACGGGGCGCGAGAGCGAGGAGCGGGGAAATGGACCAGGTCACCGTGGTGACGGGCGGCAGCAGAGGCATCGGCGCGGCCGTCGCCGGGCGGCTGGCGCGGGCGGGACACCACATCGCCGTCGGCTTCGAGCGGGCGGCGGAGGCCGCCGAGGCGGTCGCCGCCGATGTCCGCGCGCAGGGCGTGCGATGCGTGGCCGTACGCGTCGACACGAGCGAGGCCGACCAGGTCGAGGCGCTGTTCGAGGTGGCGCGCGAGGAGTTGGGCACAGTCACCGGGCTGGTGAACAACGCCGGCGTCACGGGGTTGCTCGGCCGGTTCACGGAAACCTCGCCGGCGGCCATGCGGCGGGTGATCGACGTCAACGTGACCGGCGCCCTGCTCTGCGCCCGCGAGGCCGCCCGCGCGATGTCCACCCGCCACGGGGGCGCGGGCGGGGCGATCGTGAACCTCTCGTCGGCCAGCGCCACACTGGGCAGTCCGGGCGAGTACGTGCACTACGCGGCGAGCAAGGCCGCCGTGGACGCGATGACGGTGGGACTGGCCAAGGAGTTGGCCCCGGAGGGCATCCGGGTCAACTCCGTACAGCCGGGCCTGATCGTCACCGACATCCACGCGTCGATGGGCGACCCCGAGCGCCCCTGGCGCGCGGCGGACCGGGTGCCGATGGGCCGACCGGGCGAGCCGGACGAGGTCGCCGGCGCGATCGCCTGGCTGCTGTCGGCGGACGCCTCGTACACCACGGGCGCGGTGCTGCGGGTGGCCGGCGGGCTGTGACCGGGCGCCGGTGCCACGCGGCGCCGGCGCCGATTCCGGACGCCGGACCCGCGTATGCCGACGAAGCGAACCGGGTACCCGGCCCCGGAGCCCGCGCTCGGGACACCCGCGCCGGCGACGGCTCCCAGCGCCCTCTCCCCTGGGTCAGTGACACCCCCGCCGCACCACCAGCCCCCAGAGACAAGGACCCGCACGGCCCGTCCTCGCCGTCAGCCCCAGGTATCGTCAGCGTTCGCGACCGGAGTCAGAGCAGGCGGCTTCAGCGCTGATCCGCCAAGAAGCTGGCCAGCCAAGAAGGGGCACAGATGGGGGATTTGCCAATCTTGCGCGATAGGTCGCGATCGGCGGAAGTTGCGGGGAGTCGGCCTCCCGCCGGGTAAACCCGCAGGTCAATTACTCTCGTCCCCGCGCGTGCGGGGGTGGTCCCGTCGACCCGGCGGTCGTCAGCGCCCACCAGGACTCGTCCCCGCGCGTGCGGGGGTGGTCCCGCGCCTGCGGCGACCGCCCCCGCTCCGGCCACCCGATGCCGGGCTTAGTCGCCTCGCCCCCGCGCGAAGGGCACCCCGCGCCAGCGCAACCCGCCGCCGTCCCGGACCTGGGGCCCGCACCCGCGCCTGACCTGGGCTCAGCGGCGATCGCTGGCGCTCACTCTGGGCGGCTACTCCGACTCGGGCGTGGGCCCGCTCTCCCGTCGCGGGTGGGGCGGGCGTCCGTCGGGTACCGGCGCCGGGGGGTTCGTCGGGTGAGGTCCCGGTGGGGTGGCGTCCGCCGGCTGCCTCGATGGGGCGGAGGGTGCGGCAGCCGGGTCCGTGGGGGCGGGCGTCGGGGGCGTGGTCGCGCGGGGCGTACCGGACGCGACGACCGTGTCGCGTCGCCTGCCGGGCCGTCGCCCGAAGGCGCCGGAGCCGACGGCGACGCCGAGCCCCACCAGCAGGCTGCCCGCCGCCTGGGCCGGGCCGTAGCCGCCGGCGCCGACGACCGGCGCCGTGAGGGCGGCGGCGACGGGGATCAGGCCCGAGAACAGCGTGGCCCGCTCCGGGCCGATCCGCTGGAGGCCCCGGTACCAGCACACGAAGCCGACCACCGTGACGACCAGGGTCTGCCACAGCAACGCCGCGCCCTCCGCCGGGTCCGGCACGCGCAGCCATCCGCCGCCGTCGATGAGCAGCGCGAGCCCCAGGGACTCCACGGCGCCGATGCCGCAGGCGGCGGCCGACAGCAGGACGGGGCCCACGGTGCGTAGCACCGGCACCGCGACGACCGCGAACGCCACCTCGCCGACCAGCGCCGCCACGGACCAGGCGATGCCCGGCGCGTCGGCCCGCCCCCAGCCCTGGACGGCGAAGGCGCCGGCCGCGACCAGCAGGGCGCCGCACAGCACCGCGCGGGTGGGGCGGCGGCCGTCGAGCGTCGGGACGATCACGGCGATCACCACGGGGGCGCACCCCACGAACACGCCGGGAACGGCCGGCTCCGAGGTGCGCTCGGCCGCGAGCACCGCCAGGTTGAACCCGACCATGCCGACCCCGGCCAGGACCGCCAGCCGTACCCAGCCACGCCAGGTCAGGCCGCGCAACGGCGCGAGGCCACCGCGCCCGAGGAGCGGCAGGAGCAGAAGGCTGGCGACGGCGTACCGAACGGCCTGACCGCCGGCGTGCGGAAAGTCGCCGAGCACGCTGTTGGCGGTGAAGGAGGCGCCCACCAGTACACAGGCGAAGGCGGCGAGCAGGGCGCCCTGTCGCTGGTGCGCGGAGTTGCTGTGATCCATGGGGCCGACGCTAGGCAGTGTGGCGGTACGTCTTAGGGTCCAATCCGATGAGCGATTCGCGGACCACTTCGTCAACCGCCCCCACCCACGCGGCGCCCGCCGTCAGCGCGCCCGGTCCCCATGGGCGCGCCGACCGTCCGACGCCGGCCGGCTCCCAGGGGGCGCGGGCGGCCACGCCCGCCTGGGAGTTGCTGTTACCCAGCGTCGCCCTGCCGCCCCGACAGCGCGGTCGGGCCCTGCAACGCGCGCTGCGCGACGCGATCACCTCGGGACGGATCGCGGGCGGCACGCGGCTGCCCTCCAGCCGCGAGCTGGCGGCCGACCTCGGTGTCTCGCGGGGCCTGGTCACCGACGCGTACGAGCAGTTGACGGCCGAGGGCTATCTGCGCAGCGGCCGGGGCGCGGGCACCTGGGTCAGCGGGGCCGTACGCTGCGCCGCGCCCGCCGGACACGCGGGGGCCGCCACCGCCAGCGAGCCGACCGTCGGGTTCCTGCCGGGCACACCCGACCTCTCGCTCTTCCCCCGCGCGGCGTGGACCGCGGCCCACCGCAGGGCGCTGGCCAGGCTGCCGCACCAGGCGCTCGGCTATCCGGACCCGCGCGGCCTGCCCGAGTTGCGGGAGGCGCTGGCCGGGCTGCTGACCCGGCGGCGCGGGGTGGTGGCCGACCCGGAGCGGATCGTCGTCTGCTCGGGCGTGGCACAGGCGCTGACCCTGCTCGGCGCCGTGCTCGCCGGGCGTGGCGCGAGGCCGCTGCTGGAGGCGGGCGACGGGCGGGCGGAGCCCTGGTCCCAGGTCGCCGCGCGGGACGCCGCCCCGCCCCGGGTGGCCCTTGAGGACCCGGGCACGGCCGCCTACCGGGGGTTGTTCGCGGCGGTCGGGGTGGACGTGGTGCCGCTGCCGGTGGGTTCGGAGGGGATCGATCCGGCGGCGCTGGCCGCGTCCGGGGCGCGGGGCGCGATGCTGACGCCCTCGCACCAGTTCCCCTCCGGGATCGCCTACTCGGCCCGGCGCCGTTCGGCCCTGCTCGACTGGGCCCGCGCGGTCGACGGGTTACTCGTCGAGGACGACTACGACGGGGACTTCCGGTACGACAGGGCCCCGGTGGGCGCGCTCCAGGGGCTCGATCCCACCCGGGTCGTGTACACCGGGTCGGTGAGCAAGTCCCTGGCCCCGGGGCTGCGGCTGGGCTGGATGGTGCTGCCGCAGCCGCTGGTGGCGGAGGTGGTGGAGCGCAAGCGCACGATGGATCTCGGCCATCCCGTGCTGGACCAGGCGCTGTTCGCCGATGTGATCGAGCGCGGCGACTACGACCGGCAGTTGCGCCGCTGCCAGCGTGCCTACCGGGAGCGACGGGACGCGCTGGTCGCGGCGCTGGCCGAACACTTTCCCGGCACGGAGGTGACCGGCATCGCGGCGGGGCTGCACGTTATCGCCCAGCTGCCGGAACGCTACGGTCCGCAGGAGCGCTTCCTGGAGCGGGCGCACCGCGCGGGCATCGCGCTCGCCCCGCTGTCCTCCTACGCCTGCGGCACCGCGCCCGAACTCCACGCGCGCCCCGGAGTGCGCCTGGTACTCGGCTACGCCCACCTGTCGCCGAGCCGGATCGCCACGGCGGTGGGGCAGTTGCGCCGCGCCCTCCCCTGACCGCCGGGCCCGGCGTCGCCCGGCGCCCCCGTGGCGATCGCGCCCCGGCCCGTACGCCCCTGGCCTCGGCCGTGCGGAGGTCCCCGCCGCCCGGTGGGGTCGCCTCCGCCCGGTCGGGGGCGGGCGGGCGCGTGTGCATCCGGTACGGAATCCGTACGCGTCCTGTCACAGCGCCCCATGGCGGGCCGACAGGAGGTCCAATGGCCGGGCACACCATCCGGCGCGGTGGGTGGCGGCGGCCGGGTCTCGCCCCACACACACCGACCAGTTGTTCACCTCGCGTTGTGGCTCCGTCCGTATTGCCCAGGAATTGGCGGGCGATACTGCGGAGGCAGGCGTGAAGTGCGCGCGGAGCGGGAATAGCAGGAGGTTACGCATGAGCCGGGATTCGGGGAACGCGATCGGCCGGCGCACGGTGTTGCGCGGATCGGCGGTCGCCTCCGCCGCGCTCGCCCTGCCGGCGTCGGCGGCGGCAGCTGCCCCGGCACTGGCGCTGTCCGGTCGCCCGCAGGCCCGCTGGGGCACGCAGGCCGGTGACGTCACGATGTCCTCGGGGCTGGTGTGGGTGCGCTCGGACCGTCGGGCGCGGATGATCGTGGAGACCTCGGCGACCGACTCCTTCCGGCGCGCGCGCCGCTGGCACGGCCCGCTCGTGGGCCCGGGCACCGACTTCACCGGCCGCACGGCGCTGCACGGCCTGCCGCCCGGCGAGCAGATCCACTACCGGGTCACCCTCGCCGACCCGTACGACCCGCGGCGTACCGGCGAGCCGGTCTACGGCACCTTCCGGACCGCTCCCGCCCGCCGCCGTGACGTGCGCTTCCTGTGGTCGGGCGACCTGGCCGGGCAGGGCTGGGGCATCAACCCGGACCGGGGCGGTTACCCGATTTTCTCCGAGATGCGGCGCCTGGACCCCGACTTCTTCCTGTGCAGCGGCGACAGCATCTACGCGGACAACCCGATCGAGCCCACCGTCACGCTGCCCGACGGTCGCGTCTGGCGGAACATCACCACCGAGGAGAAGTCCAAGGTCGCCGAGACGCTGAGGGAGTACCGGGGCAACTTCCGGTACAACCTGCTCGACTCGCACCTGCGGGACTTCAACGCGCAGGTGCCCTCCATCACCCAGTGGGACGACCACGAGGTACGCAACAACTGGTACCCGGGCCAGATCCTGGACGACGACCGGTACACCGAGAAGAACGTGGACGTCCTGGCGGCGCGGGCCCGGCGGGCCTGGAGCGAGTACTTCCCGATATCCACGGTGCGCCCGGACGGGGCCGGCCGGGTCTACCGGGTGCTGCGGCACGGACCGCTGCTCGACGTGTTCGTCCTGGACATGCGCACCTACCGCAACGCCAACTCGCCGGGCCGCCAGAACGACGACGCCGTGGGCATCATGGGCGCCGAGCAGCTGGCCTGGCTCAAGCGCGAGCTCTCCCGCTCGCGCGCCACCTGGAAGGTGATCGCCGCGGACATGCCGCTGGGCCTGGTGGTCGCCGACGGGACGACGAACTTCGAGGCCGTCGCGCAGGGCGACCCCGGCGCGCCGCTCGGTCGCGAGCTGCAGATCGCCGAGCTGTTGCGGTTCATCAAGCACCGCCGCGTCACGGGAACTGTGTGGCTCACGGCTGACGTTCACTACACGTCGGCGCAGCGGTACCAGCCGGCGCGGGCCGCGTTCAAGGACTTCGAGCCGTTCTGGGAGTTCGTGTCCGGGCCGCTGCACGCGGGGGGATTCCCGGCCGTCGGGCTGGACCGCACGTTCGGTCCCGAGCAAGTCTTCGTCAAAGCTCCGGCCAAGGCGAACGTGTCGCCGGCCGAGGGCGGTCAGTATTACGGCGAGGTGGAGATCGACGGCGGCAGCGCGGAGCTGACCGTCCGGCTGCGCGAGGAGGGCGGGGCCGTCCTCTTCACCAAGGTGCTGCAACCGGGGCGGGTCGGCCAGTAGGCCCCGCACCGGAGGACGGCACGGCACGACACAGGGACGACGCGCGGAGAAGGCGACGAGGGACGGACGGGGACATCACGTGGTTGAGCAGTGGACAGAATCGGGCGATAGCAGCCCAGAGTCGCCCTTAACTCATCAGTCACACACCGTTCGTGATCGCGCAACACCACTCGCGCAGAGTGGAGCTATGAGTGACACGACCCTGACCAAGAGTGCCCGGACCCGTCGGACGTGGCGACAGCGGCTGTTCCAGCGCCTCGCCGCGCACCACGGCCCGCCCCAGGGGCTGGCGCGGCATCGCCACGCCCCGCCCCCGGGGCCGGGCGGCGATACCGACGCCACGGCGCCGACGGACACCCCGCCCCGCGCAGCGGCGGCCGACGGGGACGCCACGGCGCTGTGGCGGATGCGTACGACCGTCCAGGACCGGCCTGGCAGCCTGGCCGCCCTGTGCGCGGCGCTGGCCGCGCGGCGGGTGGACATCCTCTCGCTCCAGACCCACCCGCTCACCGACGGCACGGTGGACGAGATGCTGGTACGCGCCCCGGCCGCGCTGGGCGCCGAGGAGCTGGGCTCGGCGGCCACCGCCGGCGGCGGGCGCGACACGTGGGTGGAGCGGGCGGACGCGCACGACCTGGTCGACGGCCCGACCCGGGTCCTGGCCCTGGCCACCCGCACCGCGCTGGACGCCGCCGAGCTGCCGGTGGCGCTGCGTCAGTTGCTGGGGCGCTGCGCGATCCGCTCCCAGCCGGCCGACCCCCCGTTCGGGTCGCGCCGGGCGGCGGACCAGGTGCCCGCCGAAGGCGTACTGGAGGACACGCGCATGCGGCTGCGGGACCCCTCGGGTGGCTCGGTCACCATCGAGCGCGCGCACCTGCCGTTCACGCCGACGGAGTTCGCCCGGGCGCGCGCGCTGATCGAGCTGGACTCGCGGCTGGGCCCGCGCGTCCCGCCGAGCCGGGACGTGGTGACGCTGTCGGAGGGTGAGGAGCTGACCGTGCGTCGCGCCGACACCTCCGACCTGGAGGCGGCCCGCGCGCTGCACGACCGGTGCTCGCCGGCCACGCTGCGGATGCGCTACCACGGCCCGGTCGGCGACGCGGACCGCTACCTGGACCACCTGCTCAGCCCCCGGTACGGCCGTACGCTCGCGGTGCAGACCGCCTCCGGGCGGCTGGTCGCGCTCGGTCACCTGCTGTGGGACGGCGAGGAGACCGAGGTCGCGCTGCTGGTGGAGGACGCCTGGCAGCGGCGCGGGATCGGGGCCCGGTTGCTGCGGCAGCTGGTCGAGATGGCGGCCGACAGCGACTGCGCGTACGTCTACGCCGTCACCCAGTCCGCGAACACCGGCATGGTGGCCGCCATGCGCGGCCTCGGGCTGCCGCTGGACTACCAGGTCGAGGAGGGCACGCTCGTCATCACGGCCCAGCTCGCCGCCGCGGCCCTGCCCGCCGGCCCGCTCGGCGAGGGCTGCTGACCCCCCGGCGGGCGCGGCGGCGGGGCAGGACGGACGCATGGGGTCAGGAACGTTCCGCGGAATGCTAGTGACGCGGCGGCGTTCGGCGTACGAGGATGGCCCCATGTCCGAGATCCTCACTTCCCCCCTGCCGCGCCAGGTCGCCGACGCCTACGTCGACGCCCTCGTCGCCCTCGACCCGATCACCGGCACCTACCTGGGCGTGCCCGAGAGCGCCACGCGGCTGCCCGACTTCTCCCCCGCCGGACAGGAGGCGCTGGCGGAGCTGGCCCGTGGCACGCTCGCCGATCTCGACGAGGCCGAGCGGCGGCCCGGCGCCGACAGTGACGCGGAGCGGCGCTGTGGGCGGCTGCTGCGCGAGCGCCTGACGGCCGACCTGGCCATCCACGAGGCCCACGAGCACCTGCGCGCCGTCAGCAACCTCTCCTCGCCGGTGCACTCGGTGCGCGACTGCTTCACCATGATGCCCACCGAGACCGAGGCGCACTGGGGTGACGTCGCGACCCGGCTGCGGGCCGTCCCGCAGGCCCTGGCGGGCTACCGGGCCTCCCTCGCGGCCGGCCTGGAGCGGGGGCTGCCCGGTGGGCCGCGGCAGGTGGCCACCGTCGTCGAGCAGTTGGGCGCGTGGATCGGCGCCGACGGCGGCTGGTTCGCCGAGTTCACCCGCCAGGGCCCGGCCGCGCTCCGCGCCGAGCTCGACGCGTCGGCCGCCGAGGCGACCGCGGCGCTGGTGACGCTGCGCGACTGGCTGCGGGACGTGTACGCGCCCGGGGTGGCGGGCTCGCCCGACGTCGTGGGCCGCGAGCGCTACCGGCGCTGGTCGCGCCAGTGGAACGGCACCGACCTGGATCTGGACGAGGCGTACGCGTACGGCTGGTCCGAGTACCACCGCATCCACGAGGAGATGCGTGCCGAGGCGGCCAAGGTGCTGCCCGGGGCCACCCCGTGGGAGGTGCTGGAGCACCTGGACACCCACGGCGAGGTGATCGAGGGCGCCGAGGAGACCCGGGCCTGGCTGCAGAGGCTCATGGACGACACGATCGAGGCGCTGGACGGCACCCACTTCGAGCTCGCCGAGCGGATCAAGCGGGTCGAGTCGATGCTCGCGCCGCCCGGCACCGCCGCCGCGCCGTACTACACGTCACCCTCCATGGACTTCAGCCGCCCGGGGCGCACCTGGCTGCCGACGATGGGCCGGACCCGGTTCCCGGCCTACGACCTGGTCAGCACCTGGTACCACGAGGGCGTGCCGGGCCACCACCTCCAGCTCGCCCAGTGGGCGCACGTGGCCGACCAGCTCTCGCGCTACCAGGCGACGGTGGGACAGGTCAGCGCCAACTGCGAGGGCTGGGCGCTGTACGCGGAGCGGCTGATGGACGAGCTGGGCTACCTGACCGACGCCGAGCGCCGGTTGGGGTACCTGGACGCGCAGATGATGCGCTCGCTGCGGGTGATCATCGACATCGGCATGCACCTGGAGCTGGAGATCCCGGACCACTCCCCCTTCCACCCCGGTGAGCGCTGGACGCCCGAGCTGGCCCAGGAGTTCTTCGGCCGGCACAGCGGACAGCCGGCGGACAGCGTCGAGAGCGAACTGGTTCGCTACCTGGGCATGCCGGGCCAGGCGATCGGCTACAAGCTCGGCGAGCGCGCCTGGCTGGCGGGGCGGGAGGCGGCCCGCGCGGCACACGGCGACGCGTTCGACGCCAAGAAGTGGCACATGGCGGCCCTGTCCCAGGGCTCGCTCGGCCTGGATGACCTGGTGGCCGAGCTGTCGGCCCTGTAGTCCGGCCGTGCACGGGCCCCGCCGCGCCCGCCGCGGGGCGGGCGCGGCGGGCGACCGCTTGGGACGTGCGGTGCG